>JBGPBQ010000194.1:0-8086 GCA_041481345.1 Anaerolineae bacterium
ATCGCAGCGTCTCGACCAGCCCCGAGGGTGCTCCGTCCAACGGTTGGGTCATTCAGGCTGTGAGCCTGACCAAAGTCTATAAAATGGGCGAAGTGGAAGTCCATGCCCTTAATGGTCTCTCCATAAAGATTGCCCGTGGTGAGGTCGTCTCAATCATGGGCCCCTCCGGCTCGGGAAAATCCACCCTGATGAACATCATCGGCTGCCTGGACCGTCCTAGCTCAGGTGAATATATCCTGGATGGCGAGACGGTCTCCAAGTTGAATGATGACCAGCTGGCGACGATCCGCAACCGAAAAGTCGGCTTCGTCTTCCAGAGTTTTAACTTGCTCTCACGCTCCACGGCCCTGGCGAATGTGGAGCTTCCCTTGCGCTACTCGAATCTTGCCAAAGGCAGGAGTGAGAAGGCGCGCCTCGCCCTCGAGTCTGTCGGGCTGGCCGACCGGGTTCATCACCGCCCCAATGAGCTTTCGGGTGGGCAGCAGCAGCGTGTTGCGATTGCACGTGCCCTGGTGAATGACCCCGCCATTATCCTTGCGGATGAGCCTACCGGGAATCTGGATACCAAATCGGGACTCGAGATCTTGGAGCTCCTGCTCAGTCTTAACCGCGAACATGGCACCACGCTTATTATCGTCACCCATGCCGCCGATATCGCCGCTCAATCTCAGCGCATCATCCACATACGCGATGGTGTGGTGGAGGAGGCGCTATGAACGTCATGCAAGCTGTACTCGAAGCATTCGAAAGCCTCTCCGCCAACAAGCTCCGGGCCGGGCTCACCATCCTGGGTATCGTGATCGGGGTGGGAGCCGTGATCGCCATGGTCTCCATAGGCCGCGGCGCCCAAGCCACCATTACCGAATCGATCAACGGCATCGGCACCAACCTGGTTTTTGTGTTCCGCGGCGGTTCGGAGGATGTGCGCAACCCAAAGCCCATCACCCTTGAAGACGCAGCCGCCATCGCCGATCCATTCCAGGCCCCCTCCGTCATGGCGGTCGCCCCCGTCATCCAGGACAGCGGTAAAGTCACCATCGGCCGCGAAAGCACCACCACCAATATCACTGGCGTGACCCCTGAGTATGCCAGTGTGCGTAAGTACAACCTGACCGAGGGTGAGTTCATCAACCAGGAACAGATGTTGGGTCAGGCATCCGTGGTGCTGCTGGGTTCTGTAGTCGCCGACAAGCTCTTCGGACGCCAGGAAGGCCTGGTGGGCGAAACCGTGCGCATTGAAGGTCAGCCTTTCCGCGTGATCGGGGTGCTGCAGTCGAAGGGCGGCTCGGGCTTCTCCAATGCCGATAACCAGGTCATGGTGCCATTTTCGACTGCCCAGGAAAGACTGATCCATTATAGCGTACCCGACCAGGTGGATCTGCTCCTGGTGGAAGCCGTCAGCCCCAAGGACGTCCCGGCTGCCAGCGATGAAGTTGCCCAGATCCTGCGCACCCGTCACAGAACAGCCATCGGCGCTGATGATTTCACCATCCTGACCCAGCAGGATTTCCTCTCCACAGCCAGCACCATCACCAATGTGTTGACCATCTTCCTGGGCGGCGTCGCCGCCATCTCGCTGCTGGTGGGTGGGATTGGGATCATGAACATCATGCTGGTATCGGTGACGGAGCGTACCCGCGAGATTGGGCTGCGCAAGGCAGTTGGAGCGCACAAAGCGGATATCATGGTCCAATTCCTGGCCGAATCGGCTGTGCTCAGCCTGGTCGGCGGGGTGATCGGCATTATCCTCGGCTACAGCATCGCCATCATCGTGTCTCAGATTGCCAAAGCCAACAACGCCAACATCACCCCTTCCATCGGGATTGATATCATCCTGATCGCCACCCTGTTCTCCACTGCAGTGGGATTGTTCTTCGGTTTGTACCCCGCTAATCGGGCTGCCAACCTCGAGCCGGTCGAAGCTTTGCGTTACGAATAATCCGGGCTACCCTGCCGCCCTCTCCACGGCAGATTTCATCCGCTCGAGCGCCAGGGTCAACAGCACCCAGGTACAGGCAAAGTTGAGCCTGACGAACCCCTCTCCGCCGCAGCCGAAGGTTGCCCCATCGTTTAGTCCAACCCGCGCCATTTTTAAGAAGAACTCACACGGGTTCCCCACGATGCCGGAATTACGGCAGTCCAGCCACGCCAGGTAGGTGCCTTCCGGTTTGACCATCTGCAGCATGGGCAGCTGTTCGCGCACGTACTCATAGAGGTAATCCCGGTTGCCTTCCAGGTAGTGGAGCACCTGATCCAGCCATTCCTGCCCATCCCGGTATGCTGCCAGTGTCGCCGTCAGACCGATCAGGTTGACCCACATCACCAGCCCCTTTATGGATTGCTCCAGCTGCTTGCGGAGATCTGGGTTCTGCACGATGGCAAATGAGCACTGCAGCCCGGCGATATTGTAGGTTTTGGTGGGTGACATCAAGGTAACCGTATTTTGGGAGATTTCTTTATCCAAGGAAGCGATGGGAAGATGCTTCTTCCCCTTGAACAACAGGTCACAGTGGATCTCATCCGAGCAGATCACCACGCCGTGCCGCAGGCAGATCTCCGCCATGCGCTCCAACTCATCCCTGCGAAACACCCTCCCCACCGGGTTATGCGGATTGCATAGGATGAATAACCTGGTCCGATTGTTCAGCCCGGCCTCGAACGCCTCCCAATCGATCTCATAATGCCCATCGCTGCGCCGTCTGAGCTCGGCATCATGGCGTTCCATCCCAGCGTTTTGACCTAAAGTGAGGAAAGGCGGATAGACGGGCGTCTGCACCAGCACATTCCCACCGGGTGTAGCGAGCGCCTGACAGGTCAGGTTCAAACCCGTGATGACCCCCGGCAGGAAGAGCAGATCATCCGATGAGACCTGCCAGTTGTACAATCTCTGCATACGATCCACCAACACCTGCCGTAATTCTGTAAACAAGCCGGAGCTGCAATGTGTATCGGGATATCCATAAACCCCTTCGTTAATACGATCTCGTACGGCACGTTGGATGGGATCGGCAGCCGGGTAATCCATATCCGCCACCCATAACGGAATCACATCTTCTTGAAACTTGTTCCACTTGATGCTGTCTGTGGGCCGGCGGTTGGGTACGTGGTCAAAATCGTATCTCATGGTTACATCTCCCGGCAATTCTCATTGATAATCTATGTCCTGTTCTCTAGGTGGGGGCTATCCTGTTTTTTCTCATACTGAATTGAGCGTTTTTCCCGAAACCCAACCTCCCTTTTTCAGGTCGCACCTATCCGACATTTCTTCATAGCTGGTTGAGCGCTTTGTAGCATGCGTAGTGAAGTTAGGCTCTTACAGCAAGAACTGTCCCGTATATCGCAATTAATCATGCATCGATGTATATAGTTTAACACAATCCCATTGTTTTGACTTCATCAAAAAGTGTCCATCTTCACAATTACTCCAGACAAAAGTCCTCATGCATTCGCCTTCGTCCCTTTTGGTGTAAAATTGGCTTAACTGCATTCCCTTAAGCTCAAATTCTAAGGAGGTATTCTATGGCAACCTGGAAGGTCCTTATCACAGATGGCCTCTCGGAGAAGGGCATCGCAATCTTAAGCTCCGCTGCCCAGGTGGACAACAAACCCGATATTACTGCCGATGACTTGCTGAAAGTAGCCGGTGAATATGACGCCATGGTGGTGCGCGGCCGCACCAAGGTTACCCCGGCGGTTTTCGAAGCTGCCAGCCGGCTCAAGGTGGTAGGGCGCGCCGGCGTGGGTGTGGATAACATCGACCTGACGGCTGCCCGCAGCCATGCTGTGACTGTGGTCAACGCCCCTAAGTCCACCTCCCTGGCAGTGGCAGAGCTGGCGGTCGGGATGATGTTCGCCCTGGCCCGGATGATCCCCAAAGCGGATGGCACCATGAAGCAGGGCTTGTGGATCAAGAAGCAGCTCGAAGGCATCGAGCTAACCGGCAAGACACTCGGTATCGTTGGCATGGGGAACATCGGCACAGCTCTGGCTGCCCGCGCTGGTGGTCTGGGGATGACCGTCGTCGGGTATGATACCCTCGTCCCCGCAGATGAGATCCAGAAACGCGGCGCTTCACCTGTGTCCCTGACGGAGCTGTATTCCAAAGCAGATTTCATTTCATTCCACCTACCGCTCACGCCCGAATCGAAGGGTATGGTGAACGGGCAGGTCTTCGCCCAGATGAAGCGCGGCGTGCGCATCATTGATGCCGCCCGTGGTGGGATCATCGATGAGACTGCCTTGCTGGCAGCCCTCGAATCTGGGCAGGTGGCAGCCGCCGCATTGGACGTCTACGCGACCGAGCCGCCCGGGCTCACGGCGCTGGTCGCCCATCCCAATGTGGTTGCCACGCCTCACATCGGTTCACAAACCGAAGAAGCTCAGGACCGCGCCGCGGAAGATATCGCCTCTGAGGTGCTCACCGCGTTGCGCCGCGAACCCCTGCGCTGGAAGATTGTCTAGATCACCCTTCAGGAGGCGGACAGGCTGACCCGTTTGGAAGCGGTTGCACCGCTACCAGCCTAACTCTGTCGGCCCTGCCTGGGTGACACATTCACCCTCACCCGGGCATCATCCAACCCTTGAGCAGTCTTCTTGATCTGCTTGAGGTATCTCGAACATATTGACGTAACAAAGGACTAGTATGCAACCCGAACAACAACTTCAAGAACTCAAAACCCGTATGGCTGAAATTTTCGACCTGCAGCGAGCGTCTGCCTTGCTCAGCTGGGATCAGCAGACCTATATGCCCCCTGGTGGGGCGGTGAACCGCGGCCAGCAGCTCGCCACCCTGCAACAGATCGCCCACGTCAAATTCGTCTCTGATGAGATTGGCAGGCTGTTAGACGACCTTCAGCTTTACGTCTCTCAGCTCGACCCCGATTCATTCGATGCCCGCTATGTTAGAGTAACCAAACGCAACTATGACAAAGAGGTCAAGGTGACCACTGAATGGGTGACGGAATTTTCCCAGGTTACCACGGAGGCATATTCTGCCTGGGGGAAAGCCCGCGCCGAAAATGATTTCCCCTCCTTTCGACCTTACCTGGAGAAGATCCTAGACCTGGCACATCGCTATGCCGAGTTCTTTGCCCCATATGACCAGGTCTACGACCCGCTGGTGGATATATTCGAGCCTGGCCTCAAGACGGCGGATATAAAAGCCATCTTCAACACCCTGCGCCCGCAGCAGGTGGAGCTGATCCGGAAGATCGCCAGTCGCCCCCAGGTGGACGATGCCTTCATACACTTTACCTACGACGAGCAGAAGCAGTGGGACTTCGGCGTGGAGCTCATCACCAAGATGGGCTATGATTGGAAACACGGCCGCCAGGATAAGACCTTGCACCCCTTCACCACCGGCTTTGGGCTTGGGGATGTGCGCATTACCACCCGCGTCTACCCCAACTTCCTCGCCCCCGCCCTGTTCGGCACCCTGCACGAGACCGGGCATGCCATGTATGAGCTGGGGTCTGACCCTTCGCTCGACCGCACCCCTCTGCTCGGCGGGGCTTCCTCCGGCATCCACGAATCCCAATCCCGCATGTGGGAGAACCTGGTTGGGCGCTCCCTGCCTTTCTGGCAGCATTTCTACCCCCGCTTGCAGGAGTACTTCCCATCCCAGCTGGGCAGCCTGCCGCTGGAGGCCTTCTATAAGGGCATCAACAAGGTCCAGCCTTCGCTCATCCGGGTGGAGGCCGACGAAGCCACCTACAACCTGCACATCATGCTGCGTATGGAGCTCGAGATGGCCCTGATGGAAGGAACCCTGGCCGTCAAGGATCTGCCCGAGGCATGGAATAGCTGCTTCCAGGAATACCTCGGGATCACGCCACCCGATAATGCCACCGGCGTCTTGCAGGACGTGCACTGGTCGGGTGGGATGATCGGCTACTTTCCCAGCTACGCCCTGGGCAACCTGATCGCTGCCCAGCTGTGGGAGCTGATCAACAAGGACATCCCCGACTTGCCGGATCAGATCCGGCGGGGTGAGTTCGCCCCCTGGCTCGCCTGGCTGCGCGAGAAGATCCACAAACACGGCAGCAAGTTTGAGCCGCAGGAGCTGATCCAACGCGTGACCGGTACCAAGATCGACCCGGCGCCCTACATGCGCTACCTCACCCGCAAATACAGCGACATCTACGGTCTGTGATGCAAATACTAAGAGAACGAGAACATTCCCTATCTTCACTGCAATAAAAATGAGAAGAATCGCTCTCGTTCTCTCCGCGATTGTCCTGCTTATGCTGGGCGTGGGTTGTTCAAGCCTGACTGGTACTCCCATCCCCACGCCCCTGCCACTGGACTACATCCCCACTGTAGTTCAGTTGACCGTCAACGCCGGGCAGACCGCTACACCGTCTGCCCCACCAACCCGAGCAAATACACCGGCAGACTTTCCCCCCGCTTCGCCCACTTCGACCCCGCAAGAGGCTATCACCCAAGACCAAAACAGCCCAACCCCCCTGGCATTTGAGCGTACCGTCACCATGAGCCCGGCGCCCAGCCTCTCGCGCACCCCTGACCTAAGCGCCACCCCCACCCCGCGCTTGACGCGCACGCCCACCATCACGCCCACACCCACCCTGCCCCCTGCCGGCGTGCAGATCAATTCGCCAGGACCCATGTCACGAGTGGCTTCACCTCTCAAGCTGACCGCCAACCTGCACACTATGCCCTCGGGGAACTACCACGTTGAGCTGTGGATTGAGCCGCTCCAGCCGAGCGGTGAGCCGCGCCTGCTCTACCGGGAAGTGCAGAGGATCATCAGCAACCCGATTGATTGGTTGTACCTTGACCAGGACATCCAGTTCGAGCTGACCCGCGTCTCCGAGTTTGGCCAGCTCAGGATCAGCGTGCTCGACTCGTTCGGGCGGGCAGTTTCGATCAACTCGGTCGACCTGATCCTGCTCTCGATGGGCTCGAGCAGCATCACCCCCGCCTCTCCGAAGGACGAGCCGATCGTGATCCGCGAGCCTGCTGCGAACCAGCTCATCGTGGGTGGCAAGCTGATCGTAAGCGGGGTCGCCAAACCCACCGAGGGTGTGCTGCTGGCGCAGCTGGTGACCGCCGATGGGACAGTGGTGGGCTACCGGGAAGTATTAATCACCGCCTCTTCCGATGGCTCTGATGTGCCCTACACCGTCGAAGTGCCCTACCAGGTGCAGACTCCCACCTGGGTGCGGCTGCAAGTCAGTGAGAGCGGTACGCGCATCTCCGGCATCGACCACCTCACCAGCGTCCAGGTGCTGCTTAGCCCATAGCCTATCTGCTGTTATTGCGCCTGTCCCCGCTGATTTTCGGGGTAGAAGCAATCTAAGTGACCCGTGCCTTGAGCGCTGTGAGGGGGAAGCAATCTACTCCTTCCATCCCTTCATATTAGTCGATCCCATAAACACGACCATAGATATTTTGCTCGCAATCTCCGTTTTTACGGTCATTGGGAGCATCGATCCCAAAAATTCCTACGTCTTGTAGGTCGGGTTTGCAACCCGACTATTTAGCCTTTTGTCGCCGGGACCCTCGATCTCGGATGACGAGGGCGTACATCGTTCTCTGACGCCCAAAGCCTTGTGGTTATCACGATCCGAAACATCGCAATTGTTTATAATGAGCGATGCATAAGCAAGCGGCCCCGGTCGCTGGCCTCATATCCCTCTCGGAGCGTTATTTTTCACCCGCAATCTTCAGCCGTATCGCCACATCTTGATTATGGTGAATATTGTGCACCCGTCCTGGAAAAAGTGGGAAGCATCGCAACGCGATACTCATAAGATGTTAATTAGATTCTCTAAAATATTTTGAAATTAAAGGTTACAATATTTGCGACTGGGGAATATTGATCCAAACAATTTCAAATCTAATTTTCTAAAGGAGGAAATTAATGAAAAGATTACCAATCTTAAGTTTAATCGTAATACTGTCTTTTTTGTTCACTGGCCTGGCAATGCCCGCTGCCGCATCCGCAAATTCAGCCCAAACGTACACCGTCTTGGTTGGCGCGGAGAACGTTTCTCGCGCTAGTGGCGTAATGGCTTATTTCCCCGCAATGCTGCATATTCACTTGGGCGATACAGTGCTCTGGCAA
>JBGPBQ010000195.1:0-7900 GCA_041481345.1 Anaerolineae bacterium
AAATTCGAATAACACTGACGAGAAACAAATCCCTCTCACCCGATATGCCTGGTTATCGATTGCTGCTGCTGTTGTGACCATTACCATGAAGGCCAGCGCTTATTTCCTGACCGGCTCGGTCGGGTTATTGTCCGACGCCCTCGAATCAATGGTCAATCTGGCTGCCGCAGTGGTAGCACTGCTGGTGCTCACGCTGATCACCCGTCCAGCCAATGATGAGTTTACCTTCGGTTATTCCAAGGCAGAGTATTTCTCCAGTGGATTTGAAGGTGGGATGATCCTGCTGGCAGCCGCTGCGATCGTTATCACTGCCCTGCCGCGCTTGTTACACCCGGTAGCATTGGAGAAGCTTGGTCTGGGCCTGGCGATCTCTGTCGGCGCCTCGTTAATTAATCTTGCAGTATCAATGATCTTGATGCGGGCCGCCCGGCGATACAACTCCATTACGCTGGAAGCTGATGCAAAACACCTGATGACGGATGTGTGGACCACCGCGGGGGTGTTGGTAGGGATTGGATTGGTCTGGCTGACCGGCTGGCTTCGCCTGGACCCGATCATCGCCATCCTGGTAGCGCTGAATATCTTATTCACAGGTTACCGTCTGCTCGTCCGCTCAGGTCGCGGCTTGCTGGATGTAGCCATCCCGCAGGAAGAGCTTTCTTCGGTGAAATCGATCCTGGATTCATATAAAGAACAGGGTGTGAGCTACCACGCCTTGCGCTCAAGGCAGGCTGCCGCCCGCAAGTTCATGGTAGTGCACCTGCTCGTGCCGGGAAACTGGAGCGTCCGTAAGAGCCATTCGCTGGCTGAGCAGGTTGAAAATCGGGTCGTCGAGACCATCTCGAATGCCAACATTGTGACCCATATCGAGCCGATCGAAGATCCACTTTCCATGAAGGACGCCAGTATTGATCGAGAGCAGTAAAGGTATCAACCATAGCTTACCTCAAGAAGTTATCGTAATAAATCTGGATAAGATCAGGATATCCGGATGACAGTAATGGATCCACAAGATTTTGAATAGCATACTGGCCATTCAATGTCACAACCCCCCATGAGATAGGCTCCTGGGGGGTTGTCAGGATAAGAATTGGTATTTATATCAGTCGCGTATTACGGCCTAAACATTATTCACTCTGCGAACGTATCCACCAACAGCCTCACATCCCCGCATACCGGATACAAAATGGGGCAGGTACAACCGTGCTTGCGGTACTCGTTCACGCAAATGCGGGCTTCCGCCGGTGTGCCGGATGCCGTGATGCGATCGATCAATTCATCAGTCACAAAATGCTTGGCTTTGTCAATCTGTTCCTCGGTGGCGGGCCAACCCAAAATGGATTGGATTTCCCTGATAATCTCATCACTCACACCGGATGATTTAGCAATGTGTGGCTGCTGTGCCAGATACTGGCACAGCAGCCCGCGGGCAGATTCATAGGCCATGTCATGATCCTCATCCACCGAGCAGACGATCAGCTGGGGGCGGTCAATGTCCTCCACGCTACGACCACTTTTCCTGGCGCCTTTCTCAAGTAGCTCCATTGCCTGATCATTGTGTTCAGGCGGAGCGCAGTAGTTCAGGACGACGCCATCTGCAATTTCCCCAGCCAGCTCCATCATCTGGTCACCCGTCGCCCCGATCATGATCGGCACGTGGCGCGGTTCCCGCCGCCCGTGCACTACATCCAGCTCTATTCCGTTCACGTGGATAAATTCCCCCTCGTAAGAGACCCGCTCCATGTTCAAGAGGCGGCGAAGCACATCGACGGTCTCTCGCATGGCAGTCAGCGGCTTCTTGCGATCGATACCTACATTTTTCGCCAGCGGATCCCACCATGCGCCGATGCCGCAGATGATCCGGTTCGGCGCCAGATCGTCTAGGGTAAGGAAGGTGGCTGCCAATAAGCCGATGTTGCGCGTCCAGTTGTTGATCACTCCCGAGCCGACCTTGATGCGCTCGGTTACGGCTGCGTAGGCAGCCATCGGCACGATGGCATCTCTAACCAGACGGCTTTCCGCCTGCCAGATAGCCTCAAAACCCCGGTTTTCTGCGTATCTAACGTAGTCAAGTCCATCCCGCAGGTCATGCGCATCCTGCAGGTATAAAGCTACACGTTCCATAATCATCCTTCCCATCTCCCCCGATTCAGCTGGGCATGCTGATCAATTTGGTTGGCTAAAGTCCTTTCAACCGCTCCCACATCTTGGGAGCCAACTCGCGTGAACGGGCAGTAATTCGCTCTTCGTCCATGCTCATGATTTGCTTACCCTGCATTAAAATCTTACCCATGCAGACCGTTGTATCAACGGTGGCGTCCACCAGGCCAAAAATGAGATGCCCCAGGAAATTCGCTTCACTGAGTGGCGTTGGAGGTCGGTAGTCCATGATGGCCAGGTCAGCCGGATGGCCTTCAGCGATCTCGCCTAACTTGATCCCGAATTGTCGTTCAGCTATCGTCGCATTGTTCTGCAGCAGGAGCTGTGGAGCTTCGACGAAGGCGACGCGGGGGTCGTGGTTGGCAAGCCTGTGCAGCAAGTAGGCGCAGCGCATCTGGACCAGCATGTCTGAGCCCATGCCATCCGTGCCTAACCCAACCAGTACACCTCGATTCAACAACTTCAGCAATGGCGTGACGCCGACAGCGTTGTTCATATTCGATTCGGGGTTGTGCACCACGCTCGTCCCGGTAGCCGCCAGGATATCCATCTCTGATTCGTCTATGTGGACGCAGTGGACGAAAATGGATTTTTTTCCTGTCACGTCCAAATTGTCCAGCCGTTTTACCGTAGGTACGCCGTATTTGGTAATCGAATCTTCTCTGTCTGCAGCATCCTCGGCGACATGGATGTGGCAGCCCACACCTGCTTGGCGGGCAAAACCAGCGCACTCAACAATGGTAGCATCCGACAATGTGAATGAAGCGTGCATTCCCATCATCGCCGCAATCTGCCCATCGCCTTTGCCTACCTTATTGATAAATCGTTTGTTTTCTTCAACCCCTCCACCGGCAGCATTCCGGTCGGATACTTCATAGCACAGGGAGGCGCGTATACCTGCCTGGCGGACGGCCTTTTCGATCATATCGAGCGAGCCATCCCGTACGGAAGGAGAAGCATGGTGGTCGATTACCGTAGTCGTGCCGTTGCGGATGCACTCAATCAACGGCACTTGGGCTGAGAGGGTGATGTCTTCTTCGTCCAGGGCGCGATCCACCTTCCACCACAGCCGCTCGAGAATCTCCACAAAGTTGGAGGCCGGTTCACCGGGGATGCTCATCCCACGCGCCATGGTTGAGTAAAAGTGGTGGTGGGTGCAGATGAACCCAGGCAGGATGATTTTCCCCGCGCAATCAACGCCCTCCCCGCCGGGGTAGCGCTGTTTCATTTCATTAGCAGTGCCAATCGCAGCGATAAACTCACCATCAGTAACGACAGTGCCATTCCAGATCACACGGTTCTGTTCTCCAAGTGTGACGACGATTCCATTTTCGAAGCGAGTGGTCATGTTGATCCTTTCGAGTCTAGTTTTCCCTCAGCACGGCAAGTTCTTTGGGCGTGCGTTCTCTCATCGAGATGGCACCCACGAAACATTTCTTGGCGCAAATCGAGCAGCCAATGCATAGAGCCGGGTCAGTGTGAGGCAAACCTTGATCATCCAGTGTGATCGCCAGGTACGGGCAGCGGGCGCAGTTCCCGCACGATACGCAATAGTCATAATTGGCTTCAGAGATCTTTTTGACCGGCGTCAGCGCCATAAAGTCGGTGATGGGGTTCGGCTGGGCGATGCCAATCAGCTCTTTCATCGAGTCGATCCCCCGCTGCTGCATCAGGAAGGAAGCGCCTGATTCGAGCTCGCGGATGACGCCATAGCCATGCTTCATGACGATGGTGCAGAACTGCACGGTTTTGACACCCAGGGCGAGGAAATCCATGGCTGCTTTGTAATTCATCGGGCCGCCGTTACCTGATATTTCAATCCCTTCGGGGACTGCTTGCGCCAGGGTCAGGTATGAGATTGGGGTGACGCCCTCACCGCTCATCCCCACGATGACCCCTTCCTCCCAAACCCGTCCTACCACCGGTCGGAATGCCAGGGTGGGGAAGGAGTTCGCCAGGGTAATGCCTGCTTTCTTGTTGGGGTATTGGTCGAGCACCTTGCGGATTGCCCTCAAGATGGGCGCGATGGAGGTGACTGCTGCGGTCAATTTGAACAGCTTTGGAATGTCTGGATCGCCCACCTGCATGATCCAGTCGATGATCTTTGCAGTTAACGCCGCATTCTGTGAGACAATAGCGCCTTCGGTTCCATCACCTCCCTGTGGACAGGACAGCGAATACTCGATCCCCATAGCCCCAGCCACTTCCAATTTCCTGGTATTGGATTGCCAGCCGGCCGAATCAGTCTCATCATTGCCTGTGACCGGACCGCCCGTCGAGGCCATAGTCAGGCGGTCGGGCCACTGCCTCACCAGCTGCTCAAGCTCCCGGCACACCCTGTCCAGCGCATGACCGGAGACATTATCCGCATTGGCGTAGGTGAACGGGTTGTAGGTGAACATATATTCCCCGGGGATATGGATGGGGACGTTATCAAAAGCGGTTTTCATCACACCGCCAGCCCAACCAGCTTCGTACGCCTTGTTCATCTGTTCCCAGCCATCCGTAGATGGGGAAGCTGAGATCAGGAATGGGGAGAGGATCGACTGACCGAAAAACTCGGTTTCCAAAGGTACCGGCACGCGCTCATACCCGGGCAGGGCATAATAAGACTTGGTCGGTTTTTCGATCTCCGGTTTTGGCTTGTTTTTGAGGTAGGCATCGATCGCCAGTGCCGTATTCTTACCCGATGCCACGGCCTGGACGACTGTTTTCGGTCCCGTAAGAATATCACCGGCGTAAAACAGTCCTTCGCCAATCGGCCGAGAGAAATCCGCTCGCATCCCGATCGACACGATGACCGCTGAGAAATCTCCTCGCATCCCCTCTGTGCCGGGCACATTAGCCATATTCGCCGGGCTGAATGGTTTCCCATCAGGCAGCCCAACCTTAATGGTTTCAATACCGGAAACTTTCCTGCCATGCTTGATGACCTTGGTCACCCGGATGCGCCCGTTCACCTCGATGTCGAAATCCAGCAATTCCTTCCGCTCTTTGGCGGTGAGGGGCATCTCAGCCAGTTTTTCCAGCATGAATAGCTCCACGTGCTTCGCGCCTTGCTGCCTGGCAGTGATGGCGCAGTCGATCGCCGTCGCACCGCCACCGATGACCGCCACTCGCCCGTCAAACTTGGTGGCATACGGCTTGGCCAATAAATCTACCATCTTTATCGCCAGGTCTTCATTCTCGATGCCCAATTCGATTGGTTTCCACAGTCCGGCGGTGATGCAGACAGCCTTATACCCATTTTTCAATAATTTCTCGGGGTGATCAACCCTGCTTCCCGTTTTTGCGCAGATGTTTCCCAACGACAGCACAAACTCAATGTCCGTTTCGATTACCTTTTTGTCCAGGCGATGTTCGGGGATTAAGTTCATCATCCCACCCAGACGGTTGCGTCCTTCGAAGATATCCACCGTATAGCCCAGCTGTCCCAAAACAGCTGCCGCACCCAGTCCAGTTGGCCCTCCACCGATTACAGCCACCTTTACCCCGTTTGATTTTGGCTTGGAGAATTCAGGGATGCCTCCCAGGCGTTTCGCCAGCTCGATGATGGTTGCCTGGACGAGCGGGATATTGATGGCGCCATCGAATTTCTTGCGCGTGCAAGCTGCCATGCACAGCGAATCCGGGCAGACCATCCCACAGACCCCTCCCAGGGGGTTGGCGTGCATGATCTCAGCCGCCGATCGCAGGATGTCTGATGGATTCCCGATGCGAGCCGCCATGATGAAATCTGCCGGAGAGCAGTTAGCCGGACAGGCTTCCCTGCACGGTTTCTCCTCGCAATACTCGCACCGCAGCAGCTCTATCTGAAGTTGGGCATTGGTCAAGATGAGCGAGCTGGTTTTATCATTTTCCATGGTGTTCCTCTCTCATTTATTCCGATAAGTTGAAAGTATTATACTCTTTCTACTCTCCCCTTCAATCCTCGCTCTCGTGTATCAATGTGCGTCATGGCACAGGGTGGCATCCGCTATTCATTAGAAAATATTGACAAAAGAATAAAAATGGGTAAACTGTACTTTCTGACCCCGAATATCACTACCGTGAGATCATTACAACTCTGAAGACACGCGCCTCGAAGCTGCCGCCACCAGTCTGCCTTTAGTTGACAAAGTTACGGAAGGGGCAGCATGTAGGCTATTGAATCACATAGATATTAGTATAAATACAACTTGGTTTCAAATTTTGGAGTGTAGCATGCACTTTCACCTTCCCACTGCTAAAATCTTCGTCCCCGATGGGCTGCCCGCCGAAACGGCTCTCGCCCGCACAACCCATCTGGCAGTCAGCGCACACCAGGATGACCTAGAGATCATGGCGACTGGCCCAATCCTGGAAAGCTTCCAGCAGGAGGATAAATGGTTCACTGGGGTGGTTCTGACCGATGGGCGCGGCTCTCCGCGTAAGGGGTTTTATAAAACCTATACTGATGAAGCCATGCGTCAGGTGCGCATCAAGGAGCAGAAGAAAGCTGCCTTCATCGGTGAATACGCTACTCAGGTGATGCTGGATTACCCCAGCAAGGCTATCAAGGGGGGATCAGACCGCCTGCCCATCGAGGACCTTGCCCAGATCCTAAAGGCTGCCCAGCCTAAATTCGTATACACGCATAATCTTGCAGATAAACACGACACTCACGTTGGCGCGGCGCTTAAAGTCATCGCCGCCATCCGCAGCATGCCAGAAGCGGAGCGCCCTCAGAAGCTATTTGGATGCGAAGTCTGGCGTGACCTTGATTGGATGGTAGATGACGATAAAGTCGCCTTTGATCTGTCTGCACATGAAAACCTGCTGGTAACATTGCTGGGAGTTTTCGATTCGCAGATCTCTGGTGGCAAGCGCTACGACCTGGCCAGCCTGGGACGCCGGCGCGCCAATGCCACTTATTTTGAATCTCATGGAGTGGATGCCACCACCGGGCTGTCTTACGCAATGGACCTGACCCCACTAATTCTCTCTCCTGAGAAAGAAATCATCCCCTTTATACAGGAACATATCCAACGTTTTGCGCTTGATGTTACCAACCGCCTGACCCGCTTAGCTTGAAGTGATTTAAGAACGAATGAACTCATTCTCGGATAGTCTGGGTACAGATACCGACACAGCGATATTGGATGGTATGTGCGGAATCACGCTGGATCATCGGGGTGCATCCCAGCTAAACTGGTCTCATCATCGACGCGTGCGTCCCTGCCGGTTGGCAGGAATTTGAGCTAACTCGTCGGTTACGAGATGAAACCTTCCATATTACGGTTAAAAACACACTGGGTGTGCAATAAGGAGTCAGTTCTATTTTGTGGAGTGGTAATTCAGTTGAGAATCCTATCCCGACTCAGTCTGTGGGGACAAATCAACCAGGTCATTGAATAGATGGGGTAATTGCCTGTGATTGCCCTGAATCTATACACGCCTATAAGGTTCTAGGTCGGGAAAAAAGCGAGAAGTCACACGGCAAAAGTATTTGGATGTTATTTATATCTACTGGCAGCCTAAAGATAACCATCGCTCATATTCAGTATAAGGCAATTCATTGGATTATTACCCCCATATTAGGTGACCCACGAAGAACTTGAACCTTTAAACAACTGATTATTATCTAGCCACCTGACAGTTTGTGTTCATCGATAAGAACACCATATAATTTGAAAGGATTTACCATTGACAATGCACCATTCTATGAAGCGCAAACCGATTTGGAAAATGCTCAAATCCCTTCGATCTGTACGATCGACCA
>JBGPBQ010000196.1:0-7776 GCA_041481345.1 Anaerolineae bacterium
CAAATGAGCTTTCCCCAATAGACGGTAGGAGGCAATATGCTTCGGGAATGTGGTAAGGATATGACGGCAATGAGCAACTGCTTCATCCAGTTGTCCGTTATCGATCATGCCTTCTATCTCACGATTGTAAGCACGTAATGAAATTATTGCCATATTTTAGGGCTCCCAATGTTAAGTATGCCTTATTCTGGCAGAAGATGCAAGAGTGAAGCCAGTTTATAAAAAAAATCCCTCCCGGTTGGGGAGGGATTTAGCAGGGAGGTAATCAAGCGGTTTTCTCAAATGGAACCGCGCGTTTCTTGCTGCGAAGGATTGCCCATCCAACAGCGACCAAGAGGACGATTGCGACTGAATAAGACACTGCCGGCGAACCACTATATTTCACGATAATGGGCGCCATGATCAGGCTGACCAGGTTGACGACCTTGATCATCGGGTTTAATGCTGGACCAGCGGTATCCTTCAAGGGATCGCCCACGGTATCACCAACCACACCGGCCTTATGACGTTCAGAGCCTTTGCCGGTATTCGCCTCGAGGTTGCGAGGTTCATCTTCTATGGTTTTCTTGGCATTGTCCCAGGCACCGCCCGTATTCGCCATGAAGACAGCTAATAACTGACCGCTCAGAATGATGCCAGCCAGGAAGCCTCCCAAAGCCTCAACTCCTAATATTAAGCCAATGACCAGGGGCATAAGGACGGCTATCGTGGCAAGAGGGATCAGCTCTTTTTGAGCAGCAGTGGTGGATATACCTACAGCCCGGGCATAATCAGGCTGAACTGTACCTTCCAATAATCCAGGGATGCGAAATTGGCGGCGGACTTCTTCTACTATTAGACCCGCAGCACGAGTGACAGCCTTGATGGAAAGGGAGCTGAATAACCAGGGTAAGGCACCTCCGAGAAGCAAACCGATAAATACGCGTGTATCTGACACTCGGATGGAGTCCATGACGGGAAAACCGAGCTGAGATTGGACATGGCCGACATCGGTGATAAAGGAAGCAAAAAGACTGACTGCGGCAATCACAGCCGAAGCGATGGCGACGCCCTTAGTAATGGCTTTGGTAGTGTTTCCAACCGCATCCAGGTCGGCCATGATCTGGCGGGCTTTGCGAGTTTCTTCATCATCCATGTCATGCCACGCCATTTCGCCGATCCCATTGGCATTATCTGAAATGGGACCGTATGAGTCCATGGCGACATTATTGCCAGTGTGGCTGAGCATCCCAATACCAATCATGGCAACAGCATAGAGCACGTAAGTGGTTCCATCTTTGTTATAAAGCAGCAGTGCCAGGGCAAAAGCGATGGCGATGACTACCAGCGCCCAGACGCTGGATTCCATGCCGACGGATAAACCGGATAGGATCGTGGTTGCCGGACCACCACGAGTAGATTCCACAATTTCTTTGACCGGCGCCTTTTTGGTGGAGGTGAAATAGGAGGTTAGCGGATTGTAGACCACAGCAAGACCCACACCAATGGCGGTTAAGGCGGCCAACCTCCAATCGTGAGCGTAAAAGTAAGCCAGGGCGAAGGCCCAGAACACGGTATTGACGCTCGATACTTCATAAGAACGGAACATGGCCTCTTCGGCATCATGGGCTCGCAGGAACTTGATGGGGAACTGTTCCCAGATTGGGACAGTGAAGGTGCCGAGAATTGAGCTGATCACACCGATCGCGCGGATGATCAACGGATAAACAATCCATTTTAAGTCACCGGTCAGAGCGACCAGGGCAAGACCCAGGATCAGGCCTGATACGATGGTCACCTCGTAACTTTCGAAGATATCGGCTGCCATACCGGCACAATCGCCTACATTATCACCAACCAGGTCAGCGATCACGGCTGCATTGCGCGGGTCATCCTCCGGGATGTCCTGTTCCACTTTACCTACCAGGTCTGCACCGACGTCAGCCGCCTTGGTAAATATCCCACCACCCACACGCATAAATAACGCCAGCAGGGTTCCACCGAAGCCGAACCCCAGCAGGGCATCTGGGGCGGCGCGACCAAAGATCATGAAGATGAGGGTCCCCCCTAAAAGACCCAGCCCATCGGTTAACATCCCGGTGATTGTGCCGGCGTAGTAAGCAATCGAGAGGGCTTCATTAAACCCCCGGCGGGCTGCCGATGCTGTTCGAACATTGGCCTGGATCGCCATGCGCATCCCAAGCTGACCCACCGTCAGCGAGAACGAAGCACCCATGATAAAACCAATCATGCGTGCCACACCAATAATTAGCAAGATCTGTTGGTAGGCCTTGGGGGTGCCCGTCTGGGTGATGCTATTGGCGCAGGCAGTTAATGCGGGAATATTACGAGCATCCACACCCTGGATGAAAATACAATGCCACTCGCGAGCTTCCATGGAGGGAGGAACGATATATACAGATAGGAATAAAACGACAGTTAATATTAATATCAGAGGAAGGATTGATCGTAACTGGCGGTTTAAATAACTATTTGCACCGATGCGGATCGCATTCCACACTTCCTGCATTTTTGCGGTGCCTTTATCTTTAGCCAACACTCTACCGCGTAAGTACCAGGCATATAGCAAGCTGATGATCGCAACTACCACCACACCGATAATAGCAAGTTGTTCAAAACCATTTAAACCATGTCGGGCCAGCCATAATATATTCATCACTCCTCCACTCCACCTATTTAGATGTATACAAACAAAATGCCCACACACATTTGCGTCTGGGTAACCCGAAAGGAAAATAAGTCTAATAGATTCATTTATTGAAGGTTCCGCACAGGTCGCGATATTTTACCTAATCACATAGAAAAAGTCAAACAAGTCTGGTAGATTTTTATAGATTAGCATTCCATTAGACTTCAATCAACCACTTGACTTTGTTCCTTTTTTTAATGTATAGTCTTACACAGTGACACGATACGTTATTCAAATAGATTATGTAAAGCTATTAACTGCATAGTCAAGGATGATAGCACAGCCTCCGGGAGTCGGTTGCCGTGCTTTTTCTTCGTTTTTACAGGAGATGTTTATGATCGAAGTGGAAGGACTGACGAAAGACTACGGCCCGAGGCGAGCAATTAATAATCTAACATTCGAAGCCAACTCAGGAGAAATCCTGGGATTTTTAGGCCCAAATGGGGCAGGCAAGACCACAACCATGCGCATTCTGACCGGTTTCATGCCTCCGACCATGGGTACTGCACGGGTGGCCGGCTTCGATGTGGTGGACCAATCCCTCGAGGTTAGGAAAAGGGTCGGCTATTTACCTGAAACAGTACCTCTATATCCGGATATGACCGTATTTGATTATTTGAAATTTATGGCTGATTTACGCCACATCAAGAATGCTGAAGAGCGGGTTGATGATGTGCTGGATATTGTCCACATGGAGGAACGTGCCAATGGATATATTGGCAACCTGTCCAAAGGTCTGCGCCAGCGCATCGGACTGGCACAATGTCTGCTGCATGAACCTGAAGTGCTGATCCTAGATGAGCCAACGATTGGATTGGACCCAGCGCAAATACGCGAGGTCCGAACGCTGATCCGTGAGATTGGTAAACAGCGGACTGTATTGCTTTCGACGCATATCCTTTCAGAAGCACAACAAATATGCGACCGGGTACTAATTATAAATAAGGGCGAGATCGTTGTGGAAGACACTCCCGAACGGCTGCAGGCAGGTTTGACCGGTGTACAGCGGGTTTCGGTGCGCGTCCAGGGTGATGGCGATGGGTTAGAAAAACTGATCAGCGGGATTTCAGGGGTAGGGAAGGTTATATCCAATCAGGAAGGAGCAGTTGAGGTCGAAACCCCGCCTGGAAAGGACTTGCGACCGGTGATTGCTCGAAACGTTATCAAGGGGGGTTTTGATTTGCTTGAACTAAAGAATATTGACCTCAGCCTGGAAGATATATTCCTACAGCTGACGCGAGAGGAACCGGAGCCTCCGAACACGGATGATTCGGAAGAAATGCCGTAAAAGGTGGGTGGATTTACCTTGAAATAATTAGTTGAATATTTGAGTGAAGGAAGGATTTCATGCGAAACGTGTGGATAATTGCCCGTCGAGAGTACAAGCTATTTTTTATCAGTCCCGTAGCTTATGTCGTGGCATTCTTTTTTATGATTCTCCTGGGTTGGTTTTTCTATAGCGCGTTGCGTGATGCAATCATCCAGTCTACTTACCAGCCCTATGTACCGAGTGTGCAAATCATCATCAGCCCAATGGTGACACTGCTTTTGTTCGTCATGCCTGCCATCACAATGCGGTCGATTTCAGAAGAGATGCGTATGGGTACGATGGAGCTATTGCTCACTGCACCGGTGAAGGATTGGGAGCTGGTGGTGGGAAAATGGCTGGGCGCGTTTTTATTCATGCTCACCTTGCTGGCAGTAACATGGATCTTCCCAATTGTGTTGAATTTTTTGGTTAAGCCCGGCATTGATCAGGGGATATTACTCACCGGTTATCTCGGTTTGGTTCTCATGGTTGCCAGCCTGGTGGCAATTGGTGTGTTTGTCTCGTCGCTGTTTAATAACCAGCTGGTCGTATTCATGATCAGCCTGGTATTGGTTCTGATCTTCTGGCTGGTTCGTCCAGCTTCATCTACAACGGGAGGATTAGGTTCGCAGATATTGACGTATTTCAATTTCATCGACCATTATATGAACTTCTTCCAAGGAACCATAGACTTGAGTGATGTCGTCTATTATCTGAGTATTACCTCACTGGCATTATTCCTTGGAACGGTATCTGTAGAAATGAGGAGGTGGCGCTAATGAAAACCAGCTGGCGTCAGATTGTTCGGTGGGGCGCACTCATCATTTCTCTGTTGGCTTTATTAGCTGCTGCAGGTTTATATATTGTCCAGCGTCAATGGAACCTGGCATTACAGATTTGCCTGGGTGTGTTTGTGATTGGTTTAGCAGTATTCGTGGCGATGGACCCTGGGGCAGTCCGTAGAGGACTGACAGGTCGACAGGCAAAATATGGTAGCAATGCTTTGATCATATCCATCGCCTTCCTGGGCATCCTGGTGGTGATTAATTTCCTAGTATATAAAAATACCAAGCGCTGGGATTTAACGGAGAATCAGTCGAATACCCTGGCAAAAGAGACCGTTGATGTATTAAAAAGCCTGCCGGATAAAGTTGTAGCGAAAGCTTTCTTTACATCTTCTACTACAGTCTCCTCTTCAAAGGAAAACGCAAAAACTATACTCGATCAATATGTTTATGATGGGGGTGGAAAATTCCAATATGAATTTATCGATCCCAACAAGAGTCCAACTGCCGCAAGTGAAGCTGGGATTACGAAGGACGGAACCATCGTACTATATTTGGGAAGCTCGAAGCAGCCAGTGACGACCATATCTGAAACTGATATCACAGGCGCGATGGTCCGTCTTATGAATCCTGGTTCACATGTAGTTTATTTCCTGACTGGTCATGGAGAATTCCCGCTTGAAGGAAGTGGCGACCAGACATACTCTCAATTAAAGTCTGCGTTGGAGGCTAAAAACTATACCGTCTTATCGCTGAATTTATTATCTACAAATCAAATTCCGAGTGATGCGAGCGTGATTGTTGTAGCCGGTCCGATGAAACCCATTTCGGATGCTGAAGTGAGTTTGTTGGATGCTTATATGAAAAATGGTGGCTCAACGGTTGTGATGGAAGAACCCTTAGTGGTAACGCAATATGGGGATTCACCTGACCCGTTAGCAAATGATATAGCTCAGACGTATGGGATTGTGCTGGGAAACGATATCATCGTAGATTTACAAGCTAATCAAATCTACCAACAACCATTCCTTGCCATAGCCAATCAGTATGGTCAACATGCCATCACTCAAAAAATGAACGGGATGGGGACTTTTTTCCCAACCGCACGGAGCGTCACAACGAGCGAATCAGCCAGCGCTGACTATACGAGAACCCTGCTGATCATGACCGCACAACAATCCTGGGCAGAGACGGATATGGCATCAGTTAATGCAGGTACTATGAAACCAGATCAGGGAGCAGACAAGTTTGGCCCAGTTTCCATAGCAGCAGTAGCACAAGGAACGAGTAATAATTCACGGCTAGTGGTCTTCGGGGATTCTGATTTTGCATTAAATGGAAATTTTGGAACTTATGGAAATGGTGACCTGATCGTGAATTCAATCGATTGGGCTGCCAAAGAAGAAAATTTGATCAGCCTGACTCCCAAGACTACCGTTCAGCGTACTCTGGTCCAACCCAAGTCATACACGTTGGGGCTTATATTATTGGGCTCATTGATCGTCTTGCCTGGCATCATATTAGTAAGCGGAGTGGGGATGTGGATAGCTCGTAGGAGACAGGGGTAATTATTTATGGTACGCCGTTCAACCTGGATCCTGTTGATAGTTTTTGGTGTGCTGGTACTCTTTGCCTGGTTATTTCAGCGCTACCAGTCAAATAAAACTGATAGCACAGCCACAGCCACGCCAACTGCACTCCCCGTAAAATTGTATAGCCTAACGAGTGCAGAGATCAACAGAATTAATATCACAAATAGTGCTGGAAAAAACATCGAACTCTATCGGGATCCAGGAGCTTCAAAATGGGCAATTAAAGATGTGCCGGTAGATCAAGCTGATTCAAGTCAGATTGAATCTCTTAACTCACAATTGCTTTCAACTCAAGTACAAAATACGCTGACGCAATCAGTGTCGCTTGATTCATTTGGTCTGGCAACACCAGCATATACCATTACGCTGACAACTATGGATGGTACGCAAGTAGTCACATATGTTGGTGCGCTAACGGCGATAAAAAGTGGTTATTATCTCCGGATGGATTCTGGCCCGATTGTCATTGTGAATAATGTGATACTGGATGACGTCTTAAATTTGTTAAAAAAGCCACCTTTGCTAATAACCGCTACTCCTGAAGTGACAGTCACCGAGACAGGCACACCGATTGCACCTACAGCCCAATCAACTCCAACGCCATAAAAGGATAATGGATGGAATTATTATGAATTGGTACTTGATTTTCAATGAAAAAAAGTGTATTCTGAATATGAAATTAATGGTTCCTACTCCGGTGATTAAGCCGGTTAGGGAGTAAAAATGATTGATGAAGAGTTAATAAATGCCCTAGCAAATCGAGAGGATGAACATCCTGCTCTAGCCAGATTGATTGAACTGGGCAGGAAGAAATCTTTTGTCACCATTGATGATATCCTGAGCTTCTTTCCTGAAGCTGAGCAAGACGTTGATCAGCTTGAGGAAGCCTTCGCGGCCTTAATCAGTGCCGGGATACCCTACATGGATGATGTCACTGTTGGCGCGCCCACAGAGGACGAGCTGACAGCAGTTGAAGAGGCAGAAGCTGAAGAGGAGACCCATCGCGCCGTTGTTGTAGATGACAATTATCTCGCCAATATCGATACCGATGATACGATTGGGCTTTACCTGAAAGAGGTCGGACGTGTACCACTTTTAACCGCAGAAGAGGAAGTAACACTAGCTAAGCGTATTGAACAAGGTCGACTGGCGCGCGAGGAATTAGCAAGAGGGAATATAAGCATCCGCAGGCGGGGCGAGCTTCAGTTGCATATTGAAGATGGCTGGCTTGCCCGTGAGCATCTGATCACAGCTAACTCACGCCTGGTGATCAGTGTTGCCAAGAAGTATATGGGCCGCGGCGTGCCTTTCTTAGATCTGATCCAGGAAGGGAACATCGGATTAATCCGCGCTGCCAAAAAATTTGATTATCGCCGAGGTCACAAATTCAGTACCTATGCC
>JBGPBQ010000197.1:0-7695 GCA_041481345.1 Anaerolineae bacterium
CGATCGACCACGCCTGATGGATCCCCAGACTTACTTTGCGCACATGAAATCTCTGGCACAAGAGGAGTTGAATAAAGGATGAGCGACACACATTTGCCGCGCAAGGTTGCAATTGTACCCTGCAGCGGGATAGGTAAAACCTATGGATCTGTCAGCCGTGAGGCTGCATACGATGTCACCGAAGATTTACGTCCGGAGGATACCCAATTAGTTTCCCTGGCTATGCTCGTCCTGGGTGATGAAGGCGCACGGGCTGCCCTAGCTGGAGCTCCAGCTGTGACAATTGATGGCTGCAAGCTAGCCTGCGCTACCAAAATGGTCCTCGAAAGCGGTGGGACGGTCGCCCAGGATTATGCTGTGCTGGATGTTTATCGCCGCTATAAGCAGTTCAAGCCACAAGGGATTGCTGAGCTCAACGAAGGTGGCCAACAGCTAGCGCGGGCACTAGCAGAAGAGATAGCTACTGTTATAAACAGCACATTGGCTGGGACCGGAGGAGAAAACAATGGTTGATCTTCCCAAGAAAAAAGTTGGGATTGTGGCTTGTTCGGGCGAAGAGCTGGCCGAAGGCACAGTAACACGCCTGGCAGCCTTAAAGGTATTAGAGCAGCTTCGCCCAGCTGATACGGTCACCATCTGCCTACCGCTTTTTCTGGCCGGCGGTGAGGGCGACCGAGCATTTGCCCGCTTTTACCCGACGATTGCCGTAGATGGCTGCAATTTACGCTGCGCTGCAAAAGGAACCGAGATGTATTCCGGAAAACCAGCTGTCAGCCTGGTGGTGAGTGAAATGGTGCAGCAAAAAGGTCTGGCACAGCCACAGGGGTTACGAAAACTGAATGACGCCGGGAAGCAGGCAGTTGATTTGCTCGCTGAACAAATCGCGAAAGAGGTTGACCAGATCCTCGGCTTAAAGTGGGATCGGCGCAAAGGTGAATTTGACTTACCAATAGTGGATAACGAAACGGCCAATCCTGACATAAAAGAAACAGTCCAGGCCACCTGCTCTTGCGGATCGGGGATCCCAATCCAGAAAGTGATGATCAACGGCCAGAGTGTAACCCTGATCGCTCTGCCGGTCATCTTCCAGCAGTTCAAAGAGGCTGGTAAACTGCCCGGATCAGAAATCGTTACTGAGCTTCTGGATTTGCTCAAGATTTACAATCCCGTACAAGCCGAAGAAGGACAGGCATACCGCGAGATGTTACTAGAAGAATATTCCGTTTATTTCGAAAAGGAGGCTGTCTGATGAGCCGCACAGCCACCTACCATACTACCGTTGCCTGGAAAGGCGAGCACTGGGGTCATATCGTGATGGGTAACGGGCCAGAGATGGATTTCTCCGCCCCACCCGATGCACAAGGTCACCCGGGTGTACTGACACCTGAGGATGCATTTGTGGCTGCAGCCAATACCTGCATCATGATGATGTTCATCTGGGCAGCCGAGCGTTTCAAGTTAAATCTCTTGTCATACGACTGCCGGGCTGAAGGAACCAAGCTGATCGAGCTGGATCGCACAGAAATATTTACCCATTTACATTTCTACCCGATCATCCGCATCGCAGCAGGTGGCGAAAAAGCAAGTGTTGTCGAAGCCCGTGCTCGCCGAGCACTACAATCAGCTCAAAAGTATAGTCTCGTTGCGAACTCGGTTAAATCCGAGATCATCGTCGAATCACAAGTTGAGGTCATCGAATGAAACCAGTTCTCAACGAAGAAAAATGCCCTGCCATAGGGCAATACTGCCCAGCCATTCCAGCATGTACGGAGAACGCAATCATATATGTAGAGGATAAAAGTACTCGTAAGGGTGGTCGGATTGTTTTTGACTATGAAAAATGTAATGAGTGCGGTATTTGCGTCACCAAATGCTGCGGATCTGCTATAGAACTCATATAACCATACTACTTATTAAGGAGAATACTAATGCTCACGATCAAAGTTCTTGGTCCCGGTTGTGAAAACTGTAAAAATGTTGAAGCCGTAACACGCAAGGCACTTGCCATGTTTGGCATTGAAGCTCAGGTCATCAAAGTGACTGATTGGGCGGAAATCAAAAAATATCCCATCCTGGGTACACCTGGTCTGGTGATCAATGAGAAAGTGGTCTGTGCTGGTCGTATTCCAACTGAGTCGGAAGTGACCACCTGGTTGGCCAATGCGATGTCTTGATAAATCAGCTGTCTCTACGAGGTGTATATGACGACCAATTATGTTGAATATCACCAACACCTTGAAGAGGGCCTGGCCAAGTTGGGCCAGGATCTACCCGGACCGATGAGTGGTTTTGCCCGCTTGCATAGAAAGTCCATTGAGGACGGGGCATTAAGCCGGAAGGTTAAGGAAATGATGGCAGTGGCTATTAGCATCGTAGTGGGGTGTGAAGGTTGTATCGCCTATCATGTGCACGATGCCGTGGAAGCAGGGGCTACGCGAGCAGAGCTTTTGGAGGCTGTCAGTGTTGGCTTGATGATGGGGGGTGGACCAGGATCAATCTATGCCGCGCATGCCCTGGAGGCTATCGATCAATTTTTACCGGAAAATAAATAACGCTAACACACTTTTTTCATGCTTATAGGTATTTGAAACAATGCAACAAGAAATTTCTTCTCAACTCGAGACATTGCCTGCCCGGAAGCAAGACCTGAAAGCCTTTTTAATAGTTGGGCTGGCCGCAATACTCTGGCTGGCGGCTTATAAAGTCATCCAGCCATTTGCTAACTGGCTTTCCTATGGCTTGTTGGGGCTATCACCCGCTTCCCATCTCGGCTCGTCGCTGGCGTTCTTTTTCTACGATGTGCCCAAGATCATCCTGTTGCTAGGTGGCATGATTTTCGCCATCACTTTGCTGCGCTCGTTCTTTAGCGCTGAAAAGACCCGCGCCTGGTTGGGCGGTAAGCGCGAAGGCGTGGGCAACATTCTGGCGGCAACCTTGGGCATCATCACTCCGTTCTGTTCGTGTTCCGCAGTGCCGCTCTTTATCGGTTTTGTGGAATCGGGCATTCCGCTCGGCGTCACGTTCTCATTCCTGATTTCTGCGCCGGTTGTCAACGAGGTGGCGTTGGTGATGCTGTTCGGTATGTTCGGCTGGAAGGTGGCCGGCGTGTACATGCTCTCCGGTGTGACGATTGCCATCATCGCCGGGGTGGTGATTGGCCGACTGAAACTAGAACGCTACGTAGAGGACTTTGTCTGGCAGATCAAGGCCGGCAAGGGCGGCATATTACCTGATAAGCCCACCTGGGCACAGCGCTTTGAAATCGCATGGGCCAGCACCAAGGAAATCGTCGGCAAAGTCTGGCTCTATGTCATCATCGGCATCGGCATCGGAGCCGTTATTCACGGTTATGTTCCCGAGAGCGCCCTGGTGAGTATTATGGGCAAAGGCGCGTGGTGGTCCGTCCCAGCGGCAGTGCTCGTCGGTGTGCCGCTCTACTCCAACGCGGCCGGCGTCATTCCGATTGTGCACGCACTGATGGAAAAAGGCGCTGCCCTCGGGACGGTACTGGCCTTCATGATGGCGGTAGTCGGCTTGAGCCTGCCGGAGATGGTCATCCTGCGCCGTGTGCTCAAACCGCAACTCATAGCCATTTTCATCAGTGTGGTTGCACTGGCCATCATCATGATCGGCTATCTATTCAACCTGGTGATGTGATATGAACATCAAAGTACTTGGCGTAGGTTGCGCTGCTTGCCGGAGCATGGTTTCGGATGTTGAAAGGCTGGTTGCACGACTGAAATTGGATGCTCGGGTGGAATACGTGACCGATGTGGAGAAAATCATATCCTACGGTGTGATGAGCACCCCCGTTCTGGTCATCGATGAGCAGGTCGTGATGATTGGTCATCGCGGCGCGAAGAAAATCGAAGCGGCTTTACAACAGGCTGCAGACACAGAGAAATAAGATGTCTGTCTGGTTCTATGTTTTCTACACCCTTGCGGTTTTCATCTTTTCCGGCCTGCTGGCAATAGCCGGGTTGGGCGCGGCTTTCCTGTTCGTACCGCTCTTCTATTACATGGGTATGCCGCTGGCGGAAGCTGCACCCGCCGCGCTTTTGCTCAACGTGGTTAGCTTGTTTTTTGCAGCCACCAATTTCTGGCGCGACAAGCTGATCAACTGGCGGGAATGGAATCCTACAAATAAGCACACATATAGAACATCTGATAAATGGAGGAAGGTGCATTACCAGTATGTTTCGAATACTTGGGAATCAATATATCACTATGCTCCTTTTAGGAAGCAATTTTAGAAGGATCTGCACTTATGGATATTAACTCTACGGTGCTTGCTGCGGTCATCTTTGCTTTTGTAATAGCTTTTATATTCTCAATGTTTGGCCAGGGTGGAGGATCGGTGTACTCTCCGATGCTGATATTGCTGGGTTATTCGATCTTGCTTTCCACTTCCACTTCTCTAGTTTTGAATCTCATCACTTCGTTATCAGCAGGCTATATTTTTTATCGCAAAAAGATGATCGATTACAAGACCTCCCTTATCTTTGCACCGGGCATCATCATCGGTGCCTTTTCGGGAGGGGCTCTGTCCAAATACTTTGATACGACAGCTTTGCTGTGGGTGTACGTGGTTGTCCTACTGGTTTTAGGCGCAAGGATGATCTATTCCTATTGGGAAAAGGAAAAGGTCGAGGGAAAAATGCCAGTACTGTCCCCTGCCAAGTATGTGTTTATCGCACTTTTTGGCCTTGTTGTGGGGTTCCTTTCCGGTCTGCTGGGAATTGGTGGCGGCGTTTTCGTTGTACCTTTTATGGTCTACGTCTTAAAAAGCCCTACAAAAATTGCCGCAGGATCGTCCCATTTGATTATTTCCTTTTCAGCAATGGCAGGAATATTAGGTCATCTGACCTCTCACCCTTTCGATTTTCGTTTGATCTTGGTGACAGGCATTGCCGTACTTATAGGTGGAAACCTCGGGGCAAGGGTCAGCATGAAGATCAAAGTCAAAATGATCAAAGCTGGGCTGGGCTTGATCATGTGGGCATTTGCAGCCCAGCTACTGGTAAAGCTTTTAGGTTAAAGGATAAAGTTTTATATCAATCATTAGCAAACAAATAATAAAGATGATCAGAAAGGAAATATTTCAATGACAACAAAACATATCCCCCCCGAATGGGCCTTTGAATTTCACGCTCATGAATGTCCCTTCATGCCGATTGGTTACCGCATGGGTAAACTGGCGCTCGAATACCTGGGCGTCGAGAAGGAAGCCGACCACGGGTTCTTCATCTTCCCTGAATTAGGCGAAGGCCACCCGCAAACCTGCATGATGGATGGGATGCAAATCGCCACCGGCGCCACCTATGGAAAGGTTCTGATTGCCAAGACTTTCTACGGCAAACTGGCAGCGACCTTCTATTCTCCCAAAAAAGGCGCGGTACGCTATTCGCTTGTGCCCGATTTCGTTGATGAAATGGGCATGTTCGAGTTCTTTGTCTACCGCAAGAAGGGCATTGAGCCTTCTCAAATACCGCTGGAAGTACGACGGGAGGTGATCCAGTGGGTGTATAACCAGCCGGACAAAGCCATTTTCAAAGTGGAAGCCAAATCCGATTTCACCTACAAACCAGTCAAGGGTTCATTCAAAAAGACCAAATGCACCGTGTGCGGGGAATATGTATTTGACCGCTACGTGCGCATGAAAGATGGCCAGCCAATGTGTATCCCGTGCTCTGGTTATGAAAAAACCGCTCTGATTGAGCGCTAACTATTTTATCTTAATAGCTCAAGGAGATTTATTGTTATGGATATCAACAACGAATTATATAAAGCTGGTCTGTTACTGCACGGGCACAAATGCCCTGCCATGCCAATGGGACTGCGTGCTGGAATAGCTGCGATTGAAGCTCTGGGTGTTGAACGCGCCGCTGATGGGCAGCTCACCGCCCTGGTGGAAATTGACCGCGACCACTGCGCCACCTGCTATGCCGATGGCATCCAGATGGCTACTGGGTGTACTTTTGGAAAGGGCAACATCCAGAAATTAGGCTACGGTAAGTTCGCCGTCACGTTGATTGACAACAAGACCGGGCGCAGTGTGCGCGTGCTGACCCGCAATGAAACCATCCAGAAAAGCAAAGAATCGGAATTCATCCAGTTCCGCAAGAAAGGCGTGCCCGCTTCAAAGATTGCTGCTGACCTGGTCACACCGCTGGTCGAGTTCATCCTATCTTCACCTATTGACAGCTTGTTCGATGTCGGCGAGGTAACTGAGGGTACGCCTCCAATTAGTCGCCCGCATGATTTCAATACTGTGATTTGCGAAGAATGTGGTGAGACCGCTGTAGAACGTTACGCTCGTGTCAAGAATGGCAAGATCGTGTGCATGCCTTGTGCAGAGAAAAACTAGCCCTGATCGATCTTCCAGGAAGACGGGCAACTTTCTCCCTGGCAGCTCATTCTGGAGAAGTATCATGGTTGATGTGAGATTGCTGGGTTTACCCGATTGTCGTCGTTATCAGAAGATGCGCTCTGTAGTAATCCAAGAAGCAGATAAGTTGGGTATTCAGCTTAACATTGAAGAAATTAGCGATTATGAAACTCTGATGCAATTTAATCCAATCAGCCTGCCCAGGCTGTATATTCAGGGAGAGTTGATCGCATCACAAAATCCACCAAAGCCACTAGAAATTGTCCAGGCTTTGCAAAAAGTGAAATAAATGTGAGCGCCCGATGAATAATATAAAATCGACATCCTTGGAAGCTGTCTGCTTTGCTGGTGATCGCATGATCACCTTGCTTGGGTTGGAGAGCACCCCGATTGGCGTGCGTTTTATCCATCAGCAAGATGAGATTACAGAATCCGAAGTGCTGCTCAAACAGCACCGCTATTGCCAGGCACTGATGCGAGCGCGCCGCGGTGAACACGTGAGACTGGATGCGCAAGGTATTAATTGCCCAGCGGCCGCGGCAGCTTTTGGTTTCCGTCCTTTACCGGAAAATCTGCAAAACGGCAAGGGGTTGGTTGGATTTGGTATTGTCTCAGACGAGCGGGTAGGCCAGGCAATGTTTGCGCACATGCCCAAATTCGAAGCCGGCGCGATCCAGTCCATTCAACTCTTCCCTTTAAACCAATCTCAAGCACTACCCGATGTGGTGGTCGTTGAGGATCAGGTGGAGAGGCTTATGTGGATCAACTTGGCGTATCTCAACGCCATCGGCGGTGAGCGTTTGAGCAGCTCAACGGCTATCCTTCAAGCCTCCTGTGTGGACTCGACAATATTGCCGTATCTGGAACAACGCTTGAATTTCAGCTTTGGCTGTTATGGCTGCCGCGACGCTACCGACTTATCTGCGTCTGAAACCGTGATTGGTTTTCCAGTCAGGTATTTAACTAGCATTATGCAGCACCTGGAATTTCTAGCACAAAAAGCAATCCCAACCTCACGCGCAAAGAAAGCCTGGGCTGCGCTTCAAAAACAAACGACTCATGCTCCTATAGGACGTTTTCAAAATTAGTAACACGTGTAAGCAATGAGATATGGACATTACAAAAAAAAGGACAGGGAAAATGAAAATTGCAGCTGTTTCTGAAGATGGTGTGACAATAAGCCAGCATTTTGGTCGCGCTCCGTTTTATGTAGTCGTAACCATCGAAGGTGGGAAAATAGTATCACACGAGACCCGTGACAAGATGGGACATAATCAATTTAGCGGGGAACACGAAGAGCACACTCA
>JBGPBQ010000198.1:0-7670 GCA_041481345.1 Anaerolineae bacterium
CAAAATATCGAGTAAATATCCGACCGGCCTCCAGAAAATTACCCTGGTGACCGGTTTCGTACGCCTTTTGTGCGCCTCCACAGACCAAACTTCCGTTATATCACACAAAAAAGCCTCAGAACCTAAATTCTGAGGCTTTTTTATCGACTAGGACCCACTTATAGGAACCGGACATTTCTTTATAATTACTTATACGGCAGCAAATTATATATTATCTGTAAACGGTTTCCGTTTCCTACCGTCATGTTCGGTCCTAACCCTCCCATACCATTAATGGTTTCGCCCTGGAATGAAAGGTCTTGCCCTAATATATTTGTAACCACCCGATCAGACTCGCCATAAGTCGCCCCAGATAAGCTGCCAAAGGGATAGTAGCCAGTGATGAAACCCGTCTTGAGTAGTTTGGTCAGTTTTTGTGGATCATTGAGCAGGGCATCAAGTTGTTCTTTAGGCAACGCAGCGAAAGCCGCATCGGTGGGCGCGATGAAGAAATAGGGCTCTCCGTTGGCAAACAGGTCACGTATCCCAGCCTTGTCAATGGCAGATAACAAAGTATTGAACGTTAGCAACTGTCCATCATCTGTTTTCGATGGATTCTGGTTGTTCTCAGCCAGATAGTCAAGCATGTTTGCTTCGCTCGTTCCTTGTGAATCATTACTGATGTTTACATTATTTGGATAGTCGCCATAAAAAATGACAGCTGCGCTCGCTCCGAGGTGACAGTACATATTTCCGGAAGCAAACACGGTATCTGGGTTGCCTGCTACCGCGATTTCCTCAAATTGCTGATTGTAACTCGGACAGACCGCTGCGCTTGCTTCACCGTATTTTGTCGTTGATAGCATCACTCCATCATGCTTTAAGTCCAAGTTGTCTGCCCCTTTAAGGTTATTGATAAAAATATAAAAATCATTCGTAGCTTTTGGACTCATGCTGGCTTCCATCGCTGTCTCGTCAATGACTAGCGGCTTGACATTCTTCTCTGACAGTTGGCCGATTGCGGCCACGGTATAGCGATGCCCAGCTGCCGCATCGACCGCCACTGGGGTAAAGATTGCTTGTCCAACTGCCTCGCTGTTCGGCACTAATGCAACCTGGTAGGTACCAGGGCTGACGTATACCCATCCACTGAAGCTGCCATCGCCGATATTCTGCAGCATTTTTCCCCCATTAACTACAGGCAAGCCATTGATGTAGACGTCCAAATTGGGACCTATTACGCCACTCACGGTGCGTATCCTGGCAAGCTTAGTGTTATCCAACCCTATGGAAAGTCCCTCGAATGTAGCCCCTTGGGTATTCGATGAGGTCGATGTGGGTGGTGTTGATGGAGTTAAGGTCGAAGTCACTGGGATAGGTGGTTGTGCAGTATTGGATACGGGTTTGGAGGTCGTAACTGGGGCCTGCGCTGCCTGTTGTACGCAAGCTGTGAGTGAGATAATTGTAATTACCACAAAGATGGATTTTTTCAAAGCATTTTTTGTAAACATAATTATTCCCCGTTTTAAATTTTTGATATTTAGCTAGTCCATGCAAGGTCAAGCTATGCAATTAGTATGGGTTATTTTCCCCTACCATTTAGGACAAATGGATTATAAATTATATCATAAACAAGACTATTTAGGTGAATTATGTTAGAATTATTCAGAAAGGAGTTCTTTTTTTTAGGCTCAAAGGTGAACCCAGTAAGGTAAGTTGGAGCCATCCGGTTTGTTCTTGTACCGGATTGAGGACGAAGACCTACCGCCCGAAACCCAATATTCACAATCGCCCTGGAGACCGGTCGTGTGAAATATTCGAGCCTCCGCTTATCTCTTCCCCTTTTTTAGATAACTGAGATCAATCGGGATCGATGAGAGAATATCATCCATCACGCGAGCTGCCTCATCTTGGGACCCTGGAATGTAATGAGCATAAGTAGTCATTAAGATCGCCAGGGAGTGACCCAACATCCCAGCTGCCACGATCGGAGGAATCCCATGACTCAGCATGATTGAGGCAGCTGTATGACGGCAATCATGGAAACGGATCACCGGCAATTCAGCCAATTTGATCAGAGCTGGAAACTCATGAGAGATCTTATCACCCTGTTGAAATCATCTTAATATTCTATTCTTATACATAAAGATAGGATAATTGTGTATCCTGGTCATATTATTCCATCATCTGAAACTTATTCTAGCTTTACATCAATAAGTTATAATTTCCTGACAAACTGCCCTATTTCATTCATTCTTTTCTACTATGTATCGCCACTCGTTTGATGAGAAGTGAGCAGGCAATAGGTAACTTGAAATCTGATGAATAAAGGATAATTATCGGTATGACAATTGAAGAGAAATATGAAAATCTAAAAAATATGCTTCATGAAATGCAAATGGTAATTGTGGCGTTTTCTGGAGGCGTTGATAGCTCATTACTGCTTAAAATTGCCCACGATGTTCTTGGTGAGCAAGCCATTGCCATTACTTCAGTTTCGCCTAGTATGCCCAGGACTGAACTAAATGACTCTCGGATTATTGCTGATAACATCGGTGCCAAGCAAGAATTGATTGAAGGTCATGAATTAGAAGACCAGCATTATGTCCAAAATCCACCAAATAGGTGTTACTTTTGTAAGCAGGATGTGTACACCCATATCGTTGATTATTCCCTCCGACACGGTTATCGATATATACTAGATGGTACAAATGCCGATGATATGAACGACCATCGACCGGGTAGAAAAGCTGCTTTGGAAAAAGGTGTTCGCAGTCCACTTCTTGAAGTCGGATTGACAAAAGCTGATATTCGAATTCTTGCTCATCAATTTGGGCTGTCTAATTGGAATAAGCCTTCTGCAGCCTGCTTATCTTCTAGAATCCCTTATGGAACCCCGATTGAGAGTTCCAAGCTGCATCAAATTGAACTTGCAGAGGAACTATTACATCAAATTGGCTTCACTCAAGTTCGAGTTCGCTACCACGATCAAATCGCCCGAATTGAAATTGAAACCTGTGATTTTAATCTAGCCCTTGAAAAACGTCTCGAAATTACAGCCGGACTCAGAAATTTGGGTTTTTCATATATCACCCTAGACCTGAATGGCTTCCGATCTGGAAGTATGAATGAGGTTATTGAAAAAGATGGATAATTTAAAGTTGCGGCAGATTCTTATTGATTTATCCAGCCAAAAAATTGATATTGACAGCGCGATGAATTTACTTCGAGATTTTCCATATGCTGATTTGGGTTATGCACGGCTGGACATTCATCGTTCGTTGCGCAAGGGCTCAGCTGAAGTCATTTATTGTGAGCATAAGACACCAGAGCAGGTAGTGTCAATTTTCGAAAGGATGAAGCAAGCGCATGCGCGGGTGATGGGCACGCGAGTTTCGTTGGAGATGGCCAATCAGATTCAAATACGTCTACCTGAAGTCCATTATGATCCCGTATCACGCTTAATTACTCTACAGAATGATCAAATCACTTCCTTCAGCAACAAGGATCAATTTGTTGCGATTGTCACTGCAGGTACCGCTGATATTCCGGTAGCCGAGGAAGCTGCACAGACATTGGAATTCTTATGTCAAAGGGTGGCACGAGTGTATGATGTTGGTGTTGCTGGATTGCACCGTTTGTTAGACCAGAAAGATATCTTGATGGATGCGGATGTAATCATCTCAGTCGCAGGGATGGAAGGTGCACTTACCAGCGTGATTGCTGGTCTGGTTGCATCTCCTGTAATTGGCGTCCCTACAAGTGTTGGTTACGGAAGCAGCTTTGGAGGCTTGGCAGCGTTGCTTACCATGTTAAATACATGTGCGCCCGGTGTTGCAGTAGTTAATATTGATAACGGTCTCGGTGCAGCCCAAATGGCGTTTGCCATTTTAGAGCGGATAAGAGCGCAATCTCAAAAGGAGGCTAACAAATGAAGTTGGCTTATTTTGATTGTCCTGCAGGTATCAGCGGTGATATGCTATTGGGTGCCCTCGTGGATTGTGGTGTATCCATCGAGCAAATTAAAGATGGTTTAGCCTCTCTGCCGATTAATCACTTTGAAATTTCTGGAAAACGCGTTAACAAAACCGGATTGATCTGTACGCAAATCGAAGTTCTTGTGCAAGACAAGGTTAAAGAACGCAGGCTGGCAGAGATACTAACAATTGTTAGGGAAAGCCAATTACCTGAAAAGATAAAAGAAAAAGCCCTGGGGGTCTTTCAACGTATTGGCTCAGTAGAAGCGCAGATTCATGGGGTGAATATTGAAAATATCCATTTACATGAGTTGGGTGGCCAGGATACGATTATCGATGTCGTTGGTGCCTTTCTCGGCATAGAAATCCTTGGTGTAGATAAGGTCTATGCATCTCCTCTACCGCTTGGCACAGGATCTATCCAATCGGCACATGGAATTATCCCATTACCTGCCCCGGCAACCCTGGCATTATTGGAAGGCGTTCCAATCATAGGAAGTGAACTAACGAATGAATTGGTGACACCTACGGGTGCTGCGATATTAACCAGTCTGGTGCAAGAATTCGGCATCATTCCTCCCATGCGATTGTTGAGAACTGGTTATGGTGCTGGAAAAATGGACTTGCCAATTCCAAATGTTCTCCGCCTACTACTCGGTGAAGGGAGAGACAACCCTCAGTCTATTCATCCTTTCCTGGAGGAGGAACTGGTATGTCTTGAGTCGAATATCGATAATATGAATCCAGAGATCTACTCCTACCTCTCTGAACGTCTATTCGACGCAGGCGCTTTGGATGTCTCCCTCATCCCCGTTTATATGAAAAAGAATCGTCCTGGCACGCTCGTCAACGTGCTTTGTTCTGAAGAGCTATCAGAAACATTAATTAAAATATTATTTTCCGAAACAACGACATTGGGTGCCCGAAAATATTCTGTAAGTCGGTACTCAGTTGAACGGCAAGTCATTCAAGTTAGCACACCATACGGTAATGTTAAGGTGAAATTTTCCAGAAAAGGAGAGAAATCCTGGAACTATGCACCTGAATATGAAGACTGCCGACTAATAGCGTCCCAGTATCACATTCCAATTCTACAAATATATCGAGTCGCTGAGAAAGCTGCCGAAGAATATATAAATGCTGGAATGTCTCTGAATAAAGAAGTTCTGTAAAACCAGTTAATAATAAATAATACAGGTCGGGATTTGCGGAACAGTTATACATATCATCCGCAATGATTATCATAGCACCTTCCCCTGCTTGCCCAGATAAATCTACATAAATCTATGAGTTTGTTTGTTGACAAGGTGTTGAGGACTGGTACAATACTATTTCACTTCGACAAAATAAATAATATATTCTCCATAAACCGCATGTTACTATATCTAGAATGCCTGGATATAATTTTGCTGTGTGAATAACATTATTGTTATTGTTCGCTTCAACTTGCTTTACCGGTATAAACCTCCCGTGTTGGTCAGGGGTCGACATTACCCTAATTCACATGATTGCAGACCCAGTAATAACAGACCTATACTCATTGTAAGCATGGGCAGTCTACATCAGTCAGCAAGGCTGCCAGTAAGAACTTAGTTAAACGCTTAATACGCGTTGTCATCACGTATCGGTAAAATCAATCTCCACATGTCGGTAGGGCGGAGCGCGTTTACCCTACTTTTTATTATTTATAATTTTGATTGCTACTCGGACTGTAAATAAGGCCGCAATAACCAACCATAGAGTAATTTCCCACCATTTGTTGGCTGTACCTGTTTACCCAATTTAGTAAAGAATTCCAGCTATATACAAGAATGTTTGGTATTTGGGTAATACCAAGGTTTTATGCAGATTTTAATGCTGGAATGAAGCTCCCCAACTGGTGTGGCTAAAGGTCGCCAGAGCATTACGGTATTTTTCCATGTGACTAGTGTCTTATGATGGTATTCCCGCTCATAGTAGGTGCATGATTGGCTGACCTGAATGATACTGCCCAATTGGGCGACCTGGAGACGCTAGGGCTGAAAATCAATCTGCTGCAAGAACAGATCCATCCGGGTGTGCAGAAGCAGGAACAGTCTAACCATATTTTAAAGGAAGATTATGAGATTGGACACGGATAAAAAAGAAAGCGAAAATTCTCGAACGCGGAACGATATAACTTGGGATTGGAAGGATCGGCAAGTCCTTGTGACAGGAGCGGGCGGGTTCATTGCCAGCCACCTGGTGGAAGCACTGCTTGCCCAAGGCGCGCACTTGCGCGCCTTCGTGCGTTACAATTCACGCGGTGATCCAGGCATGCTGGCCTTGCTCCCACCAAAAGCCTTCCAGCAGTTGGAGGTGGTCGCCGGCGATCTGCGGGATTTATCAGCCGTGCAGTCTGCCATGCGAGGTGTTTCGATCGTCTTCCACCTGGGAGCATTGATTGCCATTCCGTACTCGTACCGTCACCCGGTTGAAGTGGTCGAAACCAATGTATTGGGGACGCTGAATGTTCTGCTGGCAGGTAAGGAGCATAATTTGGATCGCTTGGTGCACACCTCCACCAGCGAAGTATACGGCACTGCCCTGCGGGTTCCGATCGATGAAACCCACCCGCTACAAGGCCAGTCGCCCTATTCTGCCAGCAAGATTGGAGCCGATAAGCTGGCTGAGAGTTTTTTCCGTTCCTTTGATTTGCCGGTGGTGACAGTTCGCCCTTTTAACACCTACGGCCCACGCCAATCGGCTCGAGCGGTTATCCCTACTATTATTACCCAAGCACTCACCCAGGATGTGGTCCGCCTGGGTAACCTGGAAGCACGCCGCGACTTGACCTATGTATCTGATACGGTGATGGGTTTCTTGAAAGCTGCTGAGACGCCCGGCGTGGAAGGCGAGACTTTCAACCTGGGCTTTGGTCGCGAGGTGCGCATCGGTGAGCTGGCAGAAATGATCCTGGCGCAGGTAGGGAGATCAGTTCGGATCGAGGTGGATACAGAGCGGTTTCGACCGGAAAAGAGCGAAGTGCAGCGGCTCTTATCGGATAACCACCTGGCATGCCAGCGCCTCGGTTGGGAGCCCAGCATCAGCCTGCAGGATGGCTTACAGCAGACCATCGTCTGGATCCGCCAGCACTTGGATTTTTACCGCCCTGGTGTTTATTCGTTCTAGCAGGTGATTTCTTATTTTATGGATCCGCATCCATTTTTATATATATCTGCGTTCTATAATTAGTTTAGGAGAAGCCTCATGAAAGCAGTTATTCTCGCTGGAGGAAAAGGCGCCCGCCTGGCACCATACACCCAGATCTTACCCAAACCCCTCATGCCCATCGGTGACATGCCCATCTTAGAGATTTTATTGCGCCAGCTGAAGCGGGCGCAGGTGGATGAGGTTATACTCACTGTAGGGCACCTGTCTCACCTGATGCAGGCATTCTTCCAAGATGGCGAGCGGTTTGGCTTGAAGATTTATTATAGTTATGAAGAACAACCGCTCGGTACAGCTGGCCCGCTCTCTTTAGTCGCTGGTTTGGATAAACCTTTCCTGGTCGCCAACGGTGATGTGCTCACCACACTGGACCTTCGCTCTCTGGTGGATTTCCACCGCTCATCCAATGCGATCGCCACCATTGCTGCTCATGCGCGGAAGGTGAAGATCGACCTGGGTGTAATCCAATCGAATGGTTCCAACCAGGTCATAGGTTATATTGAGAAACCCACCTATGAATTTTAC
>JBGPBQ010000199.1:0-7598 GCA_041481345.1 Anaerolineae bacterium
AGTGATTAGTCGATATTATCGTCTCCCTGCTTGACAGTGCATCTCCCCTAAGATACAATTTCTTCAAGTAATTAGGGCCTGTAGCGCAGTTGGGAGCGCGCTTCAATCGCACTGAAGAGGCCGCGGGTTCGAATCCCGCCAGGTCCACAAAATTTCATGCATTTCCCCCCAATTGCCGACTAATTAGCCGGCAATTCTGCTATTATATGGGGTTTTTGGGTTTATCGTTCATTATTTTTTGCATTTCGGGGGTTAAAGGCTCTTCGTGTGCAACCGTGTGCAACCGGAACCCACTCATCTTTTTGACCCATATGGGATCATCTGGCTTTACCTCGGTCGATGTTACCAGACCATCGATCAGCTCAGCTGCTTCATCCTGCATGTTGGGTAGGAGGTGGCCGTATACATCACTCGTTATAGATGCCCTCGCATGTCCAAGCCGGCGTGAAACGATGATTACAGGCACGCCATTGTTTAGCAACAGCGAAGCTGAGAAATGCCTTAAATCATGAAACCTTACTGGTGGGAGTCCAGCTCGTTTGAGAAGTATCTTGAAAGTCCGTTGAAGATCGCGTTGGTGAATGGGGGTACCGACTCTAGAGGGGAAAATCAGATCGAATTCGTTCCAATTGCTTCCAGCTGCTATCCTTTCAGCTTGCTGTCGCTCGAAGTGCTCGCGTAACACTTCAACCGATTTATTGCCTAACTTGATCGATCGTTTTCCGAATGCTGTCTTTGGTGGCGTAAATTGAACACCATCGACGTGGAATACGCCGATCTCGGCATCGAACTCTTTGTGCTCTGGGGCGACCCAGGCACGCCTCAGAAGAAGATCCGCGCTGTCGTCTCGCCCTTCCCGCACCTCGACCTGACGCCGAACTCACAGTACGACGTTGAGACCATTCCGCATCCAGGTCTCGGTAAAGATATAAGTGGTAGCTAGTTATCCACTGACACAGAGGAGGAATTGCCTTAGAAGTTGGAGGGCAAATTCCGTAAGGTCCTCTCTATACCCGGATAGGGTCATAGGTACGAGCTCTAGTGGAAGGAGGTTTCATACTATCCAACCACTTATATAGCTCATCAATATATATTTTTAAATCACTCCACTCAACAAAATACTAGGAGATATGAAAATGAGCGAAATCAAGTACACACCTGTAAGTCTGCCCGTGATTACTAATATTCCCTTTGATCCGTGGGCATTCAGTTATGTTCGTTTTTATAACCAGTATATTCCCCATACTTATACCAACTGGCGAGAGGAGACACTCTCCTGGAAGACTTCCTGCTATATTGCAGCCGAACTCTCCGTTATACCATTCGTAAGACTCTCAGGCCCCGATGTCATCAGGCTCCTCTCGGATATTTCTGTAAACAGTTTTGCGAATTTCCCCTTTGGCAGCTGCAAGCATATGATCTGGTGTGCCAAAACCGGCAATATTCTTTTCCACGGCCTTGTATTGCGTACAGGCGAGGAAGAAATACATGTCTACTCTGATTCGTTGTATCTCCTTTACCACATTGAAAAAGGGAAATACAACGTAAAACCCGAGATGGATCGCCCCGATGATAGCAGCGACTGGGTGTTTCAACTGGCCGGTCCTCGTTGTTTGGAAATCCTCGAACAGGCTGCATGTGAAGACCTCCATGATATTAAATTTATGCGCTTCCGCAATGCTACTATTGCTGGACAAAAAATTCGCATCCTTAGAATGGGTATGGGCGGATCTCTAAGTTATGAAGTTCATGGACTGACTAACGAAGCGGGCATTGAGGTCTATAACGAAATCTTGCGTGTTGGCCAGCCCTATGGTATTGTCAAGCTTGGGTTTAACCCATATATGTGCGAACACACAGAAAATGGTTATCCCCAGATAGTCTCAATGTTCCCGCAAGCTATTTCGGAGGATGAAGTATATCTCGCGTTTCTCCGTAAAGCAATGCCAAATTATGACTATATGCTTCAGGTTCCGAGAGGTAGCCTAAGTACGGACATCAAAGATTATTATCGCAATCCCTATGAACTTGGCTGGGGCCACATGGTAAAGTTTGACCATGATTTTATCGGCCGAGAAGCTTTGGAGAAAATTGCTGCCAATCACCGCAAGCTGGTGACACTTGTATGGAACCACGAAGACATTATGAAAGTATTTGCCTCTTTCTTTGAAAAGGGCGAAGAGCCTTATGCAGATATGCCGTTTCCGTTAGAGCTAAGCATTAACGGTGTGGCGATGAAAAACTGCTTCCAGGACAAGGTTCTTAAAGGCGGTAAAATGATTGGTGTTTCCATGTGGCGTACATATACCCTGTACTATAGAGAAACCATCTCATTGTGCTGTATTGACCCCGAGTATGCACAAATTGGCACAGATGTAACTCTAGTTTGGGGAGATATTGGCAAGAGACAACTTGAAATCCGTGCAAAAGTAGATCGCTATCCGTATCTTGACCTCGTACGGAATATGGAATTCGACAAGGAGACGATTCCTCACTACAAGGGATAACCATATGCCAGTGTTTTAAATTTCTATATGTTTACAAAAGATGCCCCGGAGTACGTACCGGAAGGTACGAAAACACTTCCGGGGTATTTCTGGTCATAAAGCTGACTAGGTCGAGAGGAATAATGGCCAATCGTGAGTAGATTGCATCCAACACAGCTACGATGGCCTTGTTCCCCATACACGAAAATTAGTATAATACTATCTATCTGTTAGACTTCTTTATGGAGGAATTGTGGCAAAGTACGTTAATGGTGACTTCACCTACAGAGCGATTGCTAACGCTGGCAAGAAACTCTTTTACCTTAATGGATATATCACAACCCATTGTAAAGATATAGCTATCGAAGCAGGGATAAACCCTGGTCTGATTCATTATCATTACAAAACCAAAGGCAATATTGCACAGATTGTCATTACGGAGTTACTTTTGAGCATTCGCGAGGCTGGTGCTCGCATCTGTGTAAATGAAAGTTTACTAGTTAGAAATGCAGTAGAACACAGAATTCTTTGGTACTTATGCATGCATGTAGAAGAAGTTAAGCGCTTTGTGTATGAAATCTCAGGTGAAAGAATACCGCATAAAATATCTGAGGACATTGGCAAAGAATATTTTGCTGCTATGAATGCCGAGTACCCTGTTGAACAGAATAAAGATAAGTTGAACTTGCTTTCCAGGTGTAGCTTTGCTGTCCAGTCAGAAATTCTTATGAGTTATGTTGAAGGGAAAATTGATTTACCAGAAGATGCAATGGCAGATCTGGAAATTAGGACGATGTTCGAACTGCTGACAATTCCATATGAAAGAATTAATGAGATTCTTGAGCGTTCGAAAGAGATATACTACCAACTAGAGGTTAAATATCTGCCTAATTTTGTTGTTGATATCGAAATGAAAGGGGAAGATTCAATTTCCTAACAGAAAATGAAACCTCTGAAAGAACCTTATTTCACGCCTGCCACCATCGCACACAAAGCCATGAATATGCGGAGATCGCTTGAGGAATTCAATACCAAGCGCTCGATTTTATTTTCACCTATGCGTTCCGCATTACTCGTTCTTGACATGCAAGCCTATTTCCTGGATGAGGCATCGCATGCTTTTATACCGAGCGCGACAGCTATCCTCCCCGGGGTGAATGCTCTGATCGCTGCTTTCTCCGGCATAGGTTTGCCGGTCTTTCTCACTCGGCACCTGAATACCCCTCAAGACGCCGGACTAATGGCGTTATGGTGGCGCGAGCTGATTACCTCCGATAACCACCTGGGCGAGATCGATCCGCGCATGGAGATCAAGAACGGCATTACGATCTGCAAAACCCGCTATGACGCTTTCCTGGACTCTCCGCTGGAGAAACTGCTGGGGGAAAAGCAAGTCCGCCAGGTGGTGATATGCGGCGTGATGACCCACCTGTGCTGTGAGACCACCGCCCGGTCAGCCTTTATGCGCGGTTTTGACGTGTTTTTTGTGATCGATGGAACAGCTACGTACAATGAAGCTTTTCACCGCGCCTCCTTGTTGAACCTGGCGCATGGTTTCGCTAACCTGGTCGTGGTGCAAGACATCCTCGCCAACCTGGAGATGAACGGACGTGAATGAGGTGTTCATCATCGGAGCCGGGCCGGCTGGTATAGCGGCTGCACTGCAGCTCAAACGTTATGGGATCACGCCACGTCTCTTCGAACGGGCGCACCCGGGCGGGCTGCTATGGAACGCCAACTGCATAGAAAACTATCCGGGATTTCCGGACGGTATCTCCGGCCCGGACTTGGTCCACACCTTCCTCGAACAGATGAGGGAGGTGAAAATCACACCCGAGCCGGTAACCAATTTATCCTGGGAAAAGGGGCTTTTCCACGCCAAAACTCCATCAGGGATTTACCCGGCGAGGGTGGCAGTCATTGCCTCTGGTACCAAACCCTGCCTTCTGACAGGTTTTCCAATCCTGGACGAACTACACGACAACGTAGTCTATGAGGTCGCTGGCCTGCTCAACATGGAGAAAAAAAAGATCGTCATCGTGGGAAGCGGTGATGCAGCCTTCGATTACGCTGTCAATTTGAGCCGGAAAAATACTGTTATAATCCTAAACCGTGGTGAACGGGTAAAGTGCTTGCCACTTTTATGGGATAGGGCACAAACCTTTGAAAATTTGAGTTACCGCCCCAACACGGCCATTAAGAGGCTTATTGGCCGACCTGGAGGCGGGATAACCGTGGAATGTTCTAGCCCGCAAGGCCAGGCAGATTACCAGGCTGATTACCTGGTGGGAGCAGTTGGACGGAAGCCGCTGCTTGATTTCGTTTCATCCTCTGTGTTGGAACGGTCTGCCGAACTAGAAAAAAGGGGCATCCTCCACCTGATTGGTGATGTCAAGAATGGCATATTCAGGCAGACGGCCATCGCTGTGGGCGATGGCATCCGCGCCGGAATGCGCATCCACCAAGTAATACAGGAGAATGCCTATGAAAGTGATTGCTTCAACCGGTAAAGAAGATATCGCCATTGTCTACATCCTCGAGCTGGATAGCGGGAAGCTGGTGGAGTGCGTCGAGTCGGTCCAACCACCTCTACCGCGTAACGAGAAGTGGGTGTTGCTGGTTTCTACATTATTCGGCTGTCCTGTTGGCTGTGCCATGTGTGATGCAGGGGGCTATTACCAGGGCAAGCCGACGGCAGCAGAAATCCTCTCCCAGATCCACTTCCTGGTGGACAGGCGTTTTTCTGATGGGATCATCCCATGCAAGCAATTTAAAATCCAATTCGCCCGCATGGGCGAGCCGGCGCTCAACCCTGCTGTGCTGGATGTACTGGAAGCGCTAACGGGGCTTTACCAAGCGCCGGGATTAATGCCCTCTATTTCTACGGTCGCGCCTGCTAGCTGCGACGATTTCTTCGATCGCCTGCTGGAGATTAAGAGGCGTTATTACTCCAATGGGCGGTTCCAATTCCAGTTCTCCTTGCATACAACCGACGCCGCGCTGCGCGACCAGATCATCCCAGTACGCAAGTGGAGTTTTGCAGCGATGAGCGAGTATGGAGAACAGTTCTATGAACCCGGCGACCGCAAGATTACCCTGAACTTCGCCCTAGCCCGCCACGCTCGGCTCGATGCGGGTGTTCTGAGACAGTATTTCTCCCCTGAAAAGTTCCTGGTTAAGATCACTCCGGTTAATCCAACCTACCGGGCGGTGGAACACAACCTGGCGTCCCACATCGATGCGCATAGCCTGGATGCCCGAGATCAGATGCTTGAGACCCTCCGATCGCAGGGCTATGAAGTTATCATCAGCATCGGGAATGTGGAGGAGAATCTGGTGGGTAGTAATTGCGGACAATATCTGCGGACCCACCTAAACGCCCGTGAAAGAATAGGAGATGGGTACACATATCCTCTCAACTCGCACCCTTAATGACTGGGGTCGTTGTCGGGCATTTTATTTATAAATCAAATACTTGGAGACGAAACACTTCTATCCATGGTTTTATCGCATCTTGCTTGAAGTCGGCTTGCAGCTGGTGGGGATACCACGCAGCTCGTTTTATTACATCACGGACAACAATCCAAATACGCTATCTGAAGCCTGAGCTTATTGATGCCAGCAACCGTGAGTAGCTAGGAGCAAGCCCGCTGACTATGACCGAGGTGCTGCGTAAAGTTACTGAAGATGGATTGTCAAAGGAAACCAAACCGAGAGGCAGGTTGACGATTTACTTGAAATTGAATGAATATATAAATTGTTTAACTTAAACTCTACAAATAGAGGATGATCTGACAAAAGAAGCCCACAAGTTCTTGACCCAGGGACCTAAGTTAGTTCTGGTGAAGACCCGTTTTACTGCAACACAGACGATTGTTACGGTTACAGTAGAAGAATAAGTTAATATGATGGAGACTTAGACATAACTGGACAAATATTCCATAAACATCCCTAATTTGCATTGGACCCACTAAAATGGACACAAAAAAGAAAGCCCCCGAGTGATTTAGGGAGACAGACACCTGCGTTCGAAAGGTGTCAGTTTTGTTTTTAATTGTATCCTTTCGTAGTTGTAGAAGCCAATATAATTCATGATGACATCCTAGCACCATATGTACGGGTAATTACTCACCCTTCAACAAAGGTATTCTGATTTATCACTGAATAATGTGAGACAGCCATTATTATACAAGCATTTATTAATCCTATCTGGGAAATTCGAATGATTTCAATTCTCTATTTAATAAATCTCGTAGAAGCGCAGGGGAGGGATTTGAATTGAGGCATATGGGATTCCTCCCCTGCGCTGCTACGATTGTTCATCCACAGGTAGTGAGTAATTACATGTAGGTATAGAACACCCGTTCTACGACTCTTAATCAATTGGTCGAGAGTTCGAGCCGTTCCGCGTTTAATTATCATGTAAAAAAACGAAAAATTCTAGCCACCCTACAGTTTGGTGTATCATCGGTAAACACATAGTTTGATCGAACAAGGAATTGAATTTATCAATAGACGTTCTATGAAACGCAAGCCAATTTGAAAAATGCTAAGGTCTCGTCTATCTTTACGATCAACTTGCTCTCTTTGGCTATTTTGGATCACTTTTGTGCCGATTGAAATTGACCATACATACAACAAAACTACCGCCAGGGTCAGTCGGGAAAGTTTATCCACATGACGCAGCATAGTGCATTCAAGGTCAAAACTATGACTTTTCAGATCGCCGAACATTTCTTCGATCCACATTCTCCGAGCGTATGCCTGCAAGGTAATTTGCCGGTCAGGAAGGTTTGTCGCCAGGCACCATGGTTCGTCTTCTCCCATTTTCCAATACGCCAGCAAGTTCTCCGGATAACGCTTGTATTGCGTCAACCAACCTTTTCCCAGCCAGACGCTCTGACCGGGCTTCTTCACCCAACTGCCAAAGTCTTGCCATTCCATTTGATCCTCAAGACAAATCAGGGTACTGGCTTTTTGGCGCAAAACGTAGGCCCAATGCCATTGATCCAGCTGTTGCAGCACGTCCACGGCGCCAAATTCAGTGTCTCCTACCAACAAAATATGAATTCCTTCAGGCAGAAGGCTTCTAACGTAGGTCAACAAAGCCAA
>JBGPBQ010000200.1:0-7562 GCA_041481345.1 Anaerolineae bacterium
AACCGTATCAAACCTGTAGAAAGCCGGTGTATCAATCAAATCGATTTCTGTAAAACGCAGATATGTAATTCTCGAATGAATTTCAGTCAACCCTAATTGAGCGTCAAATTCGAATAATAATTCGCCAATTAAAAAAGGGCATCAGCTGAACAAGTAGCGATAATATTGTTTTACAGGGGATATCCGAACACCAATCATGATAAATAGCGGTATCCCGAGACCGACCACGACCAATAGAGGAACAAGCACTATCGGATATGCTAACAGCTGAGGAAAGATTTTATGGACTGCTCGCGCTGTGTATGCTATAAAAGGATAGTGGAGTAGGTAGATCCCATACGAGCTTATACCGAGCTGGTTTAGATATTTAGGAAATGGAATAGTTGTTAGAGCCATAAACCATAAAATAAATGTGGTTGCGTATAGATTGTATGTGATCGTTCCATTATATGCACCCCAATTTGCCAGGGTGGAGCGCAATAAGTAATCAGATTCGAGGATATTCAGCAGTCCGAATAACAAAACAAGGGCAAATAATAACACCCGATATTTCAACACCCATTCCATAAAGCCCTTAATATGGAATCCGGCAGAAATTCCAAATGTAAAGAAAAATATCCATTGGAACGGTGACCAAGAAGGAGAAAATCTAGCTAGAACCCCAATCCAGGGGTAATTTAATCCCGCGTACCCCATCCATCCAATCGCAACAGGTATTAACTGGATTAATCCTGTAATTACCAGGACCAGCTTCCAATTCCATTGTACAAGACGCACCAAGATGGTTGAAATTAAGTAGCAGTAACACAAAGCAGGAATAAACCAGAAAGGCCCAACCACACCTGTGGTGACAAGAAGAATCGGGTATTCGAGCGGTGGATGGAAGTTACCTTCTAATAGATCTGCTCCAATTAGCACAACCGACCAGATTAAATATGGAATAATTAGCGCAATGATTCGATTCCATACAAAAGACCAATTAAGCGGTTTCCGTTTATCGAGGGCGGCGTAGCTGACAAAGAAGCCGGATACGAAAAAGAAAGCCGGTACACAAAACGTCGCGATTTGGCGAATTGATAATAGAAAGTAGTGAGATATGGTTCCGAGCTGGGACCAATCGGGAGATACCACAGGCCGATAACTATCAGCCCATAAAAATAAACCTATCTGCCCAAACCCAGCTGCATGGTTACATACTACCGCGAAGATGGCCAAGCCATTCAGGAGAAGAAGACGTTTAAGCAATGACCACCAGTTTTTTGGTTATCGTAATTCTAATTTGATATAGTTAATCTTCTGGTATCCTGGGTTCCATGGATCCCCGCGTTCATATACTCCAATACCTGCCGCTTCTGCTAATTTCAGGTAGTCATCAGGACCATATGGATGGCCAGGACCTGGGCGTTGCGGATGATAAGCTGGGTCAGCATCTAAAACGTCCAACATTATACAATCCATTGCGACAGGATCGATTGAAAGGAAAATGCTATTAGCAGCTTGTCCGCCGAAGGATTCCCATGGAGTCGGAGCACCAGTATTGGTAGATAAACAGCCGAACAACCCATCACCGACGGATAAAATCGTTTTATCCCGAATATGGGTGTTGGAATAAATATCGACCAGCGGATTGTAGTTTGGGCTATAATGCGAGTCAGATGGGTCTGTGTACAAATGGAGGTTATCTAAACCACCACGCATTATTTCCTCAATCGTCCCAAAATGGTTCTTAAAGCCCAATGTGACTCCGGTACCCGGGTGATCCTTGATGATCGGCATATCGATCAGGTAGGAGGCGTTGATAATTACATCTGCGACCCGCCGGGGAGATAAATTGGGGTCTTGGAAAATCACCTCAGCGTTTGGATCATTGCTGTTAAAGGTGGCCAGCTCTGCACAAGTATTATCATCTATGAAGTGGACGCCCGGGTATAGGCATTTTGACGTAAAACGGGTAGGCGATGGGCGGATTGCATCGAAAACCCAAATATCGGCATATTGTACACCTATTCCATCCATACCCTGGATGAGTGCATTCACTGGTTGCATCAGGGCATCGATTTCGTTATCAGTCTCATTACACCCTCTGCTATTATTTAAATTAACCTTGATCGCAATGCCTTTCCCAGGCAGGTATTCCGGCAGGAGAGCACTCCAGGCTTCACCGATATTGGGTTTCCCGGTTAAAGTTATCAGACCCTCGTCCATCATAGTGTTCACAACGCCTTGATCTACGTGGTCTCCATACCAGCCGGAAGAAAAGTCCCAGTTAGTAGCATTTGGATTATGTACATGGACGACTTTTGGATGGTTTCCTGGAGGCATTGTGGCGGTCGATGTGGGAGTATCGGTGGGTGTGGGGCTTGGGCCGATCGTACTGGTATCGGTGGCGGTGGGGGATGGGCCGGGCGTATTGGTATCGGTCGCGGTGGAGCTTGGGCCGGGTGTAAAGGTCGCGGTCGCAGTGGGGCTTGGGCCGGGCGTATTGGAGGCTGTGGGGGATGGGGTGGGTGTAGCTGGTCCTTTTTGAAGTATGGGAAGGTAATTACTACTATCTAATGCTTTAGAAATCGCACGTAAAAGCGATTTTTGATAAGTGAGCGCAGTCAACCCAGTTGCAGTTCCAATCAGGGTTAATAATTTAAAGAACTGTTTACGGTTCATTTTATTGTTCATCGCATGCTCCTCTTCTTATGAATCACTCTTTATCACTTGTTCTGATTGCTCCTTATGCTGATATAAATTCACTAAGGAATGATTCAGTTTCCAAACACGGCGAATGCTAGAAAAATACCTATCTTCTCGATCAATGACACATCGGCACTTATTATCTAAACCAAGTGCATCATTCAGATCATATGGCTAGAATTCTATTAATGATTAATTACCAATTAAGTTTATCACTCTTTTTGATAGCGTAGGAGTCGAAACTTCCTCGGTTGTAACGATACAAAACAACTCAATTAGTCTACGGAATTAGGGTTTAGTCGGTAATCGCATCAACTTTGCGAGTGATATCTAAAATCTGGCGAACAGTTTCCTACCACCAAATACATTATGCCCTAAATTGAGCTGGGTAATTTCACAGTTTGGAGGCCCGATGCTTATCTGCTATCTCGAGTTGGTCAATCATCGACCAACCCAGGAATGATAAGACACGACGCTGTGCCTAAATACCCCTGAGAGGATAAATCAGAGAAAATCCACTGTCAATCCGTAATGATCTGAAGTGAAATTTCGGTGCCATAAATTACTGAACCGGTGCTAATCGGAATAAATATTGTTCCCTAAGTCACGAATCAACTTTATTTTGATGTTTTTACATGATCGGAAATCTACCTGTAGAGAAGACGGTTCTTATTATAAAAAAGGAACTACGAGTGAGATTTGACGACTTGGTCTATCCATTTAGAAAAAAATCTAACGGACATAATGCCGCAGGCAGCTGTAACGCTTAACAGAGGCATCATCACAACCCGGAAACGCGGCGTACCTGCAGGTCCGGCAACCGCGGCAAAATAAACCAGAACAATCAGGATGAGCCATAACCAGGGGAGCGATCGAGTTTGTTTAATAATCGCATAAAAAGTGAAAAAATAAACAATGATGAGATAAAGTATTTCAAATCCAATATAACCCCAAACGGATGACGTTAACTTAGAAAGAGATTGAGTAAATGTACTTAGATTGAGTTTCTTATCAGTACTGAACATACTATATATTTGGGATGTATCTAGATTAGCTTGACCCGTCAGGAGAGTGTTGATTTGAGAGGTACCAGGAAGGAATACCTTTGCCATTCCAATGGTTTGTATCTTGGCATAAGTTACAGGATCTTGAAGTATCTTGTGTAGACCTAACCGGAATGCTGATTCCCCAAACTGTGCTGGATTGAGAGGAATTGTACTCGTCGCCCTTACCTCGGCATCGTAACGATTTGCAATTGACCATTGGTTTTCCCCTGTCCGGGCCGATTCCGTCAAAGCAGCACCATAATCAAGCATGTTAATTCCACCTGCTGAGGCTATATTGGGAACATTAAAAACCACATCGTTTCGTACTCGCCATGGAAGTAAAACGAGATTAAAAAGAAGAATATAAATTCCTACATGGACCAATGTTTGCTTTAGAGGGATTCGCCTAATAAGCATAATGATAAGAAGTAATAATGCATAGAATACCGGCAGGTAAATTGAACGAGGGTGAACCAGCACAGCGAGTCCTGAAACGAAACTACTTAATAGAATCCATTTATAGTTATTATCGGTAAGCATTAATAAAGTCAGTAAAAAAGAAAGAGTAAACAGAAGAGTGTATTCAGTATCTGACCAGAGCAATGCTGAGTAAGTAATTGAATGAGGGCTGATAGCTAGCAGAAAAGCAGCGACTAGACCGGTATTCGGATTAATGAAACGAGCCGCTATGTAGTAAACAACCAAAATGGTCAATGCTCCCAAAAAAGCCTGTAACCATAGAACAATGTCCGGATGATAACCGAATAGACTGTAAATGAAAGCAATCGTTAATGGATATCCTGGAGTTCGAAAATTGTTAGGAGAGTAGGGAGGATTGGCTTCCATTGAGAAACCATGACCCGATGTCAAATTAACTGCTAACTGATCATAGCCAATCGCATCATCTTGGATATAACGTTCTGGGTAGCGAGTCACATATCCGACCAAAATCAATCGTAAAATCAATCCAAATATGAAAATAAAAAATAGAATGACTCGCTGTCGGTTATTCGCAGTTTTCAGCATATTAGGCTCGCAACCTTTTTCTTTTGCTTTAATTCCATTGTGTTTTGCCGGTTATAATCTAATAAACCCCACCAAAGTTGATAATACAGATGTTACGCATAGCCTGGGATCAACTGAAAGCCAATATTAAATAATAGATAAAAAATTAATATTTATGTTTGATCTTTGGCCATATTCTATCACCATGCTCGCAATTAGTTCTCTATATATCTGAAAGGTTTATAAATGATAATCCTTTTGATTAGTTCCCCTGACTATAATTGGCCTCTTATCGAGTATTCCATTTTCAGAAATAGTAGTCACAAACCACAAACAAGTCTACTACACCGGCTCAGGATAAATTATGCCCCTTTGCTATGTATAACTCAATATGCTTATCATATAACTCTCAAATTCTGGGGAAATTTGATCAGTCAGATCCATTGGTCATGATAGCAATGATCTGCGCGGAAATTCTAGGCCCACAATTTTTCGAACATATCAAAACCGGTATAAAGATTACTAATATCTCGAAACATCTATTATGGAATGACTCTTCAATTATCGGTTATTCACCTGCAATGATATTGGTGCTCATAGGATAGAAAATAAACAATATTGTTTGCATTAATGTAAGGTTTATCATTAGATTTTGATGTATTATTATTATAGTTTACTATTATCGAGCACGATTTCGAAAATGAAAGGACACCATTATGATCGCTATTTGGATAGGAACATTCTTTTTTATCCAGGCTATTGTCCTCGTTTTCTCCCTCACTCTGGGTAAATCCGCAGCTCTGGCAGACAGAGAATTTGAACGTGCACTGGTTGTCGAGCAAAGATCCAGGTCACATACGCCTGAGTGGATCGAGAGTAGTAATGATCTCCTCGTTGGCCAGACACAAAGTCAGCGACTCGTTTCGGATACTCGATAACAGATTCCTAACAGTTAGGCTGCTCGATATTGTAAATACACCTATCTATGTTGATCATATGCAATGCTGGTTTTGTGATTGGTTTTGCTTGCCGATTAACAAAGCAATGAACTTGAGTCATAATTAAAAAGGTTAATAAATTGGTTTCTGCATAACAACTGAAATAGATTGCCCACCAGAGTTGGGCATTCTGTTTTTAATCGGAAAAATTAATCCTGCTTATTGAATAGCAATCACTTCGCAATGGGATCGTTAGCGGTCTGATTAAGAGTTTTGGGGAAAATTGCGAACTAACAACTTATTCTGTCTGATCCCGCGCTTGACCCTTCAAGGATTCCTTGATCTTTGCAAACACCCTGATTAACCAGTGCAAGGCTACTTCTGCGGGTTCGGTTTGCTCAATGCAAGCCAGACTCCTACCAGAGTCACAATAATACCGATGGCTGTTCCTATAAGCTGCTTCGTGCCGAATCCTCCGCTGCCGATTCCCAGCCTATCAGCAAACGCGGAAACCACCGCCAAGATCACACCAAGGACAATCAATATGATTCCAATTGTTTTTTTAGACATAAGCCCTCCACATTTATTATTCTAACCTATCTAAGCATATTTTTTCAAGCGGCACACTTGGTTTGGATATCCAATTTTGATTGTGTATCAGTATCGATAACAGTCACCACAAATACTTTAGTAGAGTCTGAGCAGTTACCAAAATCTGGGCCATTGTTCGCCCGCCTTTATTTGAAATTCTACGACCACAGCCCTGTGATCATAATATGCCTTCGAAGAACTCGTCACTGTCTATAAAGGCTGACACTTAGTCTTGCATAAGCTCCGGGTCGCTCAATATTGATGGTAAATTCGGATGTGGGGTATTCCTGATGATTATTATAAAAATGGGCTCCAGTCTGAAGTCAGCGCTCGACAAATTTGAGAATGGGTGAATTAATTGGTTTTAACCGGAAATCCTTAACAAACAGCTGATTTAATAATTGGATGGATATTATGCCTGCTATGGCCATTGAATCTACCTCACCGAGCTTGCTCGAACTGGATGCTTTTTGAATAAATGACATAACAGCCTTATCATTAAAGTAATTATTATCCTGGATGCTTTTTTCAGATAGTAATTCCTTTATATAATCGGGGGGGGTTGTAAAAAAACACTGGTTTATTGGAGCACGATAAGGTTTCTTTCCCTTTTTCCATATACTAGCAGGTAATAGTTTAGCCCCTAAGCGCTTCAATATCCATTTTTCTTTAAGCCCACGTAATTTTGTGGTATCGGGCAGATGATTACAGAATTCAATGAGACGATAATCAAGATACGGTTGGCGCTCCTCTACCGAATTACCCATTGCCATTCGATCACCTTGCGATGACAATAGATAAGGGGATAAAAATGTTAAGACCTCAAGGTATTGTGCTTTGGCTAAATGCGACCATTGAAAATAGTTATCAGGAAATTCATCAAAAGGTGTAAGGTCTACCGTATCTGTGCCTCGAATAAAACGGGTATTTCGCGCTGTATTATTCCATCGAAGGGTATGAGAATAATACGGAGAGTCTGTCTCCATTAATCCTTTTTTAAAAAAGGCATTCAGAAATTCAACGGGTGCAGTAGAAAAACCCTCGATATCTTTATATAGACGTTTAAATAACATCGGTCTCATAGTAGATTCGGGATTTTTTGCCCAAAAACGTCGAACTTGCATTTCCTTGAAAATATCATAGCCAGCGAAAAACTCATCCGCACCTTCCCCAGTAAGGACGACCTTATATCCAGAGTCTCTTACTAATTTAGATAACAAAAACATAGGAGCGGGCGCTGTTCGTAATATTGGTGTTTCGGTATGCCATATTACATCTGGGAAAATATGTCCTACAT
>JBGPBQ010000201.1:0-7467 GCA_041481345.1 Anaerolineae bacterium
GTCATCAAGAGTACAGCACCCGGTTCACAGTATGATGACTACTTTGAGTTGTGGACCAACGGGCAGATCATCTACTTTGGCATCGACTCAATGGACCCGGCGATACAAGAACAGATTAAGGCACTGCGCGACAGCGGCAAGATCGTTCATCTTTACGGTACATTATTCAGTAATGTGCCTGACTACAACGGCTCGCAGGTCCAGGTGGATCGCATCGAGGTTGAAGAGTAACGATCGACACATTCGGAGTAATCAGCCATCCCGTTGGCTGATTACTCTCGATCTACTATAAGGGTTGACTATGAACCTGCTGGTTAAGATATTCGTGATGTTTGGAAGCTGTGCTTCCATCGGTTTTGGAATATGGCACTTTTTTGTTACTTCAGCCTGGAATTGGTACTCATATATTGATAGCAATGCAACAGAGTTGGTAGCCGCTGTCGATAGAACAAGGTTTTTTCTGTAATTGTTCATTGCGCCTTTATAAGTAATCTATAAGTAATGAAGAATAATCCAAGACCCAACCGTGGAAAAGCAAGTAAGATGATGCCCATTATTCCGCAAGAAATAATATATATACTCTTATGACTCATTCCCTCTTTGGGGGGGTTATTTTGGTAAACTGTTCTAAGTAGATATTAGGTTGAAATTCATGGATGTTCGGGACATTTGTCCCTACTACCACGGGATATCTGCCCATCGACTTTCTTCAACAGATAAACTACAATTGTTTTAATAAAAAAATAAACCCCTCTCCATATGGAGAAGGGCTAGTCAAGATTACGAGCTGCGGAGAGGGTGGGTATCCTCTCAGCAGCTTATAAGTTCCCCAATGCAGCGTATGCTGTCCTTACAGCCGGACTTAACAAAACTATTGATAGTACTGTAAAAGTGCAAGTGCTCTGCGACTGAGATAATCAGTTTGCGCGGAGCGATCTCACTACTTAATAACTTACCCATCATTGTATATCCTCCTCCGTGCTTGTCAAGATGTTGTGAGACATCGGGAGGACGATTTTGACTTCTGTCACTATATGTCCCATATCTTCCCTCATGTCACAAGTGTTAACTTCTATACCTTGTTCACTGCTCCAAAAGTATTGTCTGGTGTCAACGCGGAAACTATTCAGGGACGAAAACAGCGGCTCGCAATTCAGGCAGGCCCTTACCCACAATACGCATGTAGCAGTCATATCTACACCCATTCCTGGCTATTAAGGCCATCCGATCGAATCAATCTTTCAAGTCCTGACGAAAATACCCTCGAGAACGACATCATTGATCATGGCAGCCTCCATTGATGAGTGGTTAATATAAATTGGCCGGTACTAATCTCCAGCAGGAGTTTCCCGGCCAACGTGTGAGTGGCGTTTGATTACGCCTTGCAGATCATGAGTTTGATGACTGGGCTCGGTAAAGACCGTGTTTCGTTGCTCAGGCTATGACGATCATACAAGATTTCGGATTTAAAGGCGATAGGCAGATGTCCCGTTGCGGGAGGGACATTTGTCCCGTATATTCGCATTTTAATCACCCAGATTTCCCCCAAAATAGCAATACTGAGGTACCAGTCGAGGACAATAGACATATTATCTACAAAATGCCACCTTACGAAGAGTGTAACTCTGATGACATAAAGAAGCATATTGCGGTAGGATAATTCTCAGATGACCGACCAGTCAAAAGAGTGCTTATGAGTTATACGTTGCTTACCCAATGACAGCGTTACCCAATTTATGCCTTGTTTAAAATAGTTTATAACCAAACGGTGATAGCCCAAGTGATTGTTAGCCATAAATCCACCAGCAGTTTGGTGCTGCAATGTAACTGTGGTCGGAGATGCTATCGATCTAGGTGAGACCATTTCTTCGGGTAGTTAAGTGGACCGCGCGGGGTCACCTGCCGTTTGACGGCGGATTCGAACCCACAACCGTCTGATCCGAAGGAGTGGGACCCCTCCGATCGTAGTGGCAGGGATGCTGGGTCACTCGATCTCGATATTGCTAACCACCTATACCTATTTCATTCCGACCATGCAGGACCAGGCAGCTCAGCTGATGGACGATATTCTCACTCCAATTCCGATTGAGCTCCATCCGGTTTCCAGCTAATTTCCGTGTAATAACCAACAGTTATCAGACTCAAGCTGATCACCAATCTGCGAGACTATACGAAAAACCAGATAGCGAATAATGGAACCTATTGGCCTGGTTTCCATTGGCTCAACGGTGTGAGCTGGATCTGCTTTGAAAGATCATAGGCAGTCGACAGGTCGCTGTCGCTTTCCACGAACACGCGTCCGCCACAAGCACCGCATTGTTCGGCGAGGATATCTGCGTTATGCCGCTCGGCGCCTGTCCTTTCCAGCCGGGGCCGCTCACGAGGTAGTCGCCCGCCTGCGTACCCGTGGTGCGCGTGCCGACATAAGCGAAATTGGTGTTTTTCAACGGATCAGTGAACTGCACGCTGTAGTAGCGACCGGCCATGTCCGGCACGTATAAGACTTGCGGTCCTTTTGAGAGATCGAGCCAGCCAGCCGTTAAGAGCGTGTCGTGGTTCACACCAGTGGTCGCCAATTTTGAGGCCGAGGCGGGCGCGTGGATGGGGTCTGCAAAAAGCGCCTGGGGTTCCGTACAGAGCGTATTGATCGGGACGGGGCCCTCGCCGAACCCTTTACCGAGGAGTCCCCTCTTGAAGACCGACAGAATCAGGCTCGGCCAAAAGTAGGTGACCAGGCACCATGCAACGACCACCACTGCAGCGAAGATCAGCAAATTCTGGATGTTCATAGCCATCAGCTCACTTTGACGACCGGCGGAACCGTATACTGGCCCTTGAGGACGGCCTCGCCGGGGATGTAGACGCGCAGCCAGAGAATGAAATTGCCCGAGGGCGCGGGCAGCCAGTTGGACTCTTTCCCCGCCGGAGCCGCCTTCTGGATGTGGATATCCACCGACCCGTCGGGGTTGGGCGCCAGGCCGGTGCGGTCGCTGACGCTGTAGCGGTTGAGCGGATTCGCCACGAAGTGATTTCCGGCATCCCCCATCGTGATCGACCAGAAGGCTTTATTCGGCGGGAGCCCTCCGGCCGGGAAGTGCAGCACGTACTCGTGTGCCCCGGTGAGGGCACCACCGGCGCCATCCGCGTTCGTCCACCAGTACATGGCCTCCTCCGACTTGTTGACCGGGCCGGGGAAGAGCTGGGCATGGGCGGCGCGCAGGAACATGCCGTTGCTCGGACGGCCCAAGCCATACATGGTGATCCAGCCGTTGACCTTCGTGGCCTTGACCCTTGCGTAAATCTGGGCCGAGACGAACGCCAGCCCGAAGCCGATCAGAGCGCCCTGGATGATGGCATTCCGCAAGTGCATGTTCTGGGGGAAGAGGGCGGTGTGGACGAGGAAATAGACGCATACTGCGCCGATGAGAATCGCAAAGTAAGAGTAGGTTTTGCTCATATTTTTATTTTATCACTCTTGGTTCAGTGGCATGAGATGTATCTGTTTCGCGAGTCCATAGGCAATCTAAAAGTCGTTGTCGCTGTATATGAGTACTTGTCCTATAACAAACCCTGAATTGTTCAGCGTGGATATCTGTACCATGCCGTTTGGCATCTGCCCTTTCTAATTGGATCCCGTGACGAGGTTTTCACCCGCCTGCGTACCAGAGGTATGTGTGCTGACGTATTCGAAGTCAGTACCGCCAGACAAGTCATTGAGCTGTACGCGGTAGTAGCGATTTGATATGTCCGGAATGTGCAGGACTTGCGGTTCTTTCTTGAAGTGCTTGACTGTTCGATTTTATATTTCACCAAAGACTCTCTGAATATCTATTAAATGGCGCACAAATTATCTTTAACAAAAAAGTGCCGACCCCATATATGGGGTCGATAATCGATTTTAGGGGGTTTTATCCCACATCTATGGGGTGGGCTAAGGGGCTCGAACCCACAGCCACTTGATCCACAGTCTAAAGCTATTTAGTTTACCCTGTATATATGGTTTTTCTGCGTCTATATCGTGCCATAAATAGGTGTATTCTCTTCTACTGTGTCTATGTTTTCCATATCGATGCATGGGATCTGCACCACAACTGCACCATTTTGGGATAAAAGTGTGGAGAAGATAATCAACGAGGGATGGCAGCCTGCAGCCTTGTCCAAAAGGGAAATCCATAAGACAAAGGAGGATCCTCCCTAGGTCATTCCTCTGAAATTATAGACTGTGACAACCATGGTAGGTACCCATGGTGGCAATCTCAACACTGCTAACTACCCGGCAAGTAGTATATTGTCATACTGATGCTACCTGTAACTAGGAATCCTCTGTAGCCAGGTTCACTAACCCTGATATGATTGGATAGTCACAGAAGTCCCTTTTTCTAATCTCATGCAGAAAGGCGATACAGGATGATGTTGGTCAGTGGAGGCTGTCCCAGCTCGGAAAACCTGCTCGCTGGAACAAGCATTCATACCTTTACGATGATCAATGATTAGAAGTTGCCTTTATGAAAAGGTTGCCCTATTTCAAGCGGTAATACCCCCCAAAGGCGCAGGTTTTACACAGAACCTTCCCGTCCAATATTATCTCGCGTTCATTGATAATTTCTTCCTTGCAATTAGAACAGATCGCTCGCGCATTCTGATGGCTGATGATCTGCTCTGCTGGGATCTCTAATTCCACCCATTGAGAATTGAACAACTCTTCATCCGGCATCACCTGGTAACCATGTAGCTGGGCAAAATAACGACGCTCCTCATCCTGTGCATAGATAAGTGCCCGTGTCCTTACATCTGACTTCGGCGCTAATCGCAGGCTGGTATTGTTCTTCATGTTGGTGAAGGTGGCTGCAATTTTTCCCAAGTCTTCTACCCTTAGTGTTCGGTGACCCACTGTTGCACCGGTAGCTGCCCGGATGCCATCAGCAAAACACCCACTGGTCTCGATGATTACGAGTGCAGTTTTGGTTGTCACCGGCGCCTTCACCTCCAAAGCTGCCAGCCCGGCTAACCCCATGCGCACACCCAAAACCTGCCGTGGGCACAAGTGACTGTGTTCTGATGAACTTCTTTGTAGAAGGGTAGATAATTGTGGAAACATGTAAACCTCGCAATACTTAACCAGTAAACAGGATCAAGTGACCTTCACTATTAACTTCAACCCGCAAGGCAGTTAATGGGTGGGATGCTGGTCCATTCCTCAGGCTACCGTCAGGCAGGAAACGAGACCCATGGCAAGGGCACGTGAAGCCATTGCTGGTCATGTTGACGGTACAGCCTAGATGTGGGCACACCAGGCTCAAGGCGCTGAAGCCCACCTGGCTGTGGATCAGCACCGCTGGCACGTCTGACAGGACGGTGCGTGAACCAGGCGAAAAATCCGTTGCCAGTCCCAGGTCAAACTCGGTTTTCGCCGGGGGCTGCGATGGATAGCTCAGGTAGCGCAGCACCCCACCCAGTCCAGCCAAGCCGCACACCGCTAGGAGGGCATTCTGCGTGAGCTTCAGGAAGTCTCGTCGGGTCATTTTGGTTTGGCTCATCGTGTCACCGAGTGGCATTTATGGCAGGAATTTGAGCTCTGGTTTGCCGGGTCCAGTTGGCAGCTTGAACCCATCACTGGCTTGAAGGCGAATAACTGACCGGTGGCTTCTCCAACCAGCTCGTAAGTCCCGTCTGGCATAACCCGGGTATTCCATAGCGGCTCGCCTTTATCCGTGACCAGGATGGTATCACCTATCTGTAAATTCACGACTGGGTTCAGCTGTGCCAGGCGAAAAGCCAAATCATTTGGGTCGGTCAGTGTGCGCGTTTGTGGGAGCTCAGTCAGCGTGCCATGACAGGTCTTACATTGGATATATTGGATTTCCAGCTTGTTGCTGTACAGGCTACCATCCCCCATTGCCTCGGTTCGGGTATGACAATCAGCGCAATCGAGCGTATATTCACACTTGGTGAATTGGGCAATGGGTTGATAGTAATTGTGCAGCCGATCTGTCAGTGTATCCTGGCGTGGCACAAAGGTCATTGTTCGCAGGTCATAGTTGCCGCGATTATGGCAGGTATCACATTGGGTGTAGGATATTGCAGTGGTCAGCTTGTGGATTTCGGTTGTTTGGGTCGTTTCCGCTGTTTGGGTTGGGGTATGACAGGCAGCACAACCGGTAAAGCGGGTGTATACCTGCCCATCGATTGGCTGGGCGGAGAGGTGGCAGGTCAAACAATTTTGTCCGAATAATTTAATAAAAGGGTTCGTTTGTGCCATTGGATCGAAGGCTTGCAGCTCAGTAATCCCGCTGGTACTCAGCGGATCCTCGATAGCAGTAATCCCGTAGTGTGCAGTCAGATCGGGTTGGGCACCATATGTGTACAGGATGCTGGCAATCGCACCAGCATAGGTTGCTTGAATGCTTGTTGTAGCACGTTGGATATGATTGCTGTAAGTTTCAGCTGTGCCACTATGACATTTATCTCCCCCACAGGAGGCTTGGACGACTGAGAAATCCGAGGGATTGGCTCCACCGCGTAGTGTGCTGTGTGCCAGGTCTGCTGTGAGAGCTAGTGGCTCACCCCCATGACATAGCACGCAGCCAAATGTCTGGATGGGGTGCGATTTGCTGATCTGGGCAATGTCTGCGTGACAGGTCAGGCAATATTCCACCTGACCAGTGAGAGTGGGAGTTAGTGCAACTGGCTTGACGCGCCGGCTCTCCCACCAGGCGATCCCTAGCAGGGTCAGGAGAAGAAGAGCGGATGCGATCACGATCAGGCGGCGCATGGGATATTAGGAGGCCGGCAATAAGTCTACGATAGTCAGGATCCCGATCACTAACAGGATTAAGATAAAGAATATCTGAGCAAGGCGGTTATGACGTGGGAACCACTTCCCCAGCTCGTCCTTTGTTGGCTTTGGAAAAATGTACGGTATCAGGGTCACTGCAGCCAGGACCGTCAGGGGGACGACTACACCCCAAAGGAATGGACTGCCCTGCTTGAGCATCTCCTGGATCCAAAGGAAGAACCAGGGTGCATGAGTTGTCGCGTAATTGGTAGAGGTCTCTATGATGGGTGGTGCCAATGGCGCAGGAACAAAAGCCGCTAAAAGAAGTAGGGCGATAGAAGCCAGCAGCATTGCAAAAACCTCCCGCCTGACCAGCTCATAACGGGAGATGCGCTCGAGGCTCTCACGTTTAAGCGGTGGTGGGACAGCGATGCCTCCATCCCGGCGGATCCGAAATAAGTGCCAGATCAACACGACCCCTCCGACCAGCGCTAGGCCGAAGATGTGCCAACCGTAAAAACGGATCAGTGTGGCTGAGCCTGGCTGGCTGCCACCTACCAGGATTGTATATAATGCACTGCCAATCAACGGAATAGATTTGATCAGGTTGGTGCCAGTGACCAATGCCCAATGGATGCCCTGATCCCAGCGTAGGATATAGCCGGTGAAATCCATCAGCAGGCAGATGACCA
>JBGPBQ010000202.1:0-7374 GCA_041481345.1 Anaerolineae bacterium
AAGTGTTGTCCTGGAAGCCCTCGAAGCAGCCATGGTTTCCGCTTATCGACGGGCGGTCAATGCTTCGCAAGCACAATTAGTTGAAGCAAAGATCGATCCTGAGACCGGAGAAGTTAAAGTATTCGCTGAGAAAGAAGTAGTGGATACTGTACAAGATGAGCGGACAGAGGTTGAGCTTGAACAAGCCCGCAAGATCGATCCGACCGCTGAGCTTGGTGGGATGGTTGTTGTGGAATCCACCCCCAATAATTTTGGTAGAGTGGCAGCTCAAACAGCTCGGCAGGTGATTCAGCAGCGAATCCGCGAAGCTGAGCGTGATTCACAGATGAAGTATTATGCAAAACAAATCGGTGAGATTGTAAGTGGAGTCGTGCAAGCAGTTACCCCACAACAAGTAACCCTTGGTTTGGATATGAAGGCTGAAGGTGTGCTCCCAAGAAACCAACAAATCAATGGTGAGCACTTCCGCGTCCATGACCGGGTGCAGTCGTTGTTGCTTGAAGTTAAACAAACCCCGCGTGGTCCGCAGATCGTGCTTTCACGCTCTCACCGAAATTTTCTTCGATGTCTACTCGAGAATGAAGTCCCTGAGATTTATCATGGATTGGTTGAGATCAGATCAATCGCTCGTGAACCTGGACAGAGATCCAAAGTGGCAGTAGCCGCTATACAACCTGCAGTAGACCCGGTGGGTGCCTGCGTTGGTATCAGGGGTGTGCGGATCCAGGCAATCGTTCGTGAGCTGAATGATGAAAAAATCGATGTCATTGAGTACGATGCTGATCCATCAGCTTATATTGCGAAGGCGTTGAGCCCGGCAAGGGTTACAGGCGTCTATCTTAATGAACATGCCAAAGGTACCAAAACAGCTACAGTCGTTGTTATGGATGACCAGCTTAGCCTTGCAATCGGCCGGGATGGTCAGAATGCGCGACTGGCTGCCAAACTTACCGGCTGGCGAATCGACATCAAGTCATTGCTAGAAGCTGCAGGTGATGCAGTCCACCGACTGCAAAGCGATGTTGAATTTGCCTTCATGGCGGAGACAGAAACCGAAAACATTCCAAGGGTCGAACTCATTCTCGGCAAGAAGGCTGAGGGGAGACCGATTACACCTGAGGAGTATCAATTCTTGAGTCAGTTCGTTGACCGTGTCGAGCGTGGACTGATCCATCGCCGAACTGCAGAGAAATTAGCAGATGAAGAGCGCCGTAAGGATATACGCGCCAATATACCTGTAGCAGCTTTTGCGATGTCACTGGAAGATTTAGCATTGGCAGACCGGATTTATGATCTACTGACCTCATCAGGCTACGAAACAATCGGCGATTTGATATTCCAATTAGCTTTGGACGAAGATGTAGTATTAGGTATAAGTGGAATTGGACCCAAAGCGATGGAAGAAATCAAGGAAAAGCTGACCACAATTGCGTTCCCGGCAGCTGAACCGGAACAAGTTATTCCAGAGGTTGTTGAGCAGGTAGAGGCAGAAGTTGAAAAATTGGGCGAGGTAACTGAACCTGCATCTGAGGAGATTCTCACACCAGAAATCCCAGAAGAAGTCGAGGAAGTACCTGAAGCCCAATTAATTACTGCGGAAGAAATTGCACCGATCACCGAAGAGGGTACTCCTGAGCCAGAAATTATCGGCGAGGAACAAATTCCAGCTACCAGCGGTGAGATTAAGGAAGAAGAACCTGAGAAGGCGGTCGATTTTAATGAGATCTTTACCCTTCGACCTGAAATTTTAGGTATACAACCGGATACGGAAGAAGAGGAAGACGAGGAAGATCTCGATAAAAAAGGTAAACCGAAGAAGAAAAAGAAGAAGAAATTCGTCGAAGTTGAGTATGATCCTGATCGCGATACCACTGTTGTAAAAAGAAAACACAAACGTGGCGGTGGTTGGGAAGACGATTGGAATTTCTAAATGATAATAAGAAGGTAATTTGCCAAGAAAAACCGGTAAAAGAAGGCATATTCCCCAACGTACCTGTGTAGGATGCAGGGAGATATTACCCAAACGTTCGATGGTGCGAATCGTACGTGGAACGCAAGGTGTTGTGATTGATCCTACGGGCAAGCTAACCGGAAGGGGTGCTTATCTTCATGTCCTGCGATCTTGTTGGGAGTGCGGATTGAAGGGAGCACTGGCAAGCGCCTTAAAAACAGAAATTACTCCTGAAGAGCGCGAGCGACTAATGAATTACGCTGTATCATTACCGGAATAAAGGCCGATAATGAACGAGTGATCCATCTCATCCGCTCATAGGGGTCAATTAAATTGAATTGATAGAGGTACCATATGAGCGAGAACAGCAATAATTCAAAGAAAATAGAAATATCATCCAGTATCACAGTGCGTGACCTTGCCCAGATCATGCAAACTAGTCCTATTGATGTCATCAAGGCATTAATGTCGAATGGGGTCATGGCCAGTATTAATCAGCCCATTGATTTTGATACTGCGGCAATTGTTGCATCAGAAATGGGTTTTGAAGCCGTGCCAGAAAGTCCGAAAGAATCCGAGCAGGATCTGGGTGAGATACCACAATGGAGAAAGGTCATTGCCAAGGAGCAGGCTGAAAACTTAGCTGCCAGACCGCCTGTCGTTACAATCCTCGGACATGTTGATCATGGCAAGACCACATTGTTGGATGCAATTCGCGAAACGAATGTCGCCGAAGGTGAAGTTGGTGGGATAACACAACACATCGGTGCTTATCAAGCTGAGCATAATGGTCACCTAATTACGTTTTTAGATACACCGGGTCACGCTGCTTTCACGGCTATGAGGGCACGTGGTGCTCAAGGAGCGGATATCGTCATCCTGGTGATCGCGGCCGATGATGGGGTAATGCCGCAAACCAAAGAAGCAATTGCGCATGCAAAAGCAGCCAAGGTGCCGATTATCGTGGCGATGAATAAAATAGATAAAGCTAATGCTGATCAAGACCGTGTGCGTCAACAATTAGCTGAAGCAGGATTGGTACCTGACGAATGGGATGGCGATACGATCGTTGTTCCCATGTCTGCCAAACGCCGGGAAGGATTGGATGATTTGCTCGAAGCCATCGTACTGGTGGCAGATACAATGGATATCCGTGCTAATCCCGGGGGAGAAGTTATAGGCACTGTCATTGAAGCAGAGCTGGATAAGGCTAAAGGTGCGATGGCAACTCTGCTGGTGCAAAATGGCACGCTTGAAGTTGGTGATGTTGTAGTCGTTGGCAAATCACTTGGAAAGCTAAAAGCACTTTTCGATTTTCGAGGTCGAAGGATCCGCAAAGCAGGACCATCCACGCCGGTTTCAGTGATGGGATTGAATGAGGTGCCCCAAGCAGGAGATATATTCCAGGTTGTACCCTCCGAACGTGAAGCGCGAATGATCGTCACTCAAAAAGCACAGTCTAGTGACAGCTCATCAACGAATAAGAAAGCGAATATTACCCTAGAGCAGCTGTTTGAAAAATTCAAGGCAGGCGAGATAAGAGAATTGAGGCTGATCATTAAAGCAGACGTCCAAGGCTCACTGGAACCGATAATTTCTTCGCTAAAGGACCTTTGCACAGAGGAACTTTCAGCCAATATTCTTTATGCGGAAACCGGAAACATTACAGAAAACGATGTCATGCTTGCTGCGGCATCAAAGGCAGTTATTGTGGGTTTCAGCGTCCAGGCGGATGTAGCTGCGAGGCGATTAGCTGAAACAGAAGGCGTATCCATCCGACTTTATGACATTATTTACCGCATGATTGAAGATATCGAGAAGGCATTAAATGGAATGCTCGAACCAGTCGAGAAAGAGACAGTTCTCGGGCATGCTGAGGTAAGAAAAGTCTTTCGCATATCCAAGGTCGGGAATATCGCCGGGTGTTATATAACGGATGGCGAGATCAAGCGTAATACAAGGGGGAAGGTATTAAGGAATGGAGAAGTCGTTGCCATCGGTGAAATTTCATCCATAAAACACCTTCAAGAAGATGTCAAGGAGATCCGTCAGGGGTTTGAATGCGGCATTTCGCTTCGAAATTTTTCAGATTTTATCGAAGGTGACCGGATCGAATGCGTATCAGTTGAAAAGGTTCCTGCCGCTTAATAACTTCTGGAAATAAAAATGGTATCCAAAACACGATTGACCAGAATATCAGAACGTATTAAGGAGGAGCTTTCCGAGATATTATTGATGGAGAGTAATGACCCACGTCTAAAAGGAATTACCGTGACTGGTGCGGAAGTAGATAAGGAACTAGCCTACGCAGAGATTTACGTTTGTGCCCTCGAAGGAGAGCAACGGTCGAGTGAAGTATTATCTGGGTTAGACCACGCACAAGGTTATTTGCGCAGCGAATTAGCTCACCGGATGGAGTTGAGGGTCTTTCCACGGCTGAGATTTCATTGGGACCCCACTTTTGAGCATGCAGATAAAATAGAAAGATTGTTAATTTCAATACATCAGGATGATCCTCAAAATAAGGCTGGTTCAAGAACAAAAAGGGCGGCGAGACGTGAAGGAACCTGATAATGATTTAGTTTCGATTATTCGTGGCCAACTTAAGTCAGCACAAAAAGTGTTGGTCATTTCGCATCAGCGCCCAGATGGAGATGCTATCGGGTCATTGTTAGCTGTAGGTCTGGCATTGCTATCCTCTGGAAAAGAAGTTCAAATGGTGCTTAAGGACGGGATACCAGATAACTTTGGATTTTTAGAGGGAAGCGAATTAATAAGCACGAAACCGCATGGCAAGATTGATTACATAATTGTGGTTGATTCAGCAGAAATCGAGCGGACGGATTTGGAGTTGAATTATGATGTACCGGACCTCAACATTGACCATCATAAGACAAATACTCATTTCGCTTTGATTAATCTTGTTGAAAGTGAGGCAGTAGCGACAGCGGAAATAATTACAAGATATCTGCCAGATTTTGGTTTTGATATCACCCAACCAATTGCAAATGCACTCCTTACTGGAATAGTTACAGATACGATTGGTTTTCGCACTACCAATGTGAATCCCCAGGTACTTCGTTTGGTCGCAGAATTAATGGAAATGGGTGGAAACCTGGCTGAGATTTATCACAAAACCATTGTTGAACAGTCACTGGCTTCAGCTAGATATTGGGGAGCGGGTTTATCAAAAATCACGATGGAAGATGGGTTGGTTTGGACGACGCTTTCATTGAAGGAACGCCAGGCAGCAGGATATTTAGCTCGAGATGATGCTGATTTGGTAAAAGTGTTATCTGCAATCGAGGGTGCGAAAATAGCAGTAATATTTACCGAGCAAACCGGCGGATATGTTAAAATTAGCTGGCGCTTGTGTAACACTGCGGATTCAGATTTAGATGTCTCAGAAATAGCTCAAAAATTCGGGGGTGGCGGACACAAGGCAGCCGCAGGGGCAGATGTAAAAGGGAAATTAGACGAAGTATTAATAAAGGTTTTGGAAGATACAAAAATATCGATGAATCATATCAAGGAGACTATCGAAAAAATTCGATAGAATATTTGATTACGGGATAGAATATGAACAAGAATTATGAAGATCAACTAAAAAACGCCGTGTCGGGCGTATTAGTAGTCGATAAGCCAGTTGGATTGACTTCACATGATGTGGTTCAGATTATTCGCAGGGGGACAAATATTCATAGAGCTGGTCATACTGGTACTTTAGATCCAAGAGCATCGGGAGTTTTGGTCGTATTGGTTGGACCTGCTGTGCGACTCAGTGAATATGTATCTGCGTCGGACAAGCGTTATCAGGCGACTGTTCATTTAGGCAGCACCACAGATACTTTCGACTCAGAAGGAAAGATTACCTCGTCGGGATCAGTTGAGAACATCACAGAAGAGCAATTTGAACAGGCCTTACAGAAATTTATTGGAGAAATTCAACAAATCCCACCGCCTTACTCGGCCATTAAAGTACAAGGTCGAAAAGCATATGAGATGGCTAGAGAAGGTGAAGAGGTTGAGCTTCAACCTAGGACGATACAGGTTTACAGTTTGGAATTGTTGGAATGGAACCCTCCGGAAGCAGTGATAGATGTATTTTGTTCTTCAGGAACATATGTTCGTTCGCTTGCGAATGATTTAGGTTTAGCTTTGGGGTGTGGAGCGCATCTGGTAGGTTTACGAAGGACGAAAAGTGGCCGTTTCACGCTTCGGGATGCAGTGCCACTACGCAGGTTACAGGAATCATTTCACGTTGGTGATTGGTATAAATTCCTTATCCCTGCAGCCGAAGCACTAGGTGATTGGCACATGGTGGAACTTGATGGAGATCAGGTGGAATTAATCCGTCACGGACACAGAATAACTGCTGAAGGAGACGAAAAAGGCTGGGTTAGAGGAATCAGCCAACAGGGAGATTTGGTTGCATTGATGGAATTAGATGAAGCAACCAATGAGTGGCAGCCGCGTAAGGTGTTCTTTTCATAATACACGGTTTTGACGCCCCATGGTGCTACTCTATAAATCTCTTGATGGTGTCAATATCAGCAACACATGGTTGACCATCGGATCATTCGATGGTGTTCATATCGGTCACCAAAAGCTCATCCGAGAGCTGAATACTAGTGCCCACCAAACTGGAGGAAGATCAGTCGTTCTGACCTTTCATCCTCATCCTGCTGTGATTTTAAGGGGGCGTACCGGGGCTTTTTACTTAACCCCTCCCCAAGAAAAAGCTGAATTGCTCGAACAGCTTGGCGTAGATATTGTTATCACTTATCCATTTACTTTCGAATTATCTCAATCTACTGCGAGAGAATATATCTCCTTCCTATTGGGCCATTTGGGATTTCAACAGCTATGGGTTGGATATGATTTTGCGCTTGGTAAGGGAAGAGAAGGAAATGTACCATATCTTCAGCATCTCGGAGAAGAATTCGGTTATGCAGTGCATGTGGTGGAACCAGTCATGAGTAATGGTCAGATTGTGTCGTCAAGCTTGATCCGAAATTTAATTAGTGAGGGTGCAGTTGCTGATGCAAATAAATTACTAGGCAGGACTTATCGGGTGGTAGGAGAAGTTGTGCATGGGGATGGTCGGGGAAAGAGGATTGGGATACCAACTGCAAATTTAGATACAGGAGAAGAAAAATTAATACCCGGCGCTGGAGTGTATGCGTGCAGAGTGCAAATACAGAATAAATTCTGGCCGGCAGCAGTAAACGTTGGAACACGTCCTACTTTCGAGAATATTGACCAAACATCTCACGTTGAAGCGCATATCCTGGATTTTTCTAATGAATTGTATAACCAACAGATAGCATTGGATTTTGTAGAACGGTTACGTGGAGAAGTCAAATATCAAACTGTTGAAGACCTATTAAGGCAAATCCAAATTGATATTGATCAGACACGTG
>JBGPBQ010000203.1:0-7323 GCA_041481345.1 Anaerolineae bacterium
CGATGGCATTCTAAAAGAAGTGGCCGGAAATATTCAGGCTTTCGATTTTGAGGGGAATATAGATACGTATCTTGCTCACGTAATAGATGATTTCTTTGGGGATTATGGTGCAGCTTGTTTACCGGATGGCACACCAGCTAAGCTGGCGATATTCTTTCCCCAGACAGATGACGTACAGGAACTTCGTCCAGTAATAGAGGCGGAACTTGCCTCTCTAGGTCTTCCTCAAACCTTAGTCTTAGAACACCATACAAAAAACGAGCATAAGCAAGAATTTGATCGTTTCAAATCAAAGGATAGCCCTCACAGGATAGCGCTATTGGTAGATAGGGGAGTGGAAGGCTGGAACGTGCCCGCCTTGTTTGCTTGTGCATTAGCCAGGAAATTAAAAAGCAGTAACAACTTTGTCCTCCAGGCCACATCGAGGTGTTTACGTCAAGTACCTGGTAACACAATCAAGGCAAGAGTTTATCTTTCAATCGATAACCGTTCAATTCTGGATAAACAATTACAGGAAACATATGGAGAGACGATCTCTGATCTCAATCACACTACCGCAAATAGCCGCAAGTGGACCATAACTTTACGAAAGGTCAATATTCCTCCCTTGGTGATTCGAAAGCTTATCCGAACGGTTGTTAGGGTTGATATTGGGGAAACCAAACTGCGTATCACTTTACCGGGGCACGAAATCAGACCTGCCCTCACAAAAACAACCTACCATTTATCCGAACATCCCGGAATCTATAAAGTTCTGCAACAAGTAGGGGATACTGAAACCATTGAATCGCAAGAAGAAACGGTTGATTTATTCGCTGCTTCGGTTGACTTAGCAGCAAATTACCATATTGATGCATTGACTCTATATAACCTTTTGAAAGACATCTATCCTGAAACATATTCGATACCGATAGGCCACTTGACGAAAATCGCTGAGCAAATCGAGGAGCAAACCCGCAAATATGAAATAAAAGAAGAGTCTGTTGAGGTAGCTTTGGCCCTCGTCAAACCAGACGGTTTTGATAAAGAAATAGCAGCCGATGGCTTTGAAACCTACACCGCTGAAATCAGTTATCCCATAGATAGGCAAAACCTGCTAACCAGTTGGGAAAAATGGAAAAATCATGCTGGAGAGCTGGGCTTTCATTACGACCCTTATAATTTCGATTCGAGCCCGGAGAGAAGCTTTTTCACCCAGCTGCTGGATGACTTACACCAGAATCCTGACGATATAGATGATATCTACTTTACCGGTGCAATCAGCGACCCTCAAAAGACTGACTTTTACGTCGAATATAAAGGGGAAGATGACAGCTGGCACCGCTATACACCCGACTTTATCGTCAGGCGAAAAGACGGCAAGTGCCTGATCGTCGAGGTTAAAAAAGAACATGATCGATTGCATGTCATCGATGGCGAAACTGGGGCAAAAGCGATCGCCACCCAAAAGTGGGTCGGGCTGAATCCTGATCTATTGAAATATCAAATGATTTTCACATCTGGTGATGACGTCGGATATGATCAGGTGATCACTGCTCGAAAGATTTTGGAGGGAGGCTAATCGTGAACGATAAAACCAACGAAGTCCAAATTAAGCCTGCCAAGGGACGGCCTATGCTGACCTGGGTCGGAAAGAGGCCTCTACGGAATATTATGGCATACCCAGCTCAATTGGTTGAGACGGATGGAACTGGCAACGAAAAAATCACACCATCATTGGATATATGGAAGGATTGGCCGGAAACTTATCCAAAAAGTGGTCTATTATTCCACGGTGATAATAAGGACGTTTTAGCTAATTTACTGGCAAATGGGTTCCGAGGAAAGGTAAATCTCATTTATATCGATCCGCCTTTCGATAGTGGAGCCAATTATATCCGTCAGGTCACTTTACGCGGCATTAATACCACTAAATTGGAGGCGGAAACATACACTATAGGTGAACAAGTCCAGTATGCTGATATTTGGGTAAATGATAATTATCTGCAATTTATGTACGAGCGTTTGCTTCTTATTAAAGAATTATTGATGAATGATGGGACTCTTTACCTGCATTGCGATTATCATCGAAGCCATTATTTGAAATGTATGGCGGATGAAATTTTTGGAATAGAAAATTTGATAGCCGAGATTGTTTGGCAAAGATCAGATTCACATAATGATGCTACTTATTATGGGGTAGTTCACGATTCGATTTTAGTTTTTTCAAAAAACGGTGCGCCTTATTTTAAGAAGATTTTCTTGCCAATATCACAAAAAACAGCCGATAATTGGTATCGAAACGTTGAAGAAGGGACAGGGAGACGATTCAACCTAGGCAATTTAGTAAGTCCGCATCCAAGACCCAATTTGATGTATGAGTGGAAAGGTATTAAGCCACCAGCAATGGGCTGGAGAATTTCAAAGAAGCGGATGGCAGAATTAGATGCCAAGGGATTGTTGGTCATTGTTGGCAAGGGAGACAGAAAAACATTAAAACAGAAACAATATCTGGATGAAAGTAAAGGTAGGCTTCTTACAACCTGGTGGGATGATATTAGTCAATTACGTGGTTATGGCAGTGATTCTGAAAAAACTGATTATCCCACTCAAAAGCCAGAAGAATTGGTTGAAAGGATTATTGAGGTCTCATCTTCATTTGGCGATATTGTCCTGGATTGCTTTGCTGGATCTGGGTCAACCTTAGCTGTTGCCCAAAAACTTGGTCGTCGTTGGATTGGTTGTGACATTAATAAAGGAGCGATACAAACCACCTCTAAGCGTTTGTCAGACATTATAAAAGAGCAAACCATAGCTAATAATGCTGCTTCAACACCCAGTTTTCTTCCACAAGATGAGGAGCAAACAGGACAGCCTGTGCCTGCACAATTATCTTTTTCGGTATATCGAGTTAATGATTATGATCTACAAATCCAACACAATGAAGCCGTGAATCTGGCCTGCGAGCATATTGGAGTGACTCGAACGAAGACAGACGCCTTTTTCGATGGCGTTTTGGGTAAAAAGTTGGTCAAAATTGCGCCCTTTAACCACCCCTTGAGCCCGTTGGATTTGGAAGAAATCAAATCTGAGCTGAAAAACCGCCCGGAAGAAGAGCGGGATGTAGTGGTTGTAAGTCTCGGAAAGGAATTGGCGGTGGATGCCTGGCTGGAAGATTGGAACCGGATGAGGAAACAAGGTAACTTCCCCAATAAGATTGAAATCATTGAGCTGCGCTCTGATCCACGTTACGGAGGATTCTTCACGCACAAGCCAGCACAGGCGAAAGTAAATATTCAGCGAACAGAAAAGGGAATTGAGGTAATCATTGAATCGTTCATTTCTCCAACGATCATTGAGCGTCTGAAGCAACAAGCGGGTATTCTAAGCCCACAGATTGATGACTGGCGGGCAATGGTGGATAGTGTGATGATAGACCCGGCATATAACGGTGAAGTGTTCAATGTGGTTTTGGCTGATGTGCCGGAAAAGAAAAGCGATCTGGTGGCTGGAAAATATACTCTGCCGGCGCTAGACGGAGAAACAACCGTAGCAGTGAAGATAACAGATATGTTAGGCGAAGAGATTCTAATCACACAAAAAGTGTAATTTTGCTTCCAAACAATTACTGTTTCCCGGAAGGGCTGGATCATAGATGTAGGTGTTTATTCAAATTTATTTCAAGTTCCCTGGGATATCCAGGTCGTGGAAATAATGAGAGCCGGGAGAAGCATGTTCCCCGACTTGCGCGAACTCCGAAAGCAGCTACATGACCATCAGGTTGATGCGCAAGTTCATGCGTTAGAGGATGATATTTATGGATATGGACAGCAGCAAGCTGAAGTTCTCCGTGAAGCTGATGCCTAATTGCCGGCTGTTCTGGAGAGGGTGTTTCGAGGGGAGTTGGGATCAGCTGAAAATGTTAGCCTGAGTAGAAAGGCCTGAAAATATTGAAAATTTAGGTCGCGACACGACATATTAAAATAACCTCCATAGAGAACTTGCTTTATTGGGGTTTGGGGTATATATTATCTTTATCAATATTTCTATAAGAATTAGCTCAGGCCACTCTTGATCAAGCCAGAATAGTAGTGTAAGGAAAGATATCATATATGGGGATGGCGGAAAATTTTCAAGATATTCTTTCAACATTTCCGGATGCTCAACTATTGAAAGAAGGCGGGCAAAAAGCCGCGTTTCTCATCAGCCATCCTGAATATGGAAAATCAGTTCTCAAGATTGGAACCTACTCAAGGGCCCAGACTTTGGAGCGTATTAAACGTGAGGTTAAGACACTCCTTGAAATTGACTCAATTTACTACCCAAAGATATTCGATTTTCAAATTTTTCCAGACAATCGCTTTCTTATCATTGAACAATATGTAGATTCCATCCCGTTATCAGCCTGTCTTGATCAGTATGTAGATCCGATAAAGGTATTATCGCTTCTGAGAGAATTGGTTATTGGCTTGAAAATATTGTGGGGAAAGAATATAGTTCACCGAGATATTAAACCGGACAACCTTCTCATCGCATCTGATGGCAGACCTATAATCATTGACCTAGGCATAGCTAGACTGTTGGATGAAGAGTCGATTACCCAAACCTTAGCTCTACAACCCAAGACTCCAATTTATGCTAGCCCAGAGCAATTGTTAAATCGGAAAGCAAGTATCGATATCCGTACCGATCAATTTAACCTCGGAATAATTACGCTTCAACTGTTGTTATGTGGAACTCATCCATTTGATCCTGCAATCGTTGCCTCTGGGGAACACATAATCGGGAACATTCTGGAAGGAAAGTGGTATCGAGGGGCATTTACCAATCCCGACATTAAAATTTTGCAACCCCTAATTGAAAAACTCCTTGGGAGAGAACCTTATATGCGTTTTCGTTGCCCTGATAACTTAATGATGCAAATTGACGAATGCCTAAAGGCGTTGAAAAATGAGCGTTGAAATTTTCCACCAATTAGGTTTTCGAAGCCAATGGAATTTTCAAAGCTTGAACAATGACCATGTTGGCGATAGCGTAATCCTTGCTCCAAGTCACATGGAAAGAAACGAGGTCGAATCTCTAAGCGAGAGAATAAAATACATATCTTTATTTGATCCTCAATTCTTTCTTCCGAACGTTCAAAAAAGGAAATTAGCAACATATAATTTCTTCCCCGACATTGTTGCCGAGGGATTCCAAACAAACGAGTATAGCGAAGGTTATTCAGATGAGTGCGCCATACAGTGTGTCGCATTTCAGAAGTCAAACAACTTTCGAATGGTAATTATCCCGACTCGTTATGTCTCCGGGATGTCCTCAAATTACATCCCTCAACAACAACAATTATTTGTCACGCCATTTGTAAATGCAATCGATCAAATCGGAAAAGACAGGCCTGTTTTACTGCAACTTGTGCTCAATGACGATATGATCAAAGATCAGGAGTATGCCGCCGACCTACTAAACTGGATCACAGGGATTACCGTTATTGATGGCGTTTACCTGATTGCAGATATCAATCCTCGTCCGAAACAACTAAGGGATATAGATTTTCTGTACGCTTATCTGAGATTTATTAACGCTTTAGTTGTAAATAACCTATACGTGCTTCTCGGTTACCTTAATACAGAAGCAGCGCTACTCACGCTAGCTTCCCCCAATGGGGTGACTATTGGGTCTTACGAGAATTTGAGGATGTTCAATATCAGGAATTTCGACAGTGATGTCGCTAGAACAATTCGTGGCCCAAATGCGAGGTTGTACGTCTCCAGGCTCTTGCAATGGATCGACACAAATTATTTGGGAGCCATCATCAGGGTATTGGGAAATACCGATTTGTTCGACGACAATCACTATAAAGCTGTGATGTTTACACCTTCGTATCAGTGGCATTTCTCAAAGCCAGAGTTATACAAACATTATTTTCTGGTGTTCTCTCAGCAATTGCAATACATAACAAGCTTTCAAGGTGCAGATCGATATCATGTGTTTTGTGATTTGACGGAAGAAGCTCTGCTACATTATGCACATTTGCGAGAACTGGGCGTAATCCTTGATCAAGATAGTGATGGTTCGCATTTACCCACATGGTTAACAGCAGCTAATCTTTTCGCCGCTGAACAAGGCTGGAGGTAAATCATGCCATTTAAAACCGAACAGCACCTGTTTGAACAAGCGGTAGTAAGTCCTTTCATAAAAAATATGGTTGATACATTAAAATATCCGACTTATGCATTCGCAGAACCCAAAGGACTCTTCGGCATACCAGATTTGGTTGTCGCAAATGTGGAACACAGAAACGGACAAGCCACAATAATTAGATCTTTCGCTTTTGAAATGAAACTTTCAAACTGGAAACGGGCTATAACACAGGCTTACCGTTATCGCGCATTTGCAAATCTGGCGTTTGTCGTGATTGATAGACACTTCCTAAAACCGGCATTGGATAATATCGAGGATTTTGTGAAATCCAATATTGGACTAATTAGTATAGATCAATCAGGATTTATCCATCTTCATCACACACCAGAATTTGAAGCACCTTATTGCTATGAGCTTGAGGTCAAGTTTCGGAAGATGGTCATTGGTGAAAAAGTTGGAGAAGGACTGTATTCACCAAAGTTAATGGTTTGGAATTCGACTGCCACTAATGCGCTGAACCCGCAATGAATGTTGTGAAATATTTGTGCCAGTTAGTAGATATCAAGAGGTGAACTATGTCTGCCCAATATATTCTGAGCAAGTCGACTAACAACCAATATTATTTCAACCTCACCGCTGAGAACAATGAGAAGATTTTGACTAGTGAACTATACTGGTCAAAAGATAGTGCCACGCGAGGTATCCAATCGGTCAGAGAGAATTCCTCGATCGATTCTCGCTACGTCAGGCTGACATCATCGGATGGCAAGTATTATTTTCTCTTGAGAGCTGCCAACAACGAGACGATCGGAACAAGCGAGACGTACAACACGCAACAGGCCAGGGAGAATGGGATTCAGGCAGTGAAAAGAGTTGGACCGACTGCTCCGGTGAATGACCAAACGTGAATGGTCTAAAGCAACAATTCTAAGCAAAAATCATCGTTTACTATGATAGTGCTATAAAAACTTGCCGTAGATCTGGGGCGGTCAAGATCTATTATGGTATGGCGCATATTGGAAAGAATCATAGTCGCCTACCACACGAATCAATTATTCCATACAAGTTGAGATAACGTTGTGCTACTACTGGTTGGGCAACCAGCAAGAAGGTATTCTTTTATGCCAAATCGGTTTACAAATTATATATATTATGATATTATGTAAACCGAGAGGATAAGAAAGGAGGCAGTGATGACCATAG
>JBGPBQ010000204.1:0-7272 GCA_041481345.1 Anaerolineae bacterium
ACCCCGATCACTTTTTCACGCGCGATCAGAGGTAAACCAACCCCGGTGAGTAATCCTAATCCAACTGTCCTGGCTAAATTCTGTAATAGACGGTTGACCTCTGGCAGCTCAAATCGCGCCGGGTCTTCGTTATCAGGGATTTCAGCCAACAATGGCTCCAGGTACCTTGCCAGGCTGGTAGGAATGCCAAGGCTGCTTGCCACTTTCCATCCACCCTTTTCAGCCCGTAAAGCGATTAATCCTGCCTGGCCAGCTAGCATTTCCGCAGAAATGTATAGAATACGCCCCAGGAGCTTGTCTAGATCAAGCTCCTGGGTCAATGCACGGCTTATTTCTAACAGATAATCGCGCTGTCGGACGCGAAAATCAGGCAACATGTGTGATCTGAAATTCCTTTTCGCCCAGGGTAATGGATTCTTCGAATATCTCCAGGCCATCGTCAATTTCACTCCTGGTGATATTTAGAGAGGGACTAATCCTGATCGTGCTTTTCCCACAACCCAGGCTGATTAATCCACGTTCGAAGGCCCGTTGCACAATCCGCTCACGCAGGTCATGTGCTGGTTCCTTGCTTTGCTTATTCTTGACGAACTCGACCCCGATCATCAATCCTTTCCCGCGCACTTCCCCGATGCTGGGATGCCGGGCTGCAATTTCATTCAATGCATCTAAGGCATAATCACCTACGTCTTGTGCGTTCTGCAAATATTCATCCTGAATCAGGTCCATGGTAGCTAAGGCTGCCGCGCAGGCGATCGGGTTTCCGCCGTAGGTATTGCCGTGTGAGCCAAAAGGCCAGCTTACGATGCTCTTTCGTGCGATGATTGCACCCAATGGGATACCTGAGGCAATCCCTTTACCCACACAAACGATATCCGGCTCGATCCCGAAATGCTCGATTGCCCACCATTTCCCGGTCCGCCCCATCCCCGACTGGACCTCGTCCACAATGAGCAGGATGTCGTGCCGGTCGCACAGGTCGCGCAAAGCCGGGTAGAAACCGGGGGGTGGAATGATATACCCTCCCTCACCCTGGATTGATTCCACTAATAGACCAGCTACATCTTCTGCAGGCAGCAATTTTCCCAAAACCTGATCTTCGATATACCTGACGACCGTCTCGCCATAATCCTCACCGGGCCGCTGGCTGAACACCGGTCTGTATGGGTCAGGATAGGGAACGTGCACCACACCGTTCATCAGAGGGTAGAACCCTTCGTGATATAAGGGCTTGCTGGCAGTGAAGCTTAATGATCCCAGGGTCCGGCCGTGAAATGCCCCTAAGAAACCAATGAATTGGCTTGCACCAGTATGATAACGTGCCAGCTTGATGGCAGCTTCCACACTTTCGGTGCCAGAATTGGTCATGAACGAAATAGCATCTTCTTTGAAAGGCGCTATTTGATCAAGACGTTCACCAAGACTGACCCATGCTTCATGGTAAAAATCGGCTGAGATGTGGAGGAACTTTTCCGACTGGTCTTTGATCGCCTGGACTACTTTAGGGTGGCTGTGTCCAGTGGCGGTTACAGCGATCCCTGCGGCAAAATCCAGGAAATGGTTCCCATCCACATCCCATACATCTGAACCCTTGCCATGATCCATCACAAATGGATACGCGCGTGCATATGAAGGTGATATGACAACTGAATCTCGTTCGATAATGGCTTTAGCCTTCGGACCCGGTAAATCATAGATCTGCATATATTTTTCTCCTAATTTGTTCCTGTAAACCGCTTTTTTATACAAATTTCTCCGTCAGAGTGCCACCGGTGAAACACCAGTGGACCATCGTTTACAGGTTGATAAATGTAGCTTCTCGCCCGATGGGAAAATTATAACACTACCCGGATGGGTTATAATCATGCTTCGTAATGAACACCGGCTTCGGTTTCGAAATTAAATCTTGTTCAGGTCGAGCTCGTGCAGGGGTCTTTAATACCCCACACGGCGAGCTTGCCACACCCCTGTTCGCGCCAGTCGGCACGCAGGCTACGGTTAAATCGGTTACGCCTGCCCAGCTGGAGGAACTTAATGCCGGTTTGGTCTTGGCCAATACCTACCACCTTTATTTGAGACCCGGTGATGAGATAATCGCTCAGCTGGGTGGCTTGCACTCCTTCATGCATTGGGACCGGCCGATATTAACCGATTCAGGTGGTTTTCAGGTTTTTTCATTGTCTGACAGCCGTAAAATTGATGCGGATGGGGTCACGTTTAAAAGCCATATCGATGGCTCGATTCATCGGATAACCCCCGAAAAATCCATCTCAATCCAGGAAAACTTGGGTGCAGATATCATCATGGCTTTTGATGAATGTGGTTCGCCCTATGACCAGAGCGCCAATGAAATCGCCTTGGACCGCACCCACACCTGGGTCGACCGCTGCCTCTCAGCCAAGACCCGCTCCGACCAGGCTTTATTCGGGATCATCCAGGGGGGTATATTTCCAGAGCTGCGGAAACGGTCAGCGGAATATCTTTCCCGTTTGGATTTGCCTGGATATGCTATCGGTGGATTATCGGTCGGCGAGACCAAGCCAGAAACCCTATCCATGCTGGAGCTGGTGGACAGCTATCTACCCGAAGATAAACCACGCTACCTGATGGGGGTTGGCTCACCGGAGGATCTGGTAACGGGGGTTCAGCGCGGCGTCGACATTTTTGATTGTGTCTTACCGACTCGCCTTGCCCGGCACCACGCTGCCATCACCCGTACTGGGCGCATCAATATCGCCAATGCCAGGTATGCTTCTGAGCAATCACCGATAGATGACTACTGCTCATGTTATACCTGCAGAAACTTCTCCAGCGCATACCTTCGTCATTTAGTGCTCGCCAAGGAAATTTTGGGTGCGACCCTGTTAACCATCCACAACCTGAACACTTTACTCACATTGATGAACGAGATCCGCCAGTCGATCCTGGATGGACAATTCGAAAAGTTTGCCGCTAACTTTCTTGATCGTTGGGATAAAACCATATGACCCTGCTTCAATCGATTATCTTAGGCATCATCCAGGGCTTAACTGAATTCCTACCCATCTCCAGCTCGGCTCATCTGGTGATTGCACCTTACCTTTTAAACTGGCAAATCCCCGCCCAGGATGCTTTCATTTTTGACGTCCTGGTCCAGATGGGGACATTGCTGGCCGTTATTGTCTATTTCCGGAAAGATCTCTACAAGATCATCGTATCAGTTATCGATGGTCTGGTGCATCGCCAGCCATTCTCCAATCCACTGGCTCGCCTGGGTTGGTTCCTGGTGCTGGCGACCATCCCGGCAGTGATCGCTGGATTCCTTTTCAAGAGCCTGGTGGAACGGGCTTTTTCCAACCCCCTTGCAGCAGGATTATTCTTGCTGGGTACGGCTGCATTGTTGGTGACTGCTGAGCTGGTTGGGAAGCGCAATCGTCAGATCGAATCGCTCACCTGGCTGGACGCGCTCTTGGTCGGATTGGTCCAGGTCATTTCCCTTCTGCCGGGCATATCGCGCTCAGGGTCCACCATTTCTGGTGGGATGGTCCGCAATCTCGACCGTCCATCCGCGGCACGCTTCTCGTTTTTAATGTCCGTCCCGGTGATGATTGGTGCCGGGGTTTTGGCGACCTTGGATTTGATTAAGCTGCCCAACTTTACCGGGCAAATCCCCACCCTGGTCGTGGGTTTCATTACAGCAGCAGTGGTTGGGTATTTCGCAATTCATTGGTTGCTTTCTTATCTCAGCAAACGATCACTTTACCTCTTCGCCATTTATTCCGTGGTCGCTGCAGCGGTCGTTGTGATCGTTTATCTGATACGTGCCTGATCATGAAACGATTGGCGGTCCTGGGTTTGTTCCTTCTCCTGGCTGCTTGTGGTGCTCCCCAAAGCTCAACCCCCGCCCCCACGCCACAGGCAATTGATCTGACCTACTCTCCTGCGTTACAGCCCTGGGCTGATAAACTGACAGGTTGTGCATCCAATAATCCACTGATTGCGCTTTACTTCAACCCATCCAACACCTCAGATGTAGGGATGCAATCGAATGACATCGCGCTTGAATTGGATCAGACCAATCCTAGTGATGGAGCTGGATATCGTTCACAGGTCGGACGGGAACAAATCGTCGTAGTTGTCCACCAGGATAATCCTGTGTCACAACTAACAGCCACCGAGCTCAGGTTGATCTTTTCCGGACAGCAGACCACCTGGAATGATGGATCCGCTCAGCCTATCCAGGTCTGGGTGCTTCCGGAAGGCGACCCGGCGCGTGTGATATTTGATCAGTCAGTCCTGCAGACCCAGCCCCTCACTACGCAAGCTATGCTCGCTCCGTATTCCACGGCGATGCTTGAAGCCATCTCCAAGGATGTAAATTCTATTGGCTACCTTCCAGCATCATTTTTGCGCTCAAGCGGATCGGTAAACTCGGGGGATGTGCATACCGTCCAGCTCGAGCAATCAGTAGCAACTGTCTTTGACCAACCGGTGGTTGCTCTCACTCAGGCAGAACCTCAAGGTTCGCTACGTAATTTGTTAGTCTGTCTCGAGGCGGACCCCCCCTGATCGGACTCCATTCGCTTTCATATTATCAGCTCAAATTAAACCCCATACAGTTCTATCCAATTCGCATCCGTTGATCCAGCCATTATTTCACTCAGAAATCGACATAAGCATGACTATACGCAAGGCTATGCGCATATCGCAATTAATAATCATTCTAGGCAGTTAATCCTATTGATTCGTCAATGCGCAGGTAGTGCACCGTACAAATACCAGAAAATTCCCTTAGGGAATCCGCTCTGCACCTCTGCTTCCCAGATAAAGCCACCCATTTTAAACACGCTCTTTAAATATCGGTCGAGACCCCCGAGCATATCGACCTCTGCTTGAGATTGCCCCCCGCCTTCAGATTTTAAGAGCTCCAGCATGACCCTTAAGCGTACCTCGTATGTATATCGGTCAGCATTATCTTGTGGGCCGCTGCGGTATTCCTCGAGAAATTCGCTCCACATACGGAGCCTGACGCTGTAGCTGTGACCGGCTTTCTTTTCCCACATCACCCTCCATTTGGAACGGATACGCTCTATGTCTGAAATGACCTGCTGCACCTGTGTCTGTTGAGGCTGAGCCATTGGGTAGTCTTTCAGCCTATATTCTGCTAGGAGCAACCCTCCCAACGTCAGGCGTGGGTAATCGGGTGCACCTCCTGGGGGTACGCCACTTATTGGCCAAAACACTTCGTCCGAGAGCAAATAGCTCTCCATTACCTCCAAACCTGCCTGGATATAACCATAGTCATACTCGAAGGTTATCATTGTCATTCAGAAAAAATCTATCAAAATTCAGATCAAGAGCCTGAGGGGCTCTTCGATATATTTTGCCAGTGCTTGCAAGAATCGGGCTCCTTCAACACCATCGCTGACTCGGTGATCGATCGACAAGGTTGCCTTCATCCGAGTGCCTATCCTGACATCGCCATTCATCACAATAGGGATTTGCTTTGCCGAGCCAACAGCTAGAATGGCTACCTCGGGTGGGTTGATGATTGCCGTGAATTGGTCGACATCATACATACCCATGTTGCTCACGGTAAAGGTGGAGCCTTCAATATCCTCAGCCCGCACCTTCCCCTCCCTCGCCCGGTTCACCATTCCCTTCAGCTCCGATGAAATTTGGTGCACAGTTTTCTGGTCCGAGTTCCGATTCACCACGGTGAGCAATCCATTTTCCACCGCAACCGCCACACCTATGTTGATCTCTCCGTGATAGATCAGGCTGTTATTTTTAAGGTCGATGGAGGCGTTTAAATTCGGGAATTCCAACAATGTAAATGCCACCGCTCGGATGATGAAATCATTAACCGAAAGTTTGTCATCCTCTCCCAGCAGTGCATTGATCTCCTTTCGTCGATCAAGCAGTGCGCCGACATCATACTCATGCGTCACATAAAAATGCGGCGACTGCTGCATCGATTCGGTCATGCGCCTCCCGATAGCTGCTCTTAACTTGGGCAGAGGCAGTGTGCGAGTCTCGCGTACGAATACCACCACCGGTTTAGGCGCTCCAGTCGGTGTGGCAGTAGGTATTGCGCTGGGTGGTCTTGCAGCGGCAGGTACAGGTGCTTTCACCTGGTATGCCTGGATGTCTTTTTTAGTGATCCGCCCTCCGGGTCCCCTTCCCTGGACCAAGCGCAGGTCTATCCCCATTTCCGTTGCCATCGAGCGTGCCAGTGGGGAGGCATGCACTTCACTTGGGACACCCATTGACGCTGGAGTGCCAGCAACTGGAGCTGTCATCTCAGCGGTTTGTACTACTGTAAAGTCTTCTGGCGATTTTATAGGGGTAGCGGGTTTTTTACCACCAGCAGGTTTACCGATCAGTGCATCGACATCCACACTCTCGCCCGCTTCACCGATCACCGCGATGGGATCATTGATCGGCACAACCGTCCCCTGCGGGACGATTTGGCGCAGCAATACTCCCGCGTACTCCGACTGCACTTCAACCGTGGCTTTATCGGTTTCGATTTCAGCCAGCACTGCCCCTTTGGTCACCTGTTCGCCTTCATGGATTACCCAGCGGATCAGCGTCCCCTCTGCCATGTCAAATCCAAGTTTCGGCATGCCGATGATCTCTGCCATTAGAGCACCTCCCTGACCGATTTGATAATATCTTCCATCTGTGGCAGTGCCAACTGCTCCAACGTCCGATTATATGGCAGTGGCACTTCCTTCTGCGCCACCCGTTGGATGGGAGCATCCACATAATCAAAGGCTTCCTCATAGATCCTTGAAGCCACCTCTGCTCCAACACCATAAGATCGCCAGCCTTCTTCTGCGATCACCGCTCGGTTGGTCTTCTTGAACGAATCCAGAACAGGATCCATGTCCAGTGGCCGTAGCGTCCGCAGGTCAACCACTTCTACCTCGATCCCCTCCTGTGCCAGCTGGTCGGCTGCTTTCATGGATGTGTCAAGCATTTTGCTGTACGTGATCAGCGTTACGTCCTTGCCCGGGCGTTGGATTTTCGATTTTCCGATCGGGATCAGGTTTTCGCCATCTGCCACTTCCCCCCGCGATTGGTACAAGGTAGCTGACTCAATGAATAACACCGGGTCATCGCTGCGGATGGCTGATTTTAACAGTCCTTTCGCATCTTCTGGTGTGCCTGGGGCTACCACTTTCAACCCCGGGAAGTGCGCGAAGATGACATCCGGCGTTTGGGAGTGTGTGGCAGCCAGCTGCCGCCCTCCTCCGCTGACGGTGCGGATCACCAGCGGAACCAACA
>JBGPBQ010000205.1:0-7247 GCA_041481345.1 Anaerolineae bacterium
AACGCCGATAACGAAGCCACCTCCATCGGTTCCACCCGGGTCCACAATCCAACCCCCGGACTGCGAAAATCAGGGATGCCTGAAGGCGTAGAGAGGCCCGCACCGGTCAGGGCAACGGTGCCGTGGCTTTTTTTTAAAAGGTCTGCTGCGAGATGGGTTGTTTCTTGGATATCTGGACTGCTGCTCGTCATTCTTTTACTCGCACACGTTTGACAATATTATCAGCCAGCTTGGCGAACTGCTGCGAGGTCAAATTATCTGGGTGCTGTATGACCAGCGGGACATTCGCTTTGGAACACTGATAAGTCAGCTCGGGTGCGGCAGTAAAGACGATGCTGATCGGATGCTGGTACTCGTTCTGGACCTGCGCCAGGGTGTATTGCATCTCAGTGCGCTGGCGGTTATATAGGACGGTGTTGACCCTGCCTTCGCCGAAGCCTTTCTTCGCTAATTCGCTCACCAGGGCTAAGGTTCGCACGATGGTGTTCGGGATAGGTTCCAGCACAACGATGATTTCGTCGCAGTAGGTTAATACCCTGTCTGTGATGGGAGTGATCCCGGCACCCAGGTCGATGACGATGTTCGCTGCCATATACGCCAGGTACCTGGCAATGGCCTCGAAATGATCGACCGCGGTGAGGTATTTCGCATCCGCCGGGTCGTAGGAAGATAACAGCAGCCTGACGCCAGACTTATGCTGGTATAGCTCGGTGTCAATGGATTCTTGAGTGATGTCTTCAGGTGGAGACTGCAGCAGGCGGTTTAAACCTTGGGGGTTTATAAAGCCCAGGTCCAGACCCATTGATCCAAAACCGTGTCTAAATTCGGCGATAATGACGTTCTTTTTACTGCGGTCCTGCAGGCTTATGCCCAGGTTGAGTGCCAGGGTTGAGACACCCAGCCCACCTTTGACCCCCATTACCCCAGTAACATAACCGCGACTTCTTGAAGTCGGTGGTGGGGGCACCGGCAGCGTTGTTTTCTTTCCGCGTGCGAGAACGGCTTTCACGTGGGCAAAAAGCTCGCGTGGCTGGGTTGGTTTGGTGAGGTAATCGTCCGCCCCGGCTTCGAACCCTGCCACTTTATCGTCCACCTGGGTTTTGGCGGTGAACATGATGATGGGTATGCTATTGGTGGCGGGATCAGTGCGGAGTTTACGCGCTACTTCATACCCATCCATCTCAGGCATCATGATATCGAGCAGGATTAGGTCTGGTTTGTCGCTTTGAGCCAGCGAAATTGCCTGGATTCCAGTGCTGGCAGCAATGATTCGATAACCCTGGTGTTGCAGCATTAACCCCACCAGGCGTAACGTGTCCAAATCATCATCGACGATGAGGATTTTTTCCGGCATGTGGCTTACTCCCTAGAATAGAGCAATTCTGTGATGATAATCCGGCATAGTGATGGTCAGGAGTTAAATATCATCCTAATTCATTATACGCTATAATTTATTTTACGATGCTTGACAAAATTGCAAAGATTTTACAACGAGAATGCAAATTACACCAAAGCGATTGCCTCCTGGTTGGTGTTTCCGGCGGACCTGACAGTTTATGCCTTCTGCACATCTTGCATACATCTGGGTATAACCTGATTGCGGCACACGTTAATCATCAGCTGCGATCCGAAGCGGACGCAGAAGCGCAGTTTGTAATGCAATTTGCAGGTGAATCAGGCATTGAATTTATCTCCAGTGAGATCGACGTCCGTTCTTATGCAAGCGAGCATTCACTTTCTATCGAGGAGACCGCCCGGACGCTGAGATACCACTACCTGTTCGAACAGGCAGAGTTTGTGGGTGCGGCTGCGGTCTTGGCGGCTCACACTGCCGATGACCAGGTCGAGACTATCTTGATGCACCTTCTGCGAGGTTCCGGGTTGAGCGGGTTGCGTGGAATGGAATACCGAACGCTGCCCAACCCGTGGAGCGACAGCATCCCGCTGGTTCGGCCGCTGTTATCCACTTGGCGGCAAGAAATCGTGGAGTACCTGGCAGAAAATGAGATCGAGTCGGTGACAGACCAGAGTAACCTGGACATGACCTATTTCCGCAACCGCCTGCGACATGAGCTGTTGCCAATCCTGGAGGACTATAACCCGGGTGTGCGCCAGAACCTGCTACGATCAGGGCAGATCATGCGGGATGATTACTCGGTTCTACAGAAGCTTGTCGATGAGGCCTGGAAAGACAATCTCGTTAATCTTGGACCTGGATACCTGGCTTTCCACCGCCCGGGTATCCTGGAACTGCCTGTTTCCCTCCAGCGCTACCTGTTGAGGAAAGCGATCGCTTACCATTTGCCGGGTTTACGCGACATCGACTTTGAATGTATCGAGCGCGGTCTAAAGTTCCTGGCTGAGGCTAAACCGAATGGGCAGGTAGACCTGATGTCAGACCTATGCATCATCCGCGAAGGAGATTTATTCTGGCTGGCATCCAGCTTGGAAGACTTACCTCTGACCGACTATCCAGCCATCGCTCCTGGTGAAGAATACAGCTTGAATATTCCTTCCAGGGTTTCACTGAATGATGGTTGGCAGCTGCAGGCCGTAGAAGCCACTGACCTCGAGCTGGCGATCCAAGCTAGTGTTGCAAATTCGGACCCCTACCATGCCTGGGTGGATGGCGGAAAGATCGAGCTCCCACTGACGGTCCGCTGCCGCGCTGCCGGCGACCGCATCCAACCGGTTGGCATGGACGGGCATTCGATCAAGGTCTCCGACCTGATGATCAACCTCAAGCTGCCCAAAAGAGCCCGAAAGACCTGGCCGCTGGTCTGCTCAGGGGACCACGTCCTGTGGGTACCGGGCTGCCGCTTGAGCCAGCGGGCACAGGTTAGCGCGGGTAGCCGCTCGGTAGTCCACCTGACATTAAGCCGGGATCTCGGCACTTAATTTCTGTAGCTTTAGTCTCACCTCACGCCATTGGATTTTGGATAATCCCATCTTTTGGCGCACTTTATTCACTTCCATTCCAGTCTGCAAGTCGTGCAGGGCGCATGTCCAGCGGCACATCTCAAAAGACAGATGTTTGGATAACCCTGCTTCCTCGCCCAAATCCTCCAGCAGATACTCCAGGCGTCGCTGAGACCAGGGGAAGATCTGGTCCCCTGGCTGATATTGAGACGTGTATTCGTCATACGCCTCGAGCCATTCTTCAGACAATGCAATCTTGCGTTCTTTATAACGGTGTTGAGGGCTGGCATATCTGACGAATAAAATCGGACCCCCCGGTGCTTCCCGGTCGATGTGGTTCGGGCTCAGCCCTAGGCATTCGCTTTTCTTGATCCCGGTCTCCAGCAGCAGCGCTAGCAGGGTGTAGTAGCGCGCGTCGGGCTGTTGCGCCAGGCGGTGTTTTGTGGCAGCGTCGAGCACGGATTGGGTTTCTTCCTCGCTGAGCACTTGCGGTAGCGGGCTGATCACGGATTGCTGCAGCACTTTTTCTCCCGGGTCAACCACGATCACACCATAGTGGGTCAGCCATCTAAAGAATGCTTTTATGGAGGTGATGCGCCTGGCGAGGGTCTTGGGGCTGCACGGTACCCCGCGCTGTTTCTGCATCCATTCTAAGAAATTATTCAGCTCGTTGGTGGTGATGGCGCCCAGTGGGCGGTCTGGAGGCAGGTAGGACGCTAGCAAGTACATATCAGCTACGAAAGCTTTCACCGTATGGGGCGATTTTCCCTGGTCTCTCAAATAAATGCGCCAGGCATTGATTGCTGGGACGAGTGAGGTGCGGGGCGTGATATGGGATGGGATTTTATCATCGGGTGGCATAGGTTCCTCATATTCTATTGCGTATAGGATTTTCGCATAGTCAATTTCGCATAGTATAATATCTATTTCACAATTTGTCAATTACTCAGCCACTGAAGAGACAACCTGATTAATATGGACTTCACAATGCCAGGTTTCGCCCAATGGCTGGAGTCGCCCTTCTTGATAATCAATATCGTGATTCCTTCGTATACGATGTTATGGAACCGGTCAGACCCGATGTTGATGCATGGCTAATTGAGTTTGTACAGAATCGGAGATTTTCAGTAAAAGATTTTTATGAAAAAAGAGATGGTGGGATCAGGTTAACGCTTAAAATAACGCCATTTCTAGCTGAAACTATTCCACAGTGGTCTGAAAAGATTGAATCAATAATTGAGCAAGTTGAGGGTGTATTGTTAAAATACCAAAATCCTGACTTGAATAACCACCCAAAAATAAAAACTCAGATGTGAAAATTATTCCGGCTTTATGTTGTAAATATTTTACCGAGATGGTAGGTGTAATCGAACTACCGAGAGGAATCGTTTTTGAACGTTTGGATTTAATTGTATACATCCAATAGATAATCTAAATAACAGCGATATAATTAATCACAGATTAATAGGTGGGATGTACACGGGTTTTGGTTGAGAGCATACATTTTCAGCCCAGGAGAAGAACCCAAATGAAAAGCATAATTTACTTCACCCTAGCCTTTGTGATCGCATTGACTACCGCACTACCAGTTTTGGGAGTAAATACATTTTCGTGTGCAGACGTCACCGAGATACCCCCGAATGAGTGTGATGCCCTCGTGGCACTGTTCAATAACACCAACGGCCCCGGCTGGGGAAACAATACCAACTGGCTTGTGTCCGCTACCCCCAGTAACTGGTTTGGATTGGTGGTCACTTCCGGAAATGTGACCAGCATCCATTTGATATCGAATCAATTGGTAGGCGCGATTCCTGCCCAGGTGGGTAACCTCACTGGTCTGCAGCAAATGGACCTTCAAGGCAATATCTTGAGTGGCAGCATCCCGCCCGAGCTGGGCAATCTTAGCAGCCTGGTAGTATTGGTACTTTTGGGCAATCAATTGACTGGTAACATTCCACCCGAATTGGGCAATCTGACCAGCCTGACATATTTGGACCTGGGTTTTAACCAGCTTAGTGGAAGCATCCCTTCTGAGTTTGGAAATCTGACCAGCCTGGAACGATTGACACTCAGCAATAACAAGTTAACTGGAAGCATCCCTCCACAACTTGGTAATCTAATCAACCTGGTTTCGTTGGATATGATTCACAACCAGCTGAGCGGCCGCATTCCCCCTGAATTTGGCAACTTAATCAGCCTGGAAGCTTTTGGTATAAGCGAAAACCAATTAAATGGCAATATCCCCGCTGAGTTGGGTAAGATGAGCCATCTTAGATTTTTAATACTATCTGGGAACCAGTTAAATGGCAATCTCCCGCCTGAGCTGGGAAACCTGACCAATCTGGAAGTATTGGACATAAATACCAATCTACTTAGCGGCAGCATTCCAGCCGAGCTGGGCAACCTGGTAAACCTGCAGCGGCTGGACCTGGCTTATAACCAGTTGAGCGGTAACCTCCCACCCGAATTGGGTTACCTGGCCAACCTGGGTATTTTGAACCTGAGTTATAACCTGCTGAGTGGGAGCATACCCTCCCAGCTGGGGAATTTGACCAATCTGACCTGGGTTTCTCTACTAAATAACCAATTGAGTGGCAGCATCCCCACCGAGCTGGGTAATCTTGCCAACCTGATCGTGTTGATTTTTTCATCGAACCAGCTTAGTGGTTGCATTCCCGCAAACCTGAGCAGCTTGACGAACCTGGATAATTTGAATCTTAATCAGAACCAGCTTAGTTGCAGCATCCCCACACAGCTTGGAAATCTCACCACCCTGCAGTATCTCGATTTATCCAATAATCAGCTCACCGGCAGCATCCCGGCAGTGTTGGTGAACCTAACGTATTTATCCGGGTTAAACCTGTCATCAAACCAACTGAGTGGTGTCATTCCAGTTGAGCTCGGAGCCCTTGCGGATTTGCAACACCTGAAGCTGGATGGCAACCGCCTGACTGGTAACATCCCCCCTGAGCTGGGTGGTTTGACCAACCTAGAAGGGTTGGACCTGGGTGGGAACCAGTTAACCGGGAGCATCCCTGCTGAGTTGAGCAACCTCAATGGCTTGCGGTCCTTGCATCTTGATAACAATCAGTTAAGTGGCAATATTCCAATCGAATTGGGATATATGGGCAACCTGACCGAATTGGAACTAAATGGGAACCATCTTAGCGGCAGCATCCCAGCTGAGCTGGGGTATCTCGGCGATCTGAATATATTGTATCTACACGACAACCAGTTTGAGGGTGATATCCCACCCACATTAGCCAATTTGGTGTACTTGTTTAATCCTGGTCAATATAACGGTCAGGACGGTCTTGACCTGGTTTACAACATGCTCAACGTCCCTCCCGGCTCCCCGGACCCTAGGGACCGATTACAGGTCTTCCTCCACCTATTGGATCCCGATTGGCAGTTATACCAGGGATTCCAGCAGATCATCGGCATATCCGGCGGTGAGCTAACCTCTCTGGATGGCAGGACGGATTTCCTCTTTCCGGCGGGAGCCCTGGATCGCGAGACCACGTTCACTTTCAGGCCGCACCTACAACCCACTCACAACCATCCTTTTATCTGGTTTGCGCATAATAGCTTTGATCTATCCGCCCAAGATTCGGGTGGCAATCCGGTAATGACATTCAACCTGCCAGTGACAGTGACTCTCACCTATACAGAAACCGATATTTCTGGCATCCCTGAAAATGGTCTTGGGTTGTACTATTGGGATACATCAGCCAATACCTGGACTGATGCGGTCACTACTTGCCCGGGTAGTGAGTACACGCGTGACCCGCTCGGGAATTTGTTGGTTTTGCCTCTGTGTCACCTGACGGAGTTCGGCTTGTTCGGCGAACCTCTGCATAACTTCCTGCTAGTGATCAGGCGGTGAGAAGCTCACGAACTTCTCAGACCTTACAGTTCGGTCAAGCCTGTAAGGTTTTTTTCTATTTCCGGTGCAGCAGTAAGCAAATAACAACATTTTACGCATGTAAGTAACTCGATCTGTGGCTTCTGCATGTGTGTTTTAAACCATCCTCTGTTCTCTTTTTTAACAATATATTATTAGGTCACCAACTGATTTCCAAATAATGGGAGAAGAAATAGGAGAGTACGAAATATATCAATCGATGATAAACAGGTGTGACATTATTTTGAGATATCATATATTCCCCCGTAAGTTTTTCCTCTTGACAAATAGAACACTTGTGCTATAATGTATGTGTAATTACTCACCCCTACGCGATTTAAACATTTTCTGGTAAGATGCGCGTATGGGAAAAACGGATCTTGAGACATTTTCAAAAGATGAATTAATCGAACTTATCTTGGCA
>JBGPBQ010000206.1:0-7194 GCA_041481345.1 Anaerolineae bacterium
CATTACCCTTCGCATCCAGAGCTTAGCCATTATTCACTCTCCTCACATTTTTCAACCATCAATCTAGCATACCAATAACCAATTCCTGAGTAACTTTCGAATCCAATAGGGTATCCATGAACATTTTACTGACAATGGTGCAATTGTGACCCAAAATCGGGCTCTCCAACGTTGCGGAAATGAATTCAATCTAATCCGCTGGTTGCCTCGCTCCACGACTTCCACCCGCCCAAGAATGTTTTCATTCCGAAACCAGCCGTCGGGGGAGGTGCTATTATCAGCATGGAGCAAATAGTTGGAAATCTTATCCCTATGATCAGTTTTTACTACCCGGTGAGCCAGCATCCTTGCGTAATTGGTTTCTACCAGCAATACATCTCCAATATGAATTCTATTTCCGGCCAGGGGTGCGACCTCGAGAACATCATGGTTCAAAATGAACGGTTGCATGCTATTCCCACTAGCCAGGAAGCGGAGGCGACGACCGCTCCTCAGGATTTGACACGCAAGATCGTGGAATTCAGGACCATTCAGCTCTAGGACATGCATCTCACATACTCAACTGCGCTTTGATCCGGAATAAAACCAAATTTGTAACAAGGAACAGCCTGGCACAATTCATCCAGGAATTGTAAGGTGAAAGCCATGCCTGAGGCATCCCATAACGGAGGAAAGGCGCGCACCAGGAGAGCCGCAGCTGCCTGAGCTCCTGAAAGGCGCACCGCCTGGTTGGATTGAGCATGCTCGAGAATGAATATCTTTTGAAGTGGGGCATCTTCCGCCATTGCGAATCCACCCTCACCATGCCAGGGTGTGCCATATACCCGAAACTGACCGTCGATTTTACGGAGAATCGTGTGGTCATCATTTAATACCAGCATGCTGGGATTATTATTCCATAAACGAGCAGTAGTGCTTTTCCCAGCGTGGCTTGCTCCAGTAAAAACCAAGCCATTCGACCCATCAATCACACCGCAAGAGTGCAGCATGATACCATAACCGGTCCCCAATAAGTTGGTCATGAGCAGCTCGCCTAAGGGAAAATCAAGTGGAAAGTTATATTTATCAGCTTCAATTTCGTTCTTCGTTGTAAAAATCTCGCCCCTATGATAATCGGCGCTGAAGTTACCAACTAGTCGGGGAATAAAGTCCCGCGTGCCGACCCACAAGATCCTGCGATCCCCATCGCGATATAACCGCCAGACCTGCCCTGAGTCGAAAATCAAGGCACCCGCGGGCATCCCAGAGACAGGTTTATCAGCGATTTGATAAATTGCTAGTGGATTGTTTCTGCTGATGAAATCACTAAATCGTCCCGCGGATGTAAATTCAAGGTCATCCTGGAAGAATAAACCTAACTCCATACCTCCAATCCTGAAAACAATGTTTTCTGCATTGGTCATTTATTTAGAACAGTTTTGATGATTAACTTCGAAATGTATCGCCTATGCATGAAATATCTCCAGCACCCCGGCATAGATCAAAATTGGCCTGGTTTTTACAAGTTGCCAAAACAGCTTCGCCGGCCTTTAATTGAATCTCCATTACCTGTGGCTTGGCATATACTTTCTTTTCTACCTTCGTCTGATCCTCACTCTTCATATTATTCCTCCATCAATATGTGAAGCCGATTTTATAAGATGATTATACATCACTTTGCTCTACCAAATTCTTCGTACCGAATTTTCGTTAACTGACACAAATACTCTATTTGCGCTTCAGCATCTTGACATTCAAGTTCAGCGGATGCCGGGCATTGCGCACATATGAACCGCAACTCACAGCCTGCGCATTGATAAAGGTCGCTACACTGACGCGAGGTTAAAGTAGGCATAAACAACTCCCAGGCTTCCGTAAAACTTCCAGCTCGTAGATTATAGGATGGATTGCGGTTGGTGACGCACATGCTCAGGCGACCAGTCGCATCAATATGAAATGAGGATTTTCCTGCGCTGCACAGGAATAAACTACGATTTTTTTCTTTTTGCTTAAGATTCTCACGCATCGATTTTGGCCACATCCTGGCGCGAGCTGGATCAGCTTTTTCAACTTCCACAACCTGCTCAGGCGGTAGCCTTAGGCGGGTAGGTCGAGCAGAACCATCGATTGCTGATTGCAAAATTGGGTCGAAGTGGAACTCTACTCCAAGGCTGGCAGCGAGCGATTTCATTTGATCCAGCTCATGACGGTTGAGGGTCATGACCATGGTTTTCAATCCGAGGGGAAGGTTATGTTCCAACAGCAGGTCGATCCCCCGCCGACAGCGGGTATACGAACCAGGTATACCGGTGATCTTCTCATAGGTTTCCTGGGTGGCACCGTACAGGGTGATCTCGATGTTGAATGGGCGCCACTCCGCCAGAGTATCGGTGATGCGCGGGGTGAGCATGGTCCCATTGGTAAAAAGAGTCAAGATGAGCCCCAGACGCTTGGCATAGATATAGATATCAATGAAATCCCGTCGAAGTAATGGCTCTCCGCCGGTCAGCAGAAGCCACAGGCAGCCGGCATCAGCGACCTCATCCAGGATGCGCTCGATCTCTGGTAGGCTAAGCTCGCGTTCACTCCGACTGGCACGGCGCTCAGGGGGGATATAGCAGTGCTGGCAGTGAAGATTACAGCGTAGGGTTACCTCAAATGACCCAACAATGGGAATGTGCTGGTTTCCCACTTTTCGGTGCATCCATTCACTGAATTCACCGTACCCTAATTGAGGAATACTGCTGCAATCATCCATCATGCTTAACCACAGCCCCCACTCGCTCCAAATCGGCAATCAACTCGAGCAAATCCTGCCCGGCGTGCAGCTCATCAACCTGGTATTCCTGGGCGACCTGGTCGCGGATATCAGCCAGGGTATGAGCACCATCCAGCAGCTGCCAGGCGAAAAGGGCTGTCTCATTGAGCAGGTAGATCGATTCGAGGTCGCCAACATTTTGCCGGATGGGTACCAGGATCATCTCGCCTGCGATCTGTCGGGCAACTATAGCAGGGTCTTTATAGAAAATTTGGTCAAACGGGTCCTGAATTTGATCAGACATGGATAGATAATTTCTTCTTTCTGGTGGACTTATCGCATCGGAAAGTACATTTAATACCGATATCTACCAAACTGTATCCGATATAGATGGTTTCATCATACTCTGATTATCAATTTAATTCAAGGTAATAACAACTTTGCATGATTGACAGGCAGAGAAATAAAATCCTATGGCGTGTGGATTAATTTACCATCCACACGCCATATCAACGAATTATCTACTTAGTTTTATTTAATCCAATTGGCAACCATACATGGTAGGGCACCAGGCTGTTAATTACGGGGCCAAACAGCTCGGAACCCTGATTACCAACCCATTCGACCCAATAGTAGTATGTCTTTCCAGCCTCAGCTGAAGTATCCAGATATCGATAATCATTCCCCTGTAGCTGTCCGGGGTTGATAGCTGGGATAGGATCGGTGTTAAGCTGCACCTGCGGTCCGTCTGGTGATTCGGAACGGAATAAATTGAAGCCCACCAGATCATTCTCCTGGGCGGTCTTCCAGCCGAGCTGAATGCCTTGCGGCAAAGAAGTCGCTTTTAAGTTGGCAAGTCTGACTTCGGTGGGAGTTGTGGTGGTGAATGACCAGGTAGCTATATTAGAACCATTCGAGTAGACGGTGCCAACACCATTGACTGCCCTTACATGCCAGTAGTAGGTGGTGGAGTAGCTCAATCCGGACAGACCAACGCTGGTAGCTGTGAAGTTGTTTGTCCACGCACTGCAGGTGTTTGTCGTGTTGAGGCAGTACTCGTATCTAGTGGCTCCGAGGCTGGACGTCCAGGCCAGGGTAGGGGCGATCGGCACCCCGCCAGCACCGTTTGTCGGCGTGGTCTTGTTGAAGAAGCCGATCTGCATTTGCCCATCCACATCGCCCGTGAGCATAGAGTGACCTCCTGACGTGGCATCGGTATTACGCACACCGCCATAATGGAAAGTGAGGTATGTTAATGATGTGTTGGCAAGGGCTGTAAATTGGATCTTGACCAAGCCCAAATTTCCATGGGGGAAATTAGACAAGGCTACTCTAGCATAGTCGATCGTTCCATTGTTATTGTCATATTGGTTAAAAACCTCAAACGGCCAATCAGTTGTGAAGCCAGTCAGCTTGTTGACTCTAAGCAAAGCAGGATCGAAATCCAGACTGGCTTGAGCTCCATCCAGGAGCTGGCTGCCACTTTGAACCTGGATCGTGACAGTGAACGTATCACCCGAGTTGACATTGAGCAAATCCGGTTGAACCACGATCAGAACATCAGCCTGGGGTTTTCCAGGAGAAAGGATAGTGTTTTCCGGGTTGGATGTAACGATGATTGGACCAGCCTGTGCGTAGTTTGTCACCAGCAAAGAGAAGTCCAGCAGGGTGACCATATTGTCCCCATTGAAGTCTGCTCGATCATCATATCCGGGTGTCCCCTGAGCTTTGTTGAAGGTCGTTGCCAGGATGGAGAAGTCTATCAGAGTGACAAAGTTATCATTATTGGCATCCCCTTCTCTCAAGGTTCCAAAGTCAATCCCATTCGTTCCTGGCACAAAGGTGACCGTCTTTTTGTTCTGCAAGGTATGACTGTTTTTGACATAAACATCGTAGGTTCCGGGGATGATCTCACCGAGCGTGAAATGACCACTGTTATCGGTGGTGGGCGTGAAGCTATAGACGGGGGTCGTTTGCCCGGGAAGAGTCAGGTTGACGGTCAGCAGGACGATCCAGCGTGTATCTGGTGGATTAGGCCTTCCTTGCAGAGTCACGCTGCCCTGGGTGGTGGCGTTGGGTGTGATCGTTACCGTGCTTTCTTCCATCCCAGTAATGATCGAATGCCCGCCATGGGTAACGTCACTCTTGCGGGGATTGTCATGATTGAAATGGATCGGCGTACTCGGCGTTATTGCCCGGGCATTGAAGGTGACCGTCGCCAGAGTGAAGGTGCCTGAAGGTAAGACGCCAATCAGTTTGCCTGCAGCGTAATTCACCTGTCCGGTGGTGTTATTAAAATTGTTCACCAGTCCGTCCGGCAGGCTGCTTCCAGGCGTGATACTGACCACCTGGAGGTAGGTGGGATCAAAGTTCAGGAAAGCTGCAGCGCCATCTACTAATTGAGTGCCGGATCGTACCTGCAGAACCACGTCGAAGTTCTGACCAATCGCGACTGTACTAACGGAAGGTGTCATTGCCAGGATAACCTCACATGTCGACGTGGTGATATGGGCAGTGTTACTGTAGTCTGAGAAGGCATTGTCACTTGAGCGGTAGCCACGAACCCGGTAGTAATAGGGAGTTATTGGAGATAGGCCTGTATTGCTGTAAGTCAGCGTATTAGCGTTGACTGTAGCTATTTCTGTCCAATTCGAAGTCCCGTCCGGTGAACGTTCTACTCTGAAGTTCGTCTCATCGAGCGAGTTGTCAGTCCAAGATAGATCAATCTGCGAACATAATACGGCTGTCGCACTCAGATTAGACGGGGCTACCAGCGGTGAGGCGGTGTAGTTCTGAGCAGTCTGGTCCGCAAGCACATTGGTGTAGGTTCGGTTGGTGGGTGCGAAGGTGAAGCCCGCCAGGGAAGGCGTGACGGTGCCGGAGTAGTAGTAGGAGACGCTCAGGGTGTAGTTGCCACTACCGTCTGCAGTGGCGGTCTGGGGGGTGCCATCGGTGTAACTCAAGGTAACCCCAGCGACGCCGGCATTACCGGAGATGGTCAGTGGGGGAGCGAGCACGAAGTCATAGGTTACGCCCGCAACCGTGGCTTGATCCACCCAGGCAATCGTGCCTGTGCCACCGTTGTTATATGAGTCACCCATGCCCAAGCGCAGGTAGGCACGCAGGACAGGTTTGCCAGTGTAGATTGGATTGGCAGCGATGTCAGCCAAGGACAGCAGTGGACCGGTGGCATTCCCATTCGCATCCATGAGCTGCCATTGCCCGGCAGCGGCATTCACGGTGTGCCAGTCGGGCCCATACGGCGCTGGGACAGACTGGAAGGAGGGGTTGTCACTACGGTGACCCGTTCCCATGTCGATCTCGATGGTCATCCAGACCGGGTTGCTACCGGCCTGATTCTCGACGTCGTAGGTGAGGGTGCTGGCTGCGAAGGCATTGATGGTGTAGGTGGGCATGAAGCCGAACAGGCCTTCGTCCCAGTAATGCCCATCATCCGGGTCGGGAGCAAGACCGGCCTTGATGATGCCAGCCTCACGCAGGTCATAGAGGGCGGTAAAACCGGGGGAAACATAGCCGTAAGCAGGAGGCCCAACGTAAGCGGAGAAGACCCCACCGCCACCCGGGGCATCCCAGCTGGGCCACAAGTTTTGCACAGGCACAAGCGTGGGTGCCGGTAAGGCGGTGGCGGTGTAGTCCTGTCCAGTGCTATTCGCCAGTACATGGGTGTAGGTTCGGTAGATGGGGGCGAAGGTGTAGCTCGCCAGGAAAGGTGTGACGGTGCCGGACCAGTTGTAGGAGACGCTGAATGAATAGGCGCCACCAGCCCCTGAAGTAACTGTTTGAGTGATTCCATCGACGTAACTCAAGGTGACACCCGCCAGTCCCGCATTGCCCGAGATTGTGTACTCGATCTGTGAATAGTTGGCGGTGACAGCGGTATTGCCGTTGATCGTTACCTTATTGTCCGTCAGTGTAGGTGTCCACCCTGTGAAGGTCCAGCCTGGGGCAGCGGTCGCACTCAGGGTGACTTCGTCCCCATAGTGATAGGTGGGGTGATCGGGAACCTTCGTGAATGTGCCATGGGCACTGAAGATGGTCAGGGTGTACTCACCAGTTATCAACAGTGTCGTATGTTCAGTTCCAGTTGCGCCAAAAGTGTCCATCACGGTCAATTGGACATAATGACCAGACCCTACGCCCAGGGCATTGAGTTGCGCAGCCGAGATTATGGGTGTTGAGCCACTCAGATTTAACACACCATCAATCAGCCAAGCGTACGACACAATCGAGTCACCACAACCGGCATTCGGGTCGGAGGAACCGGTTCCAACGAGTACAAAATCACTTCCAAGAATAGCCACGTAGGGTCCGCCTGGATTGGCAACCGGAGGGAGATTGCCTTGATTCACATTTATCGTCACTGAGCTTGAGGCAGTTTTCGGAGGGAGGTTGTTATCTGTAACCGTAAGGATTGCAGTATAAGACCCAAAATGACC
>JBGPBQ010000207.1:0-7181 GCA_041481345.1 Anaerolineae bacterium
AAAAACACGATAATCGCACCGATCCCGAGGAATAATGCCAATAAGCCAATCGCAGCCGGAAGACTTAAGGTGATTGAAGGCATCCGGCTGCCTTCAACAACCTTAGAAGACTGCGCGGCTTTTTCAGTAGTAGTCAGGTCTGCCCCACAGACCAGACAGCGGGTTGCATCTTCCTTCACTCGCGTCCCGCACGTAGGACACAATTTTATAGGTGTTGTATTTGTCTCTGGAGTCATAATTATTGGAGGTCCGGCATTTTGCCAAGACTTGGCGCATTATACCAGCTTTTTATCTTCAACGGGTGTTGGGAGTATATAGAGACGTTGACAGGGGGAGCTCAAATGAGCGTGATATACTCGTGAGATTATGCTCAGTAGTATGTATATTCATATCCCTTTTTGCATACACCGGTGTGGATATTGTGATTTTAATACCTATGCTGGTCTTCAGCGCCTGATACCCAAATACAGTCAGGCGGTGGGAGAGGAAATCGAGTATTTAGCACGTTCATCCGCTGAGCGATTAACCATCCACACAATATATTTTGGCGGTGGGACACCTTCGCTCATTCCTGAATATGGGCTGGAAAATATCCTGACTACTATTCATGACCAATTTGACGTGTTATCTTCTGCTGAGACCACCATTGAAGCTAATCCGGGTACAGTCTCACTGGGATACCTAAAGAATATCCATTCGTTGGGTGTGAACCGGATCAGCCTGGGCATGCAATCAGCCAACCAGGATGAGCTAGCCATGCTGGAGAGGCGACATTCTTTTATGGATGTTGTGAATGCAGTTGAATGGGCACGGACAGCCGGGATCAACAACTTGAACCTGGATCTCATATTTGGGCTGCCGTACCAGTCATTAAAAGCATGGTTAGTGTCACTCGAGGCTGCATTGGCCTTAAAACCCGAACATTTATCCCTGTATGCGCTGACGCTTGAGCATGGCACACCTATGCAGCATAAAGTCGAGCAGGGAATCCTACCTGAATTGGAAGATGACATAGCGGCAGACATGTATGAAGAGGCTAGTGATTTTTTAGCCAAAGCGGGTTATATCCAGTATGAAATCTCGAATTGGGCACAAGAGAGGGTTTCCGGTGAGCTGTATGCATGCCTGCATAATCTTCATTATTGGCGCAACCTACCGTATATCGGTGTGGGCGCTGGCGCACATGGATATATTAATGGTTATCGAACCATAGATGAATTAACACCTGGTCGATATATTAATCGGATGAAGAACGGCGATAGATATCAAGAAGGCAGACAGCAATTTCCACAAACTCCCGCTACGGTGCAGATGACACCCATCGATACGGATACCGAGATTGGTGAGACCATGATGATGGGTCTGCGGCTTGTAAACGAAGGGGTATCTGACTCAGAATTCCAGCAGCGGTTTGGGATCAGCTTAGAGAGCCGCTTCGGAGACCAGATTGACCGGTTGATCTCGGTTGGATTGCTGGAGTGGTCTGGCGCAATTGATAAACGGCTGCGATTAACCTCAAAAGGTCACTTGCTGGGCAACCAGGTATTTAAAGAATTTATCTAATTGTCTATTGATTAAGATTGACGGTTGATCAAGCTATACGCAAAGTCCTTCAAAGCCTGACCTGCGAATCCATCAGGATGGGCTGCTTCCAAGGCAGATACAGCCTCATTATATAACCGAACTGCTTCAGTCTTGGTAAATTCCTTTCCGCCTTCCCGCTCGAGTAAGCTGATAACTTCCGGAACCTCTGCAGATTGTATTGGTCCAAGTTTCCAACGTGCGGCAAACTCAGCTGCCCTGGAAAGACCATAGATTATTGGAAGGGTTATTTTACCGGTGATTAGATCACTCTGACTTGATTTACCGGTCAGGGAAGAATTTCCCCATATTCCAAGCAGATCATCCTGGACCTGGAAAGCCAGGCCGAGCAGCCGACCGAATTCGTGGTATTTATCGCTCAGCTGTTCATGACTGAAAGCTGCCAGTGCGCCTAGCTCAGCGCTAGCGGCAATCAATGCAGCAGTTTTTCCTTCCACCATAAGCCAATAATCATCAACCGTCAAATCCTGGCGCGTTTCGTACGCAAGATCCAGATACTGCCCCTGGGTGAGATGTAAACAGGTGCTTTGCAGGATTTCCACTGCTTTGAGGGCAATCGATGGATTTACTGTCTGGGCTAAGCGGATAGCTTCCAGATGCGCCAGGGCAAACATTGCATCGCCTGTATTGATCGCCTGAGGGATACCCCACTTTTTCCAAACTGTCGGACGACCCCGTCGCAGTGGACTGTGGTCTTCGATATCATCGTGGATAAGCGAGAAATTATGGATTAACTCAACTGCGGCTGCACCGGGCAGGGCAAGCGACCAATCTCCGCCGGCAGCTGAACATACCAGCAGGACCAGTAAGGGTCGAATGCGTTTTCCACGAAGTTTGGATGGATCTCCATCACTATTCCAGCCCATGTGAAATGCAAGCATATCATGTAAGCTGGAACTGCCGAATTCCTTCGACCGTTCCACGGCTTGCACAAGCTCAGTTTCTATGGCCTGAAGGTAGGTTTGCGAAATGCCTTCCATGGTGTTCGAGGACATAGGATTATTTCTTGACCAATTTTCCATCCCGAAGCTGATCGAGGGTCACCGATCCGGTGGCAAACATGCAGATACGGATCTCTTCAATGATCAAATTGATCAATTTCATGGTTTCATCGAAGGATTGAGAGGCGGCTTTAAGGAATGGTCCAGCCATACCCCCGAGAGTGGTACCTAAAGCCAGACACTTGGCGACATCCACCCCGGTCCGCAAGCCACCTGAAGCGATCACAGTCAAATGCGGAGCAGTTTGGGTTACGTTTTGAATCACCTCGGCAGTAGGAATCCCCCAATTAGAAAAAGCAGCAGCCAATTGACGCCGGGTATCGTCTTCAGCACGGTACATCTCAACCTGTGACCATGATGTGCCTCCAGCGCCGGCAACATCGATCGCAGTCACCCCGGCTTGAGCCAGCAGGAAAATATCCTGCTCTGAGAAGCCCCAACCTACTTCTTTCGCAATAACCGGTACGGATAATGATTTGCATACAGCTTCAATATTTTTCAATAAACCGGCAAAATCGGTATTGCCTTCAATTTGAAGTGCTTCCTGAAGAGGGTTTATATGAAGGACCAGAGCGTCTGCTTCAAGCATATCGACCGCACGCTGACACTCTGCCAACCCATAGCCGTAATTTAATTGGATAGCCCCCAGGTTGGCGAACAACAAGGTATCTGGCGCCAGGCGGCGGACCTGAAAAGTGTATGCCAGATCAGGCTGTTCCAGGGCAATGCGCTGGGAACCGACACCCATGGCGATATGGGATTGCTGAGCTGCGGAAGCCAAAAGCTGATTTATTTCAAAAGCTGCTTGCGTGCCGCCAGTCATTGAAGAAATCAGGATGGGCGCATTTAGCGTCTTACCAAAGAGCCTGACAGATGGATCGACATCCTTCAGATTAATTTCTGGCAGGGCGTGATGAACAAAATGATATTGCTCCAGACCGGAGATCAATCCAGAGCGCACATCCTCTTCTAGATTTATACGGAGGTGATCAGATTTCCGAGATCCAATCGGCGTAACTTCTTTCATAGTCGGGTGTTCCTGTTGTTTAGACAATCTTACCAGCCTGAAGTATGCATGTCAACAAGATTGTCCTGAGACTTGACAGATTGACATCTGAGATTACAATTGCCAGGATATCAGGCATAAATTTTTGAAGGAGGATCATAGATGATGGATAATAATGAAGTTTACAATAAGGTAAAAGCAATCATTGTAGACTTACTTGGTGTCGATGAGGCTAAAATTACTCCTGAAGCTCGTTTTCGCGAGGACCTCGAAGCTGATTCTTTGGACCTGGTAGAATTGATCATGAAATTTGAGGACGAATTCGGTGGAGAAATTTCTGATAAGGAAGCCCAGGAAATCAAAACCGTTGGCCAGGCTGTTGATTATCTCCAAACCCACATAAAATAAGTTATCATAAAATATCCAAAGGAAAGAGGCGTGAGTGATAATGCGCCTCTTTCGTATATATTTAACTTGCTGAGTGATGTTTGATAGACCGATTATTTCTTTGTATTGACATTCTGGGAGTCTATGGCGGCGTAAACCAGAATAGAACCCAAATATTTCTATAGGTATACAATTTATTCAACGAAACAATAGTGATGAATCGAAATAGCCAGTGGGATCAACCACTAGCTATTTGCTTAGTACGCTATTTAGTCCGATCTTAGGTTTGGATAAAAGTTAGACATTGCGTATCACGCGGTAAATTTGAAAGGTCCTAAAATTGAAATATTGTCGAGTTGGAGATTGCCACGCCACAAGAAGAACACTTGTGGCTCGCAACAACTGTGTAGATTGTCAATGACAATGCCTACTAATAGTCCGATGTTTTATCTGAAGGTCACTTAGAAGAGCAAACTCGGTATCTCTTCTGGGTGGGAGGCTACCCGAACACCCGCAGATTGAAGAGCTTTGACCTTATCGGCTGCCAAGCCTGAGCCGCCTTCCACGATCGCACCGGCGTGACCCATACGCTTGCCCGGAGGGGCGGTTTGACCGGCAATGAAGCTAACTACGGGCTTGGTCATGTGAGCAGCGATATATTCAGCAGCTTTTTCTTCATCAGTTCCACCGATCTCGCCAATCATCACGATCTTCTCTGTCTGTGGGTCGGCTTCAAACATGGTGAGGGCGTCGATAAAGTTTGTGCCGTTGATCGGATCACCACCAATCCCAACACAGGTGCTGACCCCGTGGTTCAGGAGCTTGAGAGCATAAAGGACTTCATAAGTCAGCGTACCAGAACGAGAAACCACGCCGACATTACCGGGGATAGCAATATTACCGGGGATGATGCCGACTTTCGATTCTCCTGGGGTAAGCAAACCCGGGCAGTTTGGACCGACGAGGCGGACCTTTTTTTGATCCAGGTAATCACGAACCCGCATCATATCCTGGACCGGGATACCTTCGGTGATGCAGACAATCAGTGAGATACCAGCATCAGCGGCTTCATAGATCGAATCGGCTGCAAATCTGGATGGAACAAAGATACAGCTGGTGTTCGCCCCGGTAGCTTCCACGGCCACCTTGGCAGAATCAAATACAGGCACTTTGCCATCGATAACCCATTCGCCACCTTTACCAGGTGTCATTCCAGCAACCACATTCGTCCCGTATGCCACCATCTGTGTGCTGTGAAATAGACCCTCGTTGCCTGTGATCCCGTGAACGAGAAGGCGGGTATTTTTATTAATCAGGATGCTCATAGGTTCTATCTCCCTGCTTTCACAGAATTCGCAGCAGCAACAGCTTTTTTGGCGGCATCGACAAGGGTTTCAGCTGTGATCATGTTCGCATCCGAGAGCAGCTTGCGACCTTCTTCGGCATTTGTGCCCACCAAACGAACGACCAAGGGGATATGTGGTTTTACTTCGTTAAGGGCGGACAAAATACCACGGGCTACTTCATCACCACGGGTAATGCCGCCAAAAATGTTAAACAAGACGGCCTTTACATTTGGATCGGTCAATATAATGCGGATGGCGGCTGCCACCTTGTCACTACCTGCGCCACCGCCAATATCCAAAAAGTTGGCTGGCTCGCCACCAAAGAGTTTAATGATATCCATGGTGGTCATTGCCAGACCAGCGCCATTCACCATGCAGCCGATATTGCCATCCAACTTGATGTAAGTGAGGCCATATTTGCGGGCTTCGACTTCAGCCGGAGCTTCAACATCGAGATCACGCAACTCGGCAAGGTCAGGGTGGCGAAAAAGGGCATTATCATCGATAAGCATCTTTCCATCCAAAGCGACCAGCTGGTTGCTATCTGTTATTACCAGTGGATTGATCTCGGCGAGTGTGGCATCACAATCCTGGTAGGCATGCCACAAGCCGTTGGCAATCTGATTGAAAACCTTCCAATGCTGCTTGGGTAAATCGATACCGATGGCGATATTACGTGCCTGGTAATCTTTGAGCCCAAGCAGGGGGTTGATATGAGATTTAATGATTTTTTCAGGTGTGGTGCGGGCTACTTCCTCGATCTCGACGCCACCAGCAGAAGAGGCCATCATCACCGGTTTACGGGCGCTGCGATCATTGGTTATACCAAGATAAATTTCCTTGGATATACTGGCAGCTTCATCCACAAGCACTTTTCGAACCGGAAGACCTTTAATTTCCATTGAAAGGATCTGGGCGGCGACATCTTCAGCTTCGTGAGGATCTTTCGCCAGGCGGATGCCACCAGCTTTGCCGCGTCCGCCGACCAAAACCTGCGATTTAATCACAACCCGACCACCTAATTCGACGGCGATGCTGCGGGCTTCATCTGCGGTCGAGGCGACCTTTCCCTTGGGGATAGGTATGCCATAACGTGAAAATATCTGTTTGGACTGGTATTCGTGTAGTTTCATCCCTCGTAGCTCCTCGTATGAGGATTTTTGAACATTATGTAAGCGGAAAGATTATACCACCCCGACATCTCAGTGCCGTTTGACGAAGATAACCTAACATGGGTCACATAAATAATATTTTGGTTTTCTGGCTCATTAAAATTCACGTATTGAACGAATTGCTTGCTGCGATTTAAGGCGTGTCAGTTCATATTCTAGATGTGCCAGAATATCTAAAGGTACGCAGAACGATGTTTTTTTATAAATTCTGATGGCAAAATAATCGTTTATGTAATTAAACCAATAAAAACGAATATTATTTTAGTCAGAGACCTGGATCTTAAGATGCGATGAACAGACGGCGATATTGTAATTAAATAGATAATTCAATTAGCATCAATTCCAGGGTTGGCTGAAGAAGAATCATCTGTATAACTGAGCTGGAGATAGTTATGACCAGGAGCGATTAGCATCGTGTAATGACATTTTCATGCAGCGTATTCGGAATTAGGGGCTTCGATCAATAATTAAATAAATAATTCAATAGCATTCAATTCAGAGGAAGATTGAGTATTAAGGATGCTAATTGTTGCGATTGTAGATAGCAAAATTTGGGGGATTAGGACAAAGAATTTATCTCCGGTATAATAATAGCACATATGTTCTAGTTGTCAAGAGTAATTACTCACCCCTACGCGATTTAAACATTTTCTGGTAAGATGCGCGT
>JBGPBQ010000208.1:0-7178 GCA_041481345.1 Anaerolineae bacterium
CTAAGTTTGGTCTCGAGAAATGTTTGGGTTGGGTCCTGAATAATTTCGGGCAGCCAGGATACCTGAAAGCTCACAGTCTGGCCGAAGCATTGTTCCCGGGGAATTCTCGCAAGGTTAATGTAAGTGAGCTGGTCTGGTCAAAGATCAATGAAGCCGAAAGGATATTTGTTGTAACTACGCTGGACCGGGCTACACTCAGGGGTGAAGATACCCTGGAAATCGAAGAGAAAGACAGGCAGGAACTACACGACTTATTTTACAACAATTGCAATCTCGGAACTTGGAACGTCTAAGGAGATATTATGACACCGAAAGCCAAAACAGAACGGGCAGCATTACGACAGCTCATCATCGACACTGCCGACCAGGAGTATAACAAAAAAGTTGCTGAATGGACCATCTTAGGTATGGATGAAAACCACCCGACTGTGGTAGAAGATACCTACAAAATCAGTGAGCGGGCTAATCGTGAGCTAAAAAAACTCGATGCGGCTGACGCTGCCGATGAGAATGTTGACCCTAATCCTCCGATTAAATTGTCGTGGCTAAAGGAGTGATGACGATGAGGAAAGCGATCAAAGAAGCAGTACCCGAGACACAAGAAGAAACCATCGCATCATTGAAGGCTGAGCTGGCTGCTGCTCAGGCAATCATCGACAAAGTGAAAATCGAAAAGGAGGGTTGGTTAGTGATTGCCCCGAACGCGGCTTATGGCGGTACACAGTTTGGAACGATAAATTTCGACATGGGGATGACGTTCATTCCTAAAGGGAAAGTGGTCCCGTACTTTTGTTATGAATTGTCGCTCCCCCAACAAAAATTATCGGAGGATGAGCAAGCCAGGATACTTGAAAGTCATCGAGCACTTTCTAGCGAAAGATGTGTGATGAATCTAAAGAGTGATTTTGGTTACAGAGTTCAATACTTCACGGCTGACCAGAGCGATCTATTGGACCAGGCGATTACTGAACAAAAGGCAAAAGCACGTATAGCAATTAATAATCAGAGCGAGGCGCAACGAAATTTGAGATTTGCATTTCAAGAGAGAGGGACCTATCTTGGAATTACTCGTGAGTAAACTGCGAGCTGGGATTGCCCACCTGGTACGCGACTACGCGTACCAGGTCCCATCTCGGGAAGGATGCGTCTTGTCTCAGAGATAGGGCGCATCCTTTTTACAATGGACCTGGCGATAGACTAGAATGATATCCATTTCTCACAAAAACTGCCCCAACCATGCCTATATGCTAAGAAGAGGTTACAACTTGACAGTAAACATTTACTCAGATAGCTCCCTGCTTGATTCGATATCTCCTGCTCACTTGCTGCGGACCTGCAAGATGGCAACTGAACAGACAAACGTGACGAGCAGGTTGATTACGTTCCTGTCTGGTGGAGGATGGATAGATTGAATTATTCGAGTGCTATTGCATTAGGGCTTGATTATGGCTTTGGTGGTGTTGGTCTTGATGGGGGTGAGTGGGGGTGGCATGGCTGTTGATTGGTTGGTTCCATATGTGGTTATCTCTCGCGCTATACTCCCTCCCGAATATTTCAAATACTCTTAGCTCAAATCACTAACCAATGTTGATGTTGGCATCGACATTAGTGCATCGGGGAATCCCTGAAATTTTTGAATCAATAAACCTCGAAACCCTAACCATTGGTATCTCGTGATTGGCTGGCGGTAAATGTAAAGCATGAAGGTAATCGTTTTGGTACGAAGTTGCAAGTTGCGACTTCATTACCCGATGGGATCGATACAAGTGGATGGATGCTTCAAATTCGTCACGCGTGTTGATTATTAGAAACAATGATTGCATCGATGCAACAAGCTACAGGGATGCAATTTGGTATGCGATTGCACTTCACCCCCTATCCACAATACCTACCATAAACCTATAATGAACCTTAACAATGGAGGTTGATCATGAAACCTAAAAAGAATTATCAAATCTGCGTGCGACTTGACCAGAAGGAAATGTCGATCATCGACTATTTATCGGACATTTTGGAGAGTGACGCGTCCGGGGTGGTACGAACCGCGTTGATCAAGTTCGGCGAGGACTATAAAGTTATAAACCCAAAGCAGCTGGGAGAAAGGCAGTACAGCGAACTTCAAGGAGGGTAAGACGATGGCATACAGAGGAAGAGACAAACAATGGATGCCCAATCGTAGAACGCCGACGGTAAAACCTACAGTGGCACGATCCGGTTATTCAAACTGGCTGTCAGCCAAACCAGCAGGCACGAGGCTACCGGCAATAAAATCGAGCTGGAAGGGTGGCACGATTGGGAATTACGTACAACCGTATGACGAACGTGCGGCAGCGATAAGTGAGAAGTTTGCCGGGCAGCCTATACCCTCAAGGAATTGGTCCCCACAAACTGTTTTGGGTCCTTTAATGCAATCCGGAGCTGATAAAGCTGCTAAACTCGCTTTTGAGATTCAGCGACAATCGGCAAATTTTCTGAACCAAAATCTTAATCCAGATATTTTCCCGGTCACGCGTGGTTTGCTTGTAGATAAATATGGGGTCCTTCATGGAAAATATGTTCCACCCACCCCGGATATAAACCCGAGACACGGCTGGCACAATCAAGTCATGTTACAGAACATTCAGAACGGCACGTATTCCGCTCAGGGATATGAGGCAAATCAAGCATTAGGTACGCCGCCCCTAAACAATACAGACACCACGGTTCCGACTTCGGGAGGTGGGGGTTATTCTCCGGGCTGGTATGACTATCCCAGTTATGGTGGTGGTGGCGGGGGAGGCTGGTACTCGTCCCCGAACTATTGGAACAGATACCACGCTGGATACGAAGCAACTAACCCAACCGTGGCGGCAACGATGGGGGCAAGGGCAGTGCCCCAGGCAGTAAACCGGAATTATGCAACGCAGAACCAGGCTTCCAGGTGGCTGAGTTTATTGGTCAATTGGAAAATCTAACGAGAAACGGAGTTGGCGAATGGTCGATAAAGATATATCCGAAAGTCATGGAAGCCCATTGTTACGAGCGGTTGAGGTGGCTAAACGGTTGAATATATCTCGATCCCTGGCTTACCAGTTAATGCAATCGGGAGAAATACCCACAGTCCGCATAAGGAAACTGGTCAGAGTTTATGAACCTGATCTTGAACAATACATATTAAATTCCCGGATGATCGCATAAGATACGATTGTTCATTCGATGCTAAAATGATATTGAACAATCGCACCTTACCAACTGAATATGCGGGTCGCCTTTCCTTGAAACTATAAAAGGAGTAAAGGAATGACGAGACGACGAGGCAACAACGAAGGGAGTTTACACCCGAGGGCTAATGGGACCTGGCGTGCCCAGGTTACCGTACAAGGACGCCGGATGAGCTTCACCGCTAAAACCCGCCGTGAGTGCCAGGAATGGCTCAAGAAGACTAGCATCCAGATAGACAACGGCATGACGTATGACAGCACCCGGCGAAGCTTGGCTGATTATCTCAATGGCTGGCTCACGAGTGAACGATCGGTCATGCGACAATCAACCTGGACGCACTACAACCAGCTCACCCGTACTTATATTATCCCGAGCATAGGTCAAATCTCGCTTAAAGACTTACGAACCGAACACGTCCAGGGTCTTTATAACCGCTTGATCAATCAAGAAGTCGGGTCTTATACAATCCTGAAGGTACACACCCTACTGCACAGCTCGCTTAAGCTGGCTGTCCAGACTGGCATGATCGGACGCAATCCGGTAAGTTACGCACACCCACCTAAAGAACCAACAACTGAGATGGCTATCCTCAACGAAAGCCAGGTGAGTCAATTTCTTGTATCGGTAATCGGGCACCGCTGGGAAGCGCTTTTCCACATGGCAATCGTCACTGGCATGAGACAGATGGAATTGCTAGGGCTGAAATGGGACGACCTGGACTGGATCAGGCAAACGATCAAGGTCGAGCGCCAGCTAGCCAGACCCAATAAAACAGGTGTACGGTTCTTAGGTCCCAAGACCAGGTTTGGAAAAAGGACTGTAGCCCTTGGAGAAAAGACAATCCTGGTAATGCGAGATCACTACGAACGCCAACAAGCAGTACGGCATGCAGCCGGGGAGAAGTGGGTAGAATATGGGTTGATCTTCACCAACTCAATTGGTGGACCAATCATTCCCCGTAACCTGCTCAGGGAATTGTATAAATTGCTCAAAGCTGCAGGATTGCCCAGGATACGATTTCACGACCTACGGCATACAGCAGCCTCCCTGATGCTCAATCACGGCGTAGCAGTCATTGTGGTGTCCAGGCGCTTAGGGCACTCAAAAGCTTCAATAACTCTTGACATATACGGTCACTTGATCCCCACCATGCAAACCGAGGCAGCAGAGCTTATTGACGAGCTCATCACCCCCATAGAACTGCACCCAATTGCACCCGATTTGCACCCGATTACAAAAATGCAATAAATCCTGAGGGGGTAACCCAGGTTGATGCTCAAAATAACGAAAAATCCGTGTGATCACACGAATAATTGGGGGAAATGCATCAAATATTGTGGGCGGAATAGGACTCGAACCTACGACCTCCTCTGTGTAAGAGAGGCGTTCTAACCAACTGAACTATCCGCCCGACGGGCTGATTATACACTAGTTTTTCTGCACCTTTCAATGACTCCATCCCGCAAATTCCGCAAATTCGTTTGCATTTTTCCCCATCTTCTGATACACTTTGAATTAAAAAATGATGAGTTTGGAGGAGATGATGACCTACGAAGAAAAAATTCGTCGTGATCGACCAGCCATGTCTAAAAGTTTTTCCAAATTGGCTGATTTTTTACTCGATTCCTACATCCAGGCCTCCTTCATGACTGCCAGTGAGCTTGCTCACGCCTTGAACCTCGATGCTGCCACCGTTGTGAGATTTTCCCAACACCTGGGTTACAAAGGCTACCCAGAGCTTCTGCGCGAAATTCGCGATAAAGTCCGCCGTAATCTTCTCTACCACCCAACCGACACGAAGGAGCCTGATTCTCTGCCCGCCGTGGTGACTTTCGCCTTGGATAGTCTTAGCCATGAGCTTGATCAAATGCGCCTTATGTTGGATATCAGCTCTATCGAAAAATTGGTCAACTCCATCGGCAATGCCCGCCGCATCATTTTGCTGGTCGAATCCCCCGCTCAACCCGCCGCGTACAACCTGGTCTACTTCCTTGAACAGGGTGGGTTCCCCATCTACATCGCCCGTCCAGGCGTCATAGATTTCGCCCGTACCGTACACACAGCTTCCCAGCAGGATCTACTTTTAGCCATAGATGTCACCGGTCAATCCCCGTTTATCGCCCGTTCCCTCGCTGAAGCGATGGCCCGAAAAATCCCCACCGCTGCCATTGTTGGCGCTGCCTCCTTACCCACCGCCCGTTCCGCCAGTGTGGTGTTAACCGCCGCAGAACATCCCTCATCTACCAGTGGTATGATAGTTATCAGCGCCATCATATATATCCTCGTGGAAGCCCTTCATTGGTCATTCTCACAGCGTTTTTCAGGTGCGGAACAGGCTATTGCTGACCTCGCAAGCCGCATCCAGGAACCGGAAGCCTAATTAAATAAATCATGCGTCTGATCCGTTACCGTACTAAAAATGAACCGGCTCAATTCGGCTGGATAAATAATGATCAGGTAGGCACATTGGTTGGTTCTCCGTTTGGAGAATTCCAAAGATTGGAAGCCGTCCTTCCTTTGGACACAATTCAGCTTCTCGCTCCTGTCATCCCCAGCAAAATCCTCTGCGTCGGTAGAAATTATGCTGAGCACATCAAGGAGACCAAAGCTGAAGTTCCCACCACTCCCCTGCTTTTCCTCAAGCCACCTTCATCGGTGATCGGGCCAAACCAGACTATTTTCCTTCCGCCCCAATCCGAGCAGGTCGATCATGAGGCCGAATTGGCTGTGGTGATCGGCAAGCGTGGTCGCTGGATCCAGCCCTCCGATGCCTCCACTTTCATCTATGGTTATACCGTTGCCAATGATGTCACCGCCCGTGATTTGCAGCGTAAGGATGGCCAGTGGACCCGCAGCAAAGGTTTCGATACCTTCTGCCCCCTTGGACCTTGGATCGAAACGGAGTTCAACCCCGTGGATACCATGATCACCTGCCATGTGAATGGTGAGCTCCGTCAGATGGCTTCCACACGTGACATGATCTTTCACATCGACCAGGTGATCGCTTACGCTTCCTCGATCATGACCCTGGAAGTCGGGGATGTCATCCTGACGGGCACTCCCGCCGGTATCAGTCCACTTCATCCTGGTGATATTGTTGTCGCCGCCATCGAAGGCATCGGTGAATTAAGCAATACCGTTTCGCTCGAAGTTCAGTAGTTGCCGTATTTATGAAGATAGACATCCACACCGGAGTCATCACATTTGTAGCCCTGCTTTCTGTATTGGCAGCCTATGGGCTCTGGGCTGGTATTCGTTCTATCCGCAAAGCCCGCTCGGTTAAATTCTTCCGCATGCGCCGTGATCGCATGGTCGTAGGCTGGCGTATGCTGTTTTTATCCCTTGTATTTATAATCGTCGCCATTTTCACCCGTCGCTTTGCCGAACCCCTCGCCTATCACTACTTTCCGCCCACCATCACCTCCACAACCACGCCAACCATCACGCTTACGCCCACCATCACGCTTACGCCCACCATCACGCTTACGCCCACCATCACCCCCACTCCTTCGGTTTCCGATACTCCCACCATCACTCCCACGCCACATGTTCCACTCGCGATCGAAGAAACCTTCACCAGCACCATCACACCGAATCCCGCCGCGGTGTTCAGCCCACTGGTGTTTGCCCAGGCACTTGATAAAAATTTCGTACCCGTCAACCCCGCGACTGTCTTCCAGAATCCGGTCGGTCACCTGTATGCTCAATTTACTTACGATAAAATGATCCCCGGCGTGCAGTGGTCTGCCCTGTGGTACTTTGGTACAGAGATGGTATATTATGAGACCAATCCGTGGGACGGCGGCACCGGTGGCATAGGCTACTCGGATTGGAACCCTGAACCCTCCATGTGGCGGGCGGGTGAATACGAAGTCCAGATTTTTGTCGGTACCAGTTGGAAAACTTCCGGCCGGTTCACCGTCGAAGGTGAGCCGCCTACTGCCGTTCCGAGCGCCACCTCATCTCCCACCCGCACC
>JBGPBQ010000209.1:0-7117 GCA_041481345.1 Anaerolineae bacterium
AGTTATGTCAGCATAAAAGGAGGATGTAATGAATCCAAGAATTAAACCGGTACATATTAAGATTTTTATTGCACTCATTCTCGATGCTTTTTTATTTTCATTACTGTTGTTTGCAAGTTATGCGTTTTTCTTCAACCCAGCAAGAGCAGAGGATGTTAACGTGCCGGTGGGAGTGCCAGTGTCAAGCCAAATATGCAATCCCAATTTGGGCGGTACTAACTCCATTGAATGTCCAACCGAAACGCTTGAGCCGAGTGCGACCAACACTCTCGAACCAAGTCCAACCAACACGCTTGAGCCGAGTGCTACCAACACGCTTGAGCCGAGTGCTACCAACACGCTTGAGCCGAGTGCTACCAACACCATCGAACCAAGCCCGACTTTCACGCTCGAGCCGAGTGCTACCAACACTATCGAACCAAGTCCAACTAACACGCTTGAGCCGAGTGCGACCAACACTCTCGAACCAAGTCCAACTAACACGTTCGAGCCGAGTGCTACGAGTACGCGTATACCACCCAACCCAACAGATACGCCCAAGCCAAGCGCAAGCCCAACTCTAAAACCGACCAACACTCAGACCAGCACGATCGAGCCACGGCAGACACCAACTCTGACGAACACACCGCATTCTAAGACTAATACACCCAAGCCCAGCCAAACTTACATACAGTCTACCCCAACGCCGAGTGTTACTTCTACACCGGCAGTTGTTACCTGTGCAGACTGTTACATTGTTAAGGATTTTAGGGAACTAATCGTCAGTGGGTTATATACTGCCGATCTACTTAATACAGAAGATATTAGCTCGACTTTCAAGGTAACCATTACTTTATATGATGTATATAAAGGGGTAGTTGTTGGAAAAGCCATAGAAATGGTCGATACACAGCCAGCAACCAAGGTCATGATTGTAGAAACTCCATTGTGGTGCATCAGGCCTGTAACGGGTGATGTGTATTGGATTCATACAGAAGCCTCGGCAGAGAAAAGTACGGGAGAGATATGGTTTGTAACGGATGAATGGGTCCGGATCAATCTCGTAGATGGCAAGATGAAATAACCTTAACACTGCCCATTTTTTACGATCTACAAGCTAGAACATTAGCTTTTAAGAGGTAATATTGCGCATTCAAAATAATGTTAATAACGATTTTTCAGAGGCGTTATAGGACTAAGTCGCAACTTGTCGGTGATGTTTACAGATATTAATTAAAGGGTGCTATTGCCATTGGTTCGGGAAAGCAAGTATTCATCTTATAGGTGTACATAGTTATTGATAGGATCTTTGGGTCCGATACGTTTTACTCTCTTATGATCTAGAAACTTAGTGAGTGTATATTGCACAAAGTGGTACAGGGGGATGACAGCCTGGGAATAACCATAGGCGTTGATAACGTAAAAAGGCCTGACTGGCTTCAGACGGTATCAAGGTATTCTCCCATTCTTTTGTGGATTTAATAAGGAAGGCAACCGATACAAGGGGTCTACGGTTGCCACGATTTAAATCCTTTATTGAACCGGGGACTGCTTGCATAGAGAAAACAACTATGCAGAAGATCCAGAGTCGGGGCGCCGGGAGTTGAACCCGGGACCTCTTGCACCCCATGCAAGCGCGCTAGCCGGACTGCGCTACGCCCCGATCGTATAAATTGCGGGCAGATTATAGCGTATTCACACCGTTCTGGCAACCCCTGGACAAAATTTGTAATCCCTTTAGTTAAGAAAATGCTTGACATCAAGCTTCTTCTTTGATATGCTATCCCTACCGAATGTTCGGTAGGGAGGACTAAATTTGACCAGAGAAGGCATTCTCGAAGCAGCTGCAAGGATTTTCAGCGAAAAAGGATTCCATGCCACCTCAATGCAGGACATTGCGGAGGCGGTTGACCTGCAAAAGGCGAGTCTTTACCATCACTTCTCCAGCAAACAGGAAATCCTGGCAGATATCCTCGACCGTGCGCTTGACTTGATCAATAGCCGGTTGGAACTAGTGCTATCACAATCCTTGTCTCCAGATGAAAAGCTACGCCAGGCGATGGTTTCGTACCTGGAGACGATCGCAGAGAACCAAAACCTGTCGGCGGTGCTGTTACTGGAGATGAAGTCACTAGACCCGGAATTAAAAGAGCTGCACGCCTCCCGCAGAGAGAAATTTGAAAGGTTGTGGAGAGATTTAATTATTGAGGGTAAGCAACAGGGTGTATTTAATGACGTTGACCCATCCTTGACTGGGAGAGCGATCCTGGGGGTGATGAATTGGACTGTAACCTGGTACCGGAGCGATGGAGCGCGTTCAGCACGAGAAATTGCCGAGCTGTTTGCCGACTTATTATTGGATGGATTACGATGTAATTGAATGAATAGCTATACAACAGCAGGTGGTGCGAGAATTTATCAAATCCCAATACACGAATTCCCGGGGTTAGTTGGGAACGTGTATCTGGTGATATACGGAAAATACCGGGTATTGATCGATACCGGTTCCGGGTTTGGAGATGCAAATCAAGAGATAGAACAAGGCTTGGCGGAAATCAGTCAATTAAACGGCGAGGAAATCTCGCTCGGCAAGCTAACCCACATTTTCATTACGCATGGACATATTGACCATTTCGGCGGACTACCATACATCCAAGAACGCTCGAAGGCAAAGATCTGCATCCACGAACTGGACCGCAGGATTGTATCCAATCACCAGGAGAGATTATCGCTAGCAGCCCATCGCCTAGAAGAATTCCTGACCGAAGCGGGTGTAATGCCGGATCAGCGGGCAATGCAGATTGAGATGTATAAGATCACCAAAAGCCTGTTCCGCTCGGTGAAGGTGGATTTTACTTACGAGGCTATCGGAATGAAGCTGGGACCATTCCATTTTTATCATGTTCCAGGGCACTGCGCCGGGCATGTACTGATCAGGCTGCATGACGTCCTTTTCAGTGGCGACCATATCCTGGAAAAGACCAGCCCGCACCAGGCACCGGAACAAATCACCCTTTCCACCGGATTGGACACCTACCTGAGGTCACTGGAAGCCACCAGACCATTGGCAAAACAGGTGAAACTCACCCTGGGCGGGCATGAAAACCCGGTATTGGATCTGGATAATAGAATAAATGAGATCAGAGCGGTCCACCTGGCGAGGTTAAATCAAACTCTCAAAATATTATCCAAACCCCATACTATTGCCGATGTTTCTAAACATCTATTCGGAAAAGTCGAAGGCTACACGGTCTTATTGGCATTGGAAGAAGCCGGTGCCCATATCGAATATCTATACCAGCGCGGATTTTTACAGATTGTAAACCTCGGAGAGGTAGAGGAGAATGCGAGTTTGGTGCCCATCCTTTACCAATGCATCGAATGCGAGATCAATAATATCTAGGGCTATTTTAAAAGGATGACAAAGGAGGATATCCATGTATTCATTCGAACCAACTGAAGAGCAAAAAATGCTGGTTGACACAGTGGCACGCTATGCGACCAGCAACTTGCGACTAGCATCCCATGATGCCGATGAGGAGTGCCAGCTGCCGATCGGCTTGATCAAGAAAGGGTGGGAGCTGGGGGTCTTACAAGCCTCGACACCGGAGTCGTATGGAGGGTTTGGTGAGCATTCCGCGGTCACCGGGGTATTGGCAGCAGAAGAGATGGCTTATGGAGACCTGGCGGCAGCACTTTCCGTGATGTCACCCGGATTATTTGCCGTACCGATCCTGCTTGCAGGCAGTGAGGAACAGAAAAAGGAATATTTACCGCCGATCGTAGAAGGAGACTGGACACCCTACACGGCCGCCCTGATTGAACCCTTCTATGACAATGACCTCAATGACCTGAAAACGACTGCCATGTTAGATAACGACGGATATGTGATTTCGGGGAATAAATCATACGTCCCACATGCCAGAGAGGCAAAGGCGATGATCGTTTATGCCTCGTTGAACGGGATGACGCAAGGTTTTATCGTTTCGAACGGACATAAAGGGGTGCAGGTTGGAGAGCGTCAAAAAATGCTGGGGATCAACGCTTTACCGGTATATCCGGTTAAGTTTGATAACGTTCGCGTTCCCTCTACGAATCGCCTGGGAGGAACTGATGGGCATGACTTCTCACCAATCCTGGCATCTTCCTGGTTGGCAAGCGCAGCCATGGCACTGGGGGTATCTAAAGCTGCGCTGGAATACGCGATCAATTACGCCAAAGACCGGGACGTGTTTGGGATGAAAGTGGCCCAAAAGCAGTCGATCGCATTCATGCTGGCAGAAATGGCAACTGATATCGAGGCGATCCGCTGCCTGACCTGGGAAGCGGCCTGGCTGGTGGATAAGGGCAAGGAAGAAGCATATAAAGAAGCATACCTGGCTTATACCGGTGCAGCCGATATGGCGATGATGGTTACTGACCGGGCAGTACAGATACTTGGAGGTCACGGATATATCCGCGAACACCCCGTGGAAAAGTGGATGCGTGAAGGCCGGAGCTTCGCCATGCTGAACGGCCTGGCAATCGTTTAACCGTCCTGGGGCTGAATTGTGATGGAATAGGAGAAGAGAAAATGATCGAGTTTGAAGCACCCAAACCTATTGCTCAGCAAAGTTACGTATTGAAGACCGTGGCTGAAAACATGATGCGACCGGTTTCACGCTATTTTGATGAACATGAACATGAGATCCCATGGGACTACATCAATTTCATGCACATGGCGATGAAAGCCACCGGTGCCGGAAGCCTGGCACCGAAAGAGACACCCAAAAAGGATGCGGACGGCAAAGAAAGACCGCGCATAGGCTACCAGATGCTCGCATGCATGCTAGAAATGCTTTCCTGGGGGGATGTAGGGATCTACCTGTGTACGCCGGGCGGCGGCCTCGGAGCTGCCGCGGTCCAGGCAAATGGCACACCGGAACAGCAGGCCAAGTTCCTTACACGCTTCGGAGAAGAAAAACCAGCATTTGGCGCCATGGCGATGACTGAATCACAGGCAGGGTCTGATACATCCGCGATAAGGACTACAGCTGTGCTGGATAAAGAGAAGAACCAATGGGTTTTAAATGGCGAGAAGATATTCGTCACTGGAGGCCAGAAGTCGCTCGAAGAGGGCAATGGATTGGTGGTGGTATGGGCGACGATTGACCCTACGGCAGGCAGAGCCGGCATGCGACCATTCGTAATAGAAGCAACCTCACCGGGGATCAAAGTGAGCAAGCTAGAACATAAGATGGGAATCCGCGCCAGTGATACGGCATCATTAGTCCTCCAAGACTGCCGGGTGCCGTACGAGAATATCCTCGGCAGCCCGGAAGTAGCGCAGGAAAAAACCACCACTGGGTTTAAAGGCGCCATGGCGACCTTTGATGCCACCAGACCCCTGATTGGAGCAACAGCGGTGGGCGTGGCACGTGCAACACTCGAGCTGCTCAAAGAAATCCTGGCTGAGCAAGGAGTTACCATCCGCTATGGGCTGCCGAGGCAGAAGTTGACCAGTATTGAGCGCGATATCATCGACATGGAAGTGATGCTGCGTTCAGCCTGGCTGCTGGTCATCAAGGCAGTCTGGATGGCGGATAACCGGAAATCAAACTCGCTTGAAGCTTCCATGTCAAAGGTGAGGGGTGGGGATGTGGTAACCAAGATTACCCAGCGTTCCGTTGAGATCATGGGACCATTAGGCTACAGCCGCGACCTGATGCTGGAGAAGTGGTTTAGGGATGCAAAAATCAGCGATATATACGAGGGGACGGGTCAGATCAACCGGCTCATCGTTGCCAGGCACATCCTGGGCTACAGCGGTAGGAACCTGCGCTGAAACCGTCTTTGTGTTGAGTAAATTATTTACTTAGTTGAGATCAAATATTGATATGGATGTTGAATGGAAAATATCCAGATTATGACGAAGGAGGAACCATGAAGCATAAAATAAACCATGCGGTGGTCATCGGTTCAGGGACCATGGGGGCGGCAATGGCAGCTCATTTAGCCAATGCCGGTGTGCGTGTCACGCTATTGGATATCGTGCCCAACAAACTGCTCCCTGAAGAAGAGCAGAAGGGATTGACCTTGCAGGATAGGGTCGTGCGCAACCGAATCGTCCGGCAGGGGTTGGATCGGGCGATCAAATCACGCCCAGCATCATTTTTCACCTCAGATACACCGACGCTCGTTTCCATTGGCAACCTGGAGGATGATCTTGATGTGATCAAATCGGCAGATTGGGTCATCGAGGCTATTATTGAAAACTTAAACATCAAGCGCGAGCTGATGACCCGTATCGACGCCATCAGACCCCCCAACACCATTATCAGCACGAATACATCCGGCATCCCGATCAATTCGATCGCAGAGGGCTTGACTGAGGGGTTCAGGAAGCATTTCCTGGGGACGCATTTCTTTAACCCACCACGTTATCTAAAGCTTCTGGAGGTCATCCCGACCCGGGATACCTTGCCAGAAGTCATTGACACGATCAGCGAGTTCGGAGAATATCGACTGGGTAAGGGAATTGTGCTGTGCAAGGATACACCAAACTTTATCGCCAACCGCTTGGGGTTTGGGGGTGGGGCATTTGCACTGGATTACATCATGCAAAACGGATACAGCGTGGAAGAAGTGGATGCCATCACCGGTCCGGCAATGGGGAGACCCAAGACGGCGACTTTCCGCTTGATTGACCTGGTTGGGCTGGACGTGTGGGAGCATGTAGGAAATAACCTGGCCCCAGCCATCCCAGATGATCAACTGGCGTTGAAATACCTGAACTCCGAGCGAGTTAACCATGTGATCCACTCAATGGTCGAGAAAGGCTGGCTGGGCAATAAAGTCAAGCAGGGTTTTTATAAGGAAGTGCGCTCGAGCGATGGCAACCGCGAGTTCTGGTCGCTGAACCTGAGCAGCTTGGATTATGAAGCCCCGGTCAAGGTGCGGTTTGAATCGATCGGGAAAGTAAAAGATACCGAGGACCTGGGTGAGAAATTACGCATACTATTGGGTGCCGAGGATCGAGCTGGGCAACTCGTGCGGGCATTGACCTACCAGGGACTATCGTACGCTTCTGAGCGCATCCCTGAGATCGCCGATACTCCCAAACCACTTGACGATGCGATGAAGTGGGGGTTTGGGCATG
>JBGPBQ010000210.1:0-7102 GCA_041481345.1 Anaerolineae bacterium
ATCCCCTCACCATAACTCGCTTTCAAACGAGCAGAGGAAAAATAGTTGACAACAAGTTCAAATTGATAATCTCCCATGAGAGAAATATCGATTCTTAATCGGTAGAAGGCGGGTCAGTCTAATAGGGCTTTGAAAAAGCTTTACCCTTCCATAAGCTTCATTTGCATATATCCTTTTCGTTTACCTGATTAAGGTTCATCCAATCCGAAATATCTTTATCACCTATTATCAGATTTTTCATTTGATCTCCGGTGCAAGCAGCTTTCAAATCATTAAGGATTTGCTGCTTGGCATCTGGTTTTGATGGTTCAGGTTTATGTTTTTTGAATTCCCCATCTAATTTAATTCGGCAGGCCGCCCGATTGAATTCATATTTTTCAAATCCATTTTCTTTCCGGAGGTCACGAATTTGGATGGCTTTATCAAGTTCTTTCATAGCTTCTTCCAATTTTCCCTGGTCTTTCAAAGCGAAACCAAGGTCTTTCAAAGCGAAACCAAGCTGCCCATGATTTCGATGGTATACACCTTTAGAATCGCACGCAATGAGTGCTCGGAAAACCGGGATGGTACGTTGCATCCTTGGAGTATTGTTCCAATTATTTGAGCGGTCTTTCTGGGCCTCATAGAAAATCTGGGCCTTCATCGATGGAGATGCGTCCTGGATCGCCTTAGTGAGATCGTTTTGGTCTAGATCGGGTTTCGAAACATCGTCATTTAGCTGGGTCAACACCATGTTATAAACTTTATCATCCAATTTGGCCTGCTCGACTTCTTTTTGCAGAAAGTCAAGTTGATCAGCACGTCGTAAAGCTCTTGGGAGGTGTAGCCGGGTAAATAGATAACCAATCAAGAAGCCGGAGATGGAATAGTAAAAAAGTAGGCCAATGGAGAATTGGTAACTGTTACTAAAATTGCCCAGGCCAGCCTGCGTATAGGAAGCATAATCCTTTAATGCCTGGGAGATTTGACCAATTTGGGTCAAACCAACACCGACCAGGATTTTGGTAAGCCAGTCAGAGATCTGCTCCAGATTGGTATTTGGAAGGTAGTTAATCACTTCTTTATTACCGGATTTTTCAGCAGATTTATCCTGAGTGGATTGGGTGTCGGAAGATTCTTCAGGATTTTTTTCCTGGAGGGCACGTGGAATGCCAAATAATAATCCCAGAAAGATGCCGATCAGTAGGAACATTCCGGCCATTAACAGCGAAACACCCACCACCGACCAGAATTGGGCCCAATTATTGGACTGAGTCGCATACATTAATATAAACAAAAATCCAATCAAGTCGATCATCGCCAGGATAAAAAAGGCAATATTGTCAGATTTTGTTAGATTAATTCGAGGTTTATCCATGGAATTTTCCTCCTGATTATTCAGCCCTGTTCACTTCTTTCAAATGTTTGATAGGACTCTTGCTGAAAAAGCTCTTCCCTCAACTTTTGTCAAAATAGAGAAACCATCACGATGAACTTCTAGAAATAATCAAGAACATCACTACAGATTACTATTTAATTGGGCTTTACATGCACAAGCATTACAACTATTCTTTCCAATAATTCTTTCAACTCATTTCAACATTGATAAGCCTTTATTTATCAAAAACCATATACACTGTTCGGAGACCCCGATGATTTCTCATGCGATGGTGATAATGATCAAGCGATCTATAATTGGCGGAGTAATTTTTTTATCCATTTCATTGACTCCGTCTAGTTGAGAGGAATATTCTTTTCAATTCCCCTGCTGATCGTAACAAATGGATCGACATGTTCAAGGTTTCCAAAACATTGCTCTGCGGCTGCTTTGCAGCCTCCGCCGCAAACTTCTTTCCATTCAGGTTTGCAGTCGTTGCATTCTTCAGGCATGGTTTGGCGAAATTTCTGTAAATAGGGATGGTTGTAGTAAATACCTGCAAAACTTTCCTGCAAGATATTTCCTAAAATGGCTGGGGAATGATTACACACACGGATATTTCCTCTAGGATCAATTGTGAAGTAAGAATCACCGCCGGCTAGAGGGCAATACCCGAAGTGAATGTGATGATATCGTTGGGTATTAATTACACATGGTTCACAAACGACAGAAATGGAGATAGGGAGTTTATATTTGTCAGCCATTTCTTCTAATGTATCTAGATTTTCTTGAACCATCTCTGCTGAAGGCAATAGAATTGGAGCGAAACGTAAATTGTATTTCCCTAAATTAAGTCGGTTATACATAAGAGCGTATGCACCCAGGGCTATTGCTAATTCAACTGTATGACGAAGATCCCGATAATTTATTTTAGTAGCTATAAATGCAACAACCAGGTTTCCACCACCGCGGCGAATATTAACCATCCCATCAATAGCTGCATCCCAAGCCCCGGGGCAGCCTGCTAATCGATCATGAATTTCTGGATTGGTGCTTAAAAGAGTGACTTCGTAATTTCCTCCGACCAATGTCTGTTCCACCTTTTCCGGGGTCAAAAGCATTCCATTTGTGATGATCATTGTATCGATGTCTCGACCCCGGATAAAGGTTAAAATTTCCGGAAGATCATGACGCAATAACGGTTCTCCTCCAGATAGCGCGATCGTCTGGACTGGACATTCATCTTGAAGCCGGCTGACTATCGTAAAAACCTCTCCTGTGGTCAGTTCTTTCTGATTGCCTGCGTCATAGTTTAGATCCGGTGCACCCCAAGCTGTATAGCAGTACATGCAGGCATGGTTACAGCTTCGGCTCAGCTCCAGGACGAATGACTTAGGCAAACCTCTATTGGATAGTTTTTTCGAGAAGTTTTGCATGAATTTCTTTGGTTATGACTTTTTCTTCCAGGAGCTGGTTTGCAACCAGTTGAATATTTTCGTATTGTGCAATTGCGTCAATGACCAGAGGGTTGAGATCAGGGACTGGGATGTAGCAGATGATACGCGGTGGTCTGACTGAACCTGTGCCGAATACTCCTGTGATGTGTACAATGGGATTAGAATATTCCACTTCAACATCTTTTCCCATTAGTAGTTTGATGTTTTTCTCAGGAATGACATTTAGCGGCAGTTCATGTTTAACTTGATCGACGAGAACAAAATACCTCTCGCCTTCCTTGACAATCTTGCCCTTAGCTAACCTTTTCTTCGATTCCATTTTATTTTCTCCTTTTGACAAATCAATCTCAAATAGACTCGTGAGAATTTAGATAAAAATATTTCTCAATCTATGTACGATGGGCATCGCCTCCTTTCATATCCTATCGCCTATCGTTCCGGTTCAGCGGTGATGCGAAAGCGCCATCCACAACAACCGGTTGGTTGACTGATCGAAGGTCGTAGCAAAGAACCTTAAATGTCTCGACAGCCCCAATCGCAACCACAACAACAGGTCAGAGACTTCCCGAACCAGTTGCCTCCGTCTCGTGGACCCGGAAGGTGGTCAGTGGCAAGATTCTGACCCTCGTACCGATTTGCCGCATGCGTGCGCAAAGCAAAACGGACCCCACCGATGACGTATTTGCTATCAATCTGGAGGACATCGAGGTTGAATACTCTAGCGCCCATTGTCGCATCGCCGTTACTCACAAACCGTACGGTCAAAGCGTACATCTCAGCCGGGTCAAGCTTGATATGACCGCCAAGCATGCCATTGGAGCGTACTAACACGAGGGTAGTTTCCGATATCCACTCAATACCTTTGGCTTCACCATCACGAAGCGTCTTAGCAAGGATATACGGGACGTCGATCAAGATGCGACCCCACTTGAGTAGGTCATGCTCTTCTCTTGCAATTTTAAAGTGTAAGGAATAGTCCTGTGGCTTTTCACCAAAGTTGGCAATGGTGAATCCCGTAACACGCGCTGTTCCTGGGAGATCATCGACGACGCTGATGTTCTTCCAGACAATGTTGTTGTTGTTCTGGACGTTTGCATAAAGGTTTGATGTCTCGGGAGCCGTCATACCAAACGGTTCGGTCGATGACGTTTCGATTCGCGACAATAAGCAAAAATGGTGCTGATCAGCCCCAAAACCTGCATAGTCTGCGGGATTTGGAGGTGACCATGGAAATACAAGAATATCGTCGTCTCCGCCAGCCACAGAGACCGGGGCGGATCCGATCGGCGATCCCATGAGTGCGGGGCTGCTCACGCTGCCGTCCCACGGCGACGGCCATGAGAGGCCCGAGGATGCCTTCGCCCAATAGAGCTTGACGGTACCGGATTGACTTCCACTGCATGCCCGGTTGCGCACACGGACGTAGACATAGTTCGGAGCACCACCAGCAGTCCGGTATTCGGGATTCTGATGATCCTGATTGGCCAGCCCGTCGTTCTGGAGGCGCACCCAGATGTCGTCGCTGATGTACATCGGCTGAGCAGACGTGTTTGGCTCCGCACCAGTGTCATCGGAGGTGTCCTTTGACCACAGGTCTGGTCCTGGGACTCCAGTCGGAGGTACCAACCCCGGCGAAGCTAGGATCGATGCACGCACGGTGTGCAGCGCCGCATCCATACGAACAACCTGACCAGTGGTGAACATGTTCATGCATTGGTCGCCGGAATAGTCCATGTAGTTCATGAACATGTCGCCGTTGGGGCCATTGGAGCAGGTTATGCTGGGGAAGACCCTACAGCTGGTACTGCTAAACGGAGAGGAACCTGCCTGGTTAGGTGTATCAACGACGAGATCACTGCCGGTGCACGCGGAGCCGTCGTCCCCCCATATGTGGTGCAAGTCCAGCCAGTGGCCGATTTCATGAGTAGCTGTACGTCCCCGATCGGCACCTGCTATCAATGTTCCAATCCGACCGGTTGCTTGGTAGTCGAGCACAAGCCCGTCGACGGCCGCTGCGCCACCTGGGAAAGTGCCAAACCCCAGGGTGTCGTCGGTGTAATTGACGATCCATATGTTCAAATACTGGCTGCTGTCCCATGGGTCGGCACCACCGCTCGTTACCGATTTCATGCCGTTACCAGGGTAGGTCCAACCGGTCACGGTGGTGTTGTGACGCGTGATGCCGGTTGTTGGCGTGCACCCAGGCCCGCGTACGGCCAGCACGAACTCAAGACGTGCATCCGCCGCTACCGCGACGAAGGCGGCAGGAGTTGAAACTGCATCAGCGTTTAGCCGGCGGAAGTCCTCGTTGAGGACGTCAATCTGACTCGCGATCTGAGCGTCGCTAATATTCTCGGCCGCGGTGTGCCAGACCACATGGACCACTACTGGAATGCGGATTAGACCACTGCGTACTCCAGCTCCACCATAGGCGCGGATCCATTCCCCGATTTCGCGCTCGATTTCGCGCCGTCGCCATCGGTATTCGGGGTCCATGCGTAAAAGCCGCAGGTGCTCCTCGACGGCCCGACAGCGGATTGGATGGCGTTTTTGATCCTTGGGCGGCCGATTCATTTTGTCTTGTTTCAGATTGCGTTTTGCCATGATAATCTCCTTTCGATTGACAATCGGTTTAGAAGGTCTACTTACTGTCTCGTTGCACCCAGCCAAAACAAACCATTAGTTTCTTCATTCTCGATCATACACAGGCAGTGTTACCACGGGAAAAAGTCTATAATTTATCCAAAACTAATTCAAAAACCTGAAGAAAACCGTCGGATGAGGTAAGTAGCCATTACACAGCTCTCCCGATTTGGAAAATTTTGTTGAATCCGTTGTATATTCTTTTTGGCTTGCATATCGACGTGTCCTCATACTAGTCCAGATCCACCTGGTTTGAACGCGCATCTTATTACAGAGAATAAAAAGATGCTTAGATAAAGGATCCCCTACTCACGGATCAGCCCAACATACTAAGCAATTTGGTGGGGGAGTTGAAAATTAAGGTTGGTTATTACTTCATGTTATAAAGAATAACCCCGAATATTGAATATACACTTACTGACCATGTTCCACCAAGAGGAGTTGGTGGATTCTGAAGCAATTGGCCGCGGAATGCTGTCAAGTTACCAGTCGATAGAGCTGACTCAAGCAGAGTTTGCAAGTGATGCTCCGTGGTAAGTACTGCGACTGTAACACCGGGCTGATCTCGTAAAGCAACCAATGCATGGCAGCCGATATAACCTGGGACCGCATAACCTTCTACCAGGGTTACATGACCAAATAACTCCACACTCGGTTGAAATACCAGATTGGCCACTTTAATATGAAAACCTTGTTCGATAGATCTTTCTTTTGGTTGGGTCATACTAAGCCTCCTTCGTATTTAATGAGCTCGAGTTACCCATTGAAGCGGTAAAAGCTAAAGCGTAAAGCAGGTGATTCTTAGTATTTGTTACTATCTATATTGAATAGTATTTGAATAATAAACTTCAATGTACCCCATTTATCTAACTTATATTAATTGCTTACGAACAGAAATTGCCCCTTTGTTATGGCTACTATTTTTCTTCTATGGTAAAAAAGATTCTCGACAATAAAATCATAGCATATACATGTCCTCTAAAGAGTCTGTTAAAGATTAAAAAAATGACAAATAATATCCAAAAACGATGTTTTTATACCTTTTTACATTAGAAATCTTCTCAGAACCCGCATGTTATTCTTTTTCTCCCCCTATGGACAGGGCTGCTAATCACACCTCCTTGCTTCATGTAGTGGTGTAATTCTGGTAACACCTGCATGGAAAATATGGACATGTTGGACAATTTATCCCCCACATATAGGACAGTGTAGACATCTTAGCACCATATGTACTTTATAGAACACCCGTTACACCTTCTTAATTAGTTGGATGAAGGATCAAGTCTTTTATTGGATACCTAAATTATGGTTTTGTTCTTATGTCCTGTATATATAGATATAGGGGTTAAATCTGCTCACTAGGCAGATTTATTATCTTTTGGTGCACCTGTGTTGCAGTCGATGCAGTGGAAAGGGAGGTTCAGGAGCCAGATCCGGGATCTTTTATATCCTGGCCTTTGGATAGAGTGATTAGCAGTGGTGTCAAGACTTTATCTGTAATCCTGGCTGGGTTGTATGGGTGAAGTGGATCATGAAGGATTTTGTATAAACGGGAGCGATTGAATGTAAACCTACTGGTAGAAAAAAGATCAACTGCTTTCAATTCCTACGGGCGAAATATCGGGCCGAGTTAGATGCTCGCAGG
>JBGPBQ010000211.1:0-7090 GCA_041481345.1 Anaerolineae bacterium
GCTTCTAATACCAGAGGCAAGGTTTGGGAGTTGATGCCGCCATCAACTTCGAGGCAGGCGGTTGGATTTATCTGCTCCAAAAGACGGCGAAGGCTGGCCAGTTTAGGCAAAACTTCAGGTAAAAACTGCTGACCCGAAAAGCCTGGATTGACGCTCAGCACCAGCACCAGGTCAACCATGTGCAGGACAGGTTCCACCAATGCTACAGGTGTAGCAGGGTTAAGCACGACGCCAGCTTTGCATCCCAATTCACGGATGCTTTGCAAGGTGCGGTGGAGATTGGGGCAGGTTTCCACGTGCACACTGAGGTTGCTGGCGCCAGCCTCAGCGAAGGCAGGCAGAAGATTCTCCGGGGATTCGACCATCAAATGCACATCCAAAGGTAATTGGGTGACCCTCCGGCAGGCATGTACGATGAAGGGTCCCATGGTTAGGTTGGGGACGAAATGTCCATCCATCACATCCACATGGATCCAATCAACACCCGCTTTTTCAATCTCGGCGATCTGCTGACCCAGGCGGGTAAAATCTGCTGACAAAATGGAGGATGAGAGTAAGTAGGGAAGATTCATTGGAATCACTTTCCTGGTGGGTTATAAAGCAGGTAGATCCACACCCATAATGGTATCAGTCCACCTAATGTAATCACCAGTAATAGCACTAAAGCCCACGTGCCCCAATCGATATCCATCGCATTTTGATTGCGGGAAACGACGGTTGTGGAATTTGTGCGGGGCATGGAAGGGACCTGGGATGGCTCATTTGATGATGGAGGAAAACTTGTAGGAAGCAGGGCGGGCTGCGTTTTGGGAGGAGCAGAGGGCGAGGGAGGGGGAGTGTGATTCAGCTCTACGGGAGTGGGTTTGGCGACCATGGGCACAGAGCCGGGAGTAGCGTTGATTGATTGGCCCAAAGAGATCAGGACGCGACCAAACTGATCAGCGGTGCGGTAACGGGATGAGGGTTCCTTGGAGAGGACTTTCAGGCAGGCCTGCTCGAGATTGGGTGGAATAAGTGGGTTGAGCTGGGATGGAGAAATGGGAGCAACCAGACGATGCATGTGTGAAAGCTCAGCGGCAGTGTTGGCGATAAATGGAAGCCGACCGGTGAGCATTTCGTACAAAACCACACCCAGACCATAGACATCGGAGGCAGGGGAGGGTGGATGCCCGGCTGCCTGTTCGGGAGAGAAATATTGGGGTGAGCCCCAGACCACATTGGTAACTTCCTGGGGATGGATGGAAGCTAAAGCACGGGCGATCCCGAAATCGGTGACTTTTAAGCGCTGATCGGGGGTCACGATCATGTTATGGGGTTTAATGTCGCAATGGATCAGACCAGCACGATGGGCATAGCCTACACCGGCACAGGCTTGAATGATCAGCCGGAGAGCCTCATCAACATTTAGTTTGCCGCGACTCTCTAATATGGTTTTTAGATCGGTGCCAGGGATATATTCCATGACGATGAAGATCTGTTGGTCATCGAAACCAAAATCATGGATGGTAACGATATTGGGATGGGAGAGGTTGGCAGCGGCTTTGGCTTCCTGCCTGAAGCGCTCACGGAAGGCTGGGTCTTGCGAAAAATCTTCGCGGAGCAGCTTGACCGCCACAGTGCGCTCGAGCATCAAATCGCGGGCACGATAGACCTCTGCCATGCCGCCTGAGCCGATGCGTCCTTCAATCTGATAGCGGTTATTCAACAGGCCAGGGCTGCTCATACTGCTAACAATTCTAGCACGAATATGAATGATAGAGTAAATTCGGGTAAAATGATTGGATGCAATCTGCTGACATGATCTACAACCCCAATGCGGGCAGGTTTCCATCGGGTATGCTGGCTGAACGGGCAGCCAATGTGCTGCGGGCGAGCGGCTGGACGATTCGCCTCATTATGACGCACAGTGCAGAACACGTCACCCAGCTGGCATGCACAGCAGCCAAGGAAGGCAAGGAAGCGCTGTTCGTTGTGGGTGGTGATGGCACGATCAACCTGGCAGTGCGCGGGTTGGCAGGCAGTGAGACGGCATTAGGGGTGATCCCTGCGGGGACAGCCAATGTTTTAGCTCAGGAACTGGGTCTGCCAGGCTTAACCTGGACGCGCTGGATGGCTTTGGAAGAAAGTGCGCGCAGGCTGGCAAAGGCGTCCATACATGAAGTGGATATTGGCGAATGTGCAGGCACACCGTTCCTGATGTGGGCGGGCGTGGGTTTGGACGCATTTGCAATCCACCACATTGAACCACGACCTCGGGGTGAAAAGCTGTTTGCGAACATGGTCTACGCCGCCTCGGCAGCCTGGCACGCCAGCCTGTGGCATGGAGTTAACCTTAAAATCACAGCGGATCACACGCAGATCAGCGGGCATTATTTACTAGCCCTGATGAGCAATATCCATCTCTACGCCGGAGGGCTGGCAAGAGTGAGCCCATTCGCGCTGATGGATGATGGAGCGATGGATCTGTGGCTGTTCGAAGGAGAGACATTGGGAGATACGATCCAAAGGGCATGGGACTTGTACGGAGGCAGGCATGTGGATTCAGAAAAGGTGCGGTACGTGGCGTTCAAACACCTGATAATCGAATCGGATTCAAACTTATACGTGCAAGTGGATGCAGAGCCCCTGATCACGAATAACCATGCGGTGGAGATCAATGTGATATCAAAAGGTATCAAATTACTGGTGCCTCCAGAAACACCAGGGGAACTTTTTAGTAGCAATGATGCTCTATAATTATAAGTTGATATGAAAAGAACCCTTTCCATCTTCAGAAAAAACCCGCTCGGGGTACTTTTAGTGATGGTTCCCTTTGCCATCCTGGCAGATTTGCTACACTGGTCCCCTATCGTTGTTTTCACTTTATCGGCGATCGCCATCATCCCGTTGGCGGGATATATTGGCGCGGCAACGGAAGTGCTGGCGCAGCATACTAACCCGCGTATTGGCGGTTTGCTCAATGCAACTTTAGGCAATGCAGCGGAGCTGATCATCACCATCACTGCCATCCGGGCCGGATATCTTGAGCTGGTAAAGGCATCCATCACCGGATCGATCCTGGGAAATTTGCTGCTGGTTCTTGGAATGTCGATGCTGTTTGGCGGAATGCGGCACGGGATCCAGACCTTCAACCGCAAACAAGCTGGAAATAACTCTGTTTTGCTGGTTCTGTCTGTCGTGATCCTATTAATCCCATCTCTGATGAGCCATTACATCGGGAATGTTGAGACCCCAGACTCCAGGGTTGAGACGCTCAGCATCGGTGTGGCAGCAGTGATGATCATCTTGTACGGGCTGGGCTTATTCTATAGCTATAAGGTGGTGGGGGGACCGGAGGTGGGGGAGGAAGCGGGTGATAAAGCTTCACCCAAGCGATGGTCTTTAAGAGCGGCATTACTGATCCTCGGTCTTTCGACAATAGGCGTAGTTTATCTATCGGAAGTGTTGGTTGGGACGGTGGAACCGGTGATGAACACGCTGGGGTTATCCGAGTTTTTTATCGGTTTGATACTCATCCCAATTATCGGCAATGTTGCTGAGCACGTGGTGGCAGTGCAAATGGCGTTAAAAAACAAGATGACTTTAAGCGTAGAGATTGCGATCGCCTCCAGCCTGCAGATTGCATTATTTGTGGCACCCCTATTGGTATTTATCAGCCTTATGATAGGTAACCCATTGACATTGGTTTTTAATCCTCTTGAGCTGATCGCATTAATCGCGGGAGTAATGATCGCAGCCCTTGTATCCGCTGATGGAGAGTCGAATTGGCTTGAAGGGGCTGAGTTATTAGCGATCTATATCATCCTGGCGTTAACCTTCTTTTTGATGCCGGTGTAGGGAGGTCATGATCAAGAATCTAAGAGGCTTGTTCAACATTAAGGTGATCTTCGGGGGAATCATCTTCTCAGTGGGCGTTTTCGCGGTTTTTGTGGGCATTCTGTGGTCTGCCAAGGCAAGTGGAAATTCCCCAGCACCGGCCACAGCCATCCTGAATGTTATTGAAGCACCTACAGCCACGCCGATTGTTCCAATGCAAACCCCAACACATGTAACTACACCGGAGTCTTCACAGCAGGCACCGCCACCTAGTGGTGATATCGCAATTGGTGATTACGTGCAAGTGAGTGGAACTGGGGGTGAAGGGCTGCGATTGCATAAAGCAGCCAGAGTCTCGAGCGAAGTCCAATATGTAGCGATCGATACGGAAGTTTTCACGGTTAAAGATGGACCGGTCGAAGCGGATGGATACGTGTGGTGGCAACTGCAAGACCCGTATACAGATAAAGCAGCGGGATGGGGGGTTTCGAATTACCTGGTGGTGGTGCCCAACCCTTAGCTTAAACTAATCTCAAATAATTGCGTGAATAGAAAATCAGGTATATAGTTTTAATATGCTGAAGAACAGTACGAATGCACTATTCCCAAAAGGGATCACGGCAAACAAGAAGAGCAAGGAGCTCAGTGTGGTTTGGAGTGACGATCATACGAGCGTATACCCATTCTCGCTGCTGCGGCATGCCTGCCCGTGTGCGGAATGCCGGGGCGGGCATGAGCAGATGAGCGATGAACCTCCGCAAGATGCTTTTTATATGCCGATTAAGGACAGCCCTGCAACACGACTGGTATCAGCTGAAGGAGTGGGATCATACGGGATCGCCATCCGGTGGGAGGATGGTCACCGGTTTGGAATCTATAACTGGCATTACTTACGGGCATTGTGCCCTTGCCCAATCTGCCGGGAGATGGAAATTTATGGCCAGTAGACCGGCAACCTCGATCTACTCCATCGTAGAAAAGGCATACTTCCACCTGCAGGCTGGTGAGGTGTTAACTCACTGCATGGAGGATGGGACAACTGATCCGCTCCATGAAATGATCCAGGAAATGGTGCTGGCAGGACCGCAAAGCCTGGAGGCTCTACGAGAAATACTGGCTGAAGCGATTAAGAGAAAGTCACAAGTCCACGACGACTTGAGCCAGGTGGTCAACCAGCTATCGATCATTCTGAAGGGATATGGGATAAAACTGGATGGTTATGGGGGCAACCAGATCTTACAATCGATCGATGCGAGCCAATTATCTAGCTTGATGGATACGCAGGAAATTTTTGAAGCCGATACTCGGGCGGGTTGCTTGCAGGTAATGAAGGATAGCACGGAGCTGATCAGCACCCTGAACGGCAAGATCCAACTCCTGGAAAATATTGAGAAGTATTTGCGGGATTGGTTGTGGGGGTTGACGTACCAGTTCATCAGGCAGGGAGAGGATGAACCTAGAAGTAATATAATGAAGGATGAGCTGCTTTAGCTGATGAAATGAGCTATGGGGGAGTTGAAATTAGCGAATTATGGAATAAACGCCAATGAAGGCAACAATTCCAAACCCCAGGATGACCAAACCGGATATCCGATTCACCCAGATCAGGACTGAGCGGTTGATTCGGTCTCTGAGCAGGCTGGTGAGCGAGCTCAGGATGAACCACCAACAGGCGGACCCCAAGAACACTCCGAATACGGTAATACCGGCAGAGGAATAACTACCGCCCAGGCTCACCAAACCAATCCCGGAAAATATGGCTGTAAAGGCGAGAATAGTGAGGGGATTGGTGAGGGTGAGGAAAAATGTGGAACCATATACTCTCCACATGCTGGTTGGATTCGCGTGGGTAGAATTATTCATAGTTGTAGAGAACATGGTGCGAAGACCGAGATAGCACAAAAATATGCCCCCGATCAGGCGGAACCAGAGTTGCTGCTGAACCAGAAATGCGGAGATAAAAGTGAGCCCAAAAGCGGCGATGCTGCCGTAAAGGGCATCGGCAGTGGCAGCGCCCAACCCGGTGAGTAACCCGACAATCTTACCCGAGGATAATGTGCGATTAATGCATAGGATACCAATCGGCCCAACGGGAGCGGCGATGGAAAATCCGATGATCAGACCTTTATAAAAAAATGTTATATCCATGAATGAGTTTGATTGATTTTTGAAAATATATGTGGGTAAAATTTTAACAGAAGGGGTTGATTATGTATATAGACTCTGGCCTTTTATAAAAAATGGCCAGAAAATTAAAAATTTCACACTATCTCGTGGTATATTGAGTGTATGACGACTCTAACGAACCAAGAATTGGCGAATATCTTCCGAACAATCGCAGATTTATTGGAGATCAAGGGAGAAAATATCTATAAAATCCTGGCATACCGCAAGGCTGCAGACAGCCTAAGCAACCTGGGGCAGGATGTTAATGAGATTTGGAAACAGGGAAAATTGACCGAGGTGGATGGGGTGGGCAAGGCAATCGCAGAAAAAATAGACGAGTTGCTCACCACCGGTCACCTGGAGTTTTTAAATAAGCTGGAGGTAGAGGTGCCGGCAAGCCTGGCTGAGGAGCTAAAGGTGCCTGACCTGGGGCCGAAGAAAGTGGCGCTTTTCTGGAAGGAGCAGGGTATCACCAGTCTGAGTGAGCTGGAGGGCGCGGCAAGGGCAGGGAAATTGCGCAGCCTCCCAGGAATGGGCGAGAAGTCGGAAGCGAAGATCATCGCTGGAATCGAAGCCCTGGGCAGGCGCTCGACCCGCATCCCAATCGGGAGGGCCTGGCCGTTCGCACAGAAATTGATGGCTTACCTGAGAGAGGCTGAGGGGGTGAAAGCGGTGGAATTGGGAGGAAGCATGCGCCGGATGCGAGCGACCGTGGGTGACATAGATATTTTGGCGGCAGCAAAAGACTCACTGGCTGTGATGGACGCATTTGTGAATCGTAAAGACGTGGCGAGGGTCTTGGGAAAGGGAGAGACTAAATCAAGCGTCGAGTTCATCCACGGACTTCAAGCCCAGCTATGGGTGCACCCACCCGAGCACTGGGGCACCGCCCTGGTATATGCCACCGGCTCGAAGGACCACAATGTGCGCCTGCGCGAATACGCACTGAAGAAAGGTTTTTCGCTCTCGGAGCACTATCTGCAGAGGAAGGATGGCAGTGAGGTGACCTGTGAGCGCGAGGAGGACGTGTACAAGACCCTGGGCTTGCCGTGGATCCCACCGGAGATGAGGGAGGACCGGGGAGAGGTACAAGCAGCAATCAAGGGGA
>JBGPBQ010000212.1:0-7083 GCA_041481345.1 Anaerolineae bacterium
GTTGTGAAGTGATAATACTGGTCATGATAGGTTGGTGTAATTCGACCGTGCGATCAATTATGGGTAAAGTGGGTTGCTTTTCTACTAGAGATTATACTTTTTTTTGAAGGTCATGTCTATACAATGCACCCAAAGTATCTCAATCTTGTCCACGGAAAACTGTCATTGGCAATATAGTATCTCATCCACCCATTTGAGATTGAATAATATATTTGCCCTACCAGGAAAAAGTGGAAATCTTGGTGCATCGATTCTTGCCAAGCGTCATTACAGACTTTTATTCTCCCGCCATCGCCTGGCCCATTCCATATCCATGCGTAACAGACGATTTTTCTTCAAGTTCTCCTGCATGATCCATCGAACATCCTTGTCCGGTTTTACCAACCATTTTTCCATATACGCTTTCCCCTCAGTTGGCAGTGCTGCCACTACCACACTCCAGCAATAGCCTAAACCTTTGCGTAGGGCAACAAAATCCTCACCCCGCCGATCAGCAGATTGTTCGAGGTTGGTCATGATCATATTCAGGATATTCAGAGTTTCTCGGGCATTTTTCGCATCGCCTAGCAGCCTAGGTTCACAAAGGGCAGCGGCCGCAGCTCTTTTCTCCAGCCAATTACCATAGCTCCATACCCGCATTGCTTCAATCAGCTGCCCCATGTCCACATCCCCCAACCGCTGAAGTGCCATGGCGACGGCTTCCCGCATGCGCCAGCGAGGGTCAGATGCCAGAGTGCGCAAGGTTTGCAACAAGCTGATATCCCCTTCCGCCAGCAATCGACCAAGACCCACTGCTCCGCAGAAGGCCAGGAATTCGTAGGGTGAGTTGACGGGTGCTATATCGGCACCATACGCGAGGTAGCGCAGGAACAGCTCACGATTACCTTCATTGGCGACCGCCTGAGCCAGCTCAATGTTCCCTCTTGGTCCGGGCAGCCCGGATTCTTTCAGAAGAAATGCATCCCATGTCTTCAGGCTGCGCAATATTGTTTGATATTCACTGATTTTCGACATAGTAAGTTCGTTTAGCGTTATCCTCAATTCGAAGACCGATTTTTGGAGGCAGCATGTCGGCCTGAGCCACCGGGTAGCCGACCAGAAGAAAATGCGATCAGTGGCATGCCACGAATATCAGAGCCGATAAGTGAAATCATACAAATGGACACTGATTATAAATTCCTTGATTTATGGCTCATCCCATCAATACCGCTCACCCCGAATGTGCGACCAATGATTGTGGATGATCTTCCAGCCGCCTTCCAAACGAATATAAATTTCGCTGCAGTTCCACGGCACCCTCGAGGCCACCGAGCCATCTGGATTTAGGCGCGTGGAAAGGAAGCGGTAGAACAGCACCGCCATGTCACCGCACACCAGAACCCATGGCTCGATGAAATCCATTACTTCGTAGAAAATTTTACCTTCCCGTTGCTTGTACTCCGCGCTGAGGGCTTCCCTGCCGTTGATGCGCTGGGGAGTTCCGGTATCGAAGTAAGTGACCTGCGGGGCATATAGCTCGACGAACCCCCACGGGTCACCCTTACGCCAGCGTTCCATCGCGGCTGATTCCAGCTTCATCAGCTCTGCCATCACCCCGCCGAATTCGATATTCCTGGCTTGCACCGGCACAGGCACTTCTACCAAATCCGGTGCTTTATGATTAAGATAAGACCAATGGGAGTGCACGATTTTCCACTCGCCTGCCTGCCTGAAATATACCTCAGTGGTATTCCAGGGAGTCTGTGAGCTCACTTCTCCCTCCCGTGTGAGCACAGTCGATCGGTAATTATAAGACAGTAGTGCTGCCTCCCCCACCAACACCACCCTGGGGTCGATGAATTCAGATTTCTGGTAGTGGATCTTCCCCTCCACCTGCTTCATATACTCTCTATATGCTTCCAACCCAATGATGGGCCGGGTGAGACCAGGGTCCACATAGCAGATATCATTGGAGCTGTGTTCGACAAACCCCATCGGATCACCGTTACGCCAGCGCTCCATGGCGGCTTTCTCGAGTTTCAGAATGGTCTCGTCCATGACTATCTCCATTTACAACTTTATCCTGACCTAGAATGGACTTGCTCGATTAAGCTGACTGCAGCGGTTGATTTATCTCGATCAGGTTGCCATCTGGATCGCGGAAATGAGTTACACGAATACCCCAACCGGGCTTGTCGGTAGGTTCATTGATCAATGGGATTGAGTGCATTTTTAACTGCTGGTATTTTGCATCCACATCATCCACAGCAAAGATTAGGCACATTTTATCCTGTGCCTGTGCGTCGGCTGGCAGATTCGTGGTACCGACGGCCTTGCTCATCTCAAGCCGATCGAACAATGCGAGGGTCACCTCACCAGTGTTGAAGTCGGCATAGACATCGTTTTCTGATCCGTAGGTCGCCTGGAACCCCATTATGTCGCGGTAAAACAGGAAGCATGCTTTGAAATTGGATACCAACAAGCGTGTATAGGCAAATTTATAGCTCATTACAACCTCCTATGTCTGATTTTGATGGAAATAAATTATTTAACTTCGGAATGATGCTTCCAGCAATTGAAAAACTCCTGCGTTATCTCTAGTGAGCCGGCCTGTACAGAGCCCAGACGGTGATCCCCGTCTTATCAATAGCACATTCCTCCACACATTGAAACCCAAAATGGTCATAGAAACTCACATTGCTCCTGGTGACGGTATCGGTATAAACGCTTACTTTTTCTGCATCAGCCCTCTCCAGGAACGGGCGGATCAGGCGTGATGAGATACCCTTGCCCTGATCGTTCGGCAGCACCCCGATATTATCCAGGTAATAATGGGGCTCACTGGCGTACTTTTGATGCAGCAGGTCCGTTTGCTTGATGATCCGCTTCGCCCGGAAATATCCGAGCGGATAAAAAGTGAATAATAATGGAATAAATAATCCTAGGTATTTTATGTTGATTGAATTATCGGATTTTACCGGCTCCAGCCAAAATGCGATACCAGTCAATGGCTTGCCCACTCCATACCCCCGCTGGTTTTGGATATTTACCGCCCCATAGGCGCGGAAGAATTTCTTAAGTGTCTTCTCTCTGGTCCGTCTAAGGGGTAGCATAAACTCGCACAACGGGTCATCGATGAACGCCTGTGAAATAACATCCGCAGCTTGGTCTAGATCAGTCGGTACCAACAGCCTGCAGGTATTATTTTCCATGGAGGTGTTTTCCCGTCATTGACAAATCTCCACTATATTACAAACATAAAATGGTAAAACTAAGGCTTACTGAACGCGTATGTGGATGTGGATGCAAATGGATCGCCGTTATCGAAGACGCCTGAATCTTTTACGGTGATCTCTCCGGCTTTGCTGGTGGTGATGACAACATTGGCGAAGCGGATCACACCGACCTGTGGGTGGTTATAGTCTATCGTTCCGAAAGCTGCGAGGTCTACCGGTCTATCGTTGATGAACATCTGATACTTGGAATGCGTCCATACATCGTCCAGGTTGCCCTTTCCGGTCGTGTCATATAACCCGGTCGAGACGTTGATCACGTCCCCTACTTTGGCTTTGCACGAATAAGTATTATTCGACCCCATTTCGGAGCAGTCGACAGAAAATCCATAGGTGAACTTCCCCTGCTCACCGGTGGTGATCACGAAATCCCCGATCTTATCTCCCGGTTCGATTGGCTTACTTGTATCGCCAGTGCTACTCCCTGGGTTTGCACAAGCTGATATAAAACCCACTATTACTATAATCGATAAGAATATTGTCCATTTTTTCATCATCCAGCATTCACCCGTAATCTCCTTCTCGATAATTTCGCTCTAACGTTCGACTATGCGAATAATTTCCTGGCCCACTGCTCCGACCGTTCCATCTCCCCCTCCACGAGCGGTCCTTCAGTATCATCCACATAGAATCCTTCTCCAGGTACCACCAGCTCCCCGCCTTTATCCTTCAGTGCTTTCGCGATGCGTTCGGCTGCGTAACCGAATATTTTTTCAAAAAAAGGAAGGGGAGGATGTTTGTCGATAAATGCCTGGGTTAACCGTGTGTCAAAAGCTGCCACTCGGATTCCTTTGACGACCTCCTTTGGCATGTTTTTCAAAAATAATCGCATGGCTTCAGTCGCTCTGAACTGTTGTGTTGGTGAACCAACTACGAGTAGATCAATCCCTTTAAGCAAATCTGGCTTTACATCCCCCACCCGGACAGCCTGCACTTCCCCTCTCTGCTGCAGCACACTGCCTATTGTGAGTGCGATTTTCTCCGTGTTGCCGAACTGTGAATCATAAATAATCAGCGTTCGCATGCAGTCAATTCTCCTTTATCCCCGCAAGCTTCTTTGCCAGCTGTTGCTTGAATTCCAGGTCCATCTGGCGTTGGATTTGGATGCGCTGTGCCTGCGGTGAGCCTGCCCCATGCAGACTTTCGGTCAAATAGCCCACCGCATTCCTCCCCAGGGTCAGGTTCTCGATCAACCGCAGGATACGCATCCGGTCCTCGGCCGGTACATCTTCAATACCTTTGAGATACTTATCCAGCAGCCCGCCGATCTCCTCGTTGCGGTAATCCGCTTCAGACGGTAGCGTCACGAGCAGACCGCCTGCCAGGTCTTGTGCCAGGCGCGCCATCTCGTAAGTGATGCGGGTCACCTGCTGCTTGCAGACATTCGCCAGCAGCTCATCACACAGGTAGGCCCCTGAGGCCGTTGCCCGGCTTTGAGATGACGAGGCAATACCCGTGGCATAAATCGTCTCGTTCAGGTGCGTCATCTCGACCAGTTTATCACGGATGTGTGAAGCGTGTTCCACCCCATTATATTGGGCTGCTGTTGCAGCTGCGCCAATGAGTACATCGCCCACGCCCGATTTGCACACATAACTACGCCGGTGAAAGGCGGTGAACCTCTCCACACACATGGCGCAATATTCATATTCACCATCCATGAAGATCAGCTCATTGGGGATGAAGGCATCTTCGAAGATGACCAGCGCTTCCTGGCCGCTGAACCCGGCATTGCCCGCCTCGATCTCACCTTCAAGGCTGCGCGTGTCGCACGACTGCCTGCCGATGACATAAGTGATGCCTTCCGCATTCACCGGCAGTGCTCCCACGATGGCATAATCCCTTTCTTCAGGTTTTAAACGCAGGGTTGGCATCACGATCAGCCAGTGCGAGTTGACGCAGCCCGTCTGGTGAGCTTTGGCGCCGCGAATGTACACTCCCTCCGTTGTGCGTCTACTGACGTGCACGTACATATCCGCGTCTGCCTGCTCAGAGGGCGATTTACTGCGGTCGCCCTTCACATCCGTCATGGCCCCACCGATGACGTAATTATGCACTTGCATCGATTGGATGAATGCCTTCAATCTGGAATGATAAGGCGTGCCATGGTGGGTATCGATCTCGTAGGTCACCGAATATAGTGCGTTCAAGGCATCCATGCCGACACAGCGTTGGAAACACGTGCCCGTGACCTGACCCAACCTGCGCTGCATCTTATTCTGCATCACCACCTCGTCCGCGCTGGCAGTAATATGTAAAAAGCGGTTGACCCTCTCGCCCGTCTCAGCTGAAACCGCAGTCGCCAGGTCGGGCGCCTCCAATGCCAGGTCGTAGGTCTTCGCCATGGCATTCACCGATGGACGGATCATCGGGTGGTCAACCGGCTCTTCCACTCGCCCGCCCATCAGGTATACCCTGAGCTTGCGGCCACGTAAGCTATTAATATAATCTGCACCGGAAATAATTGCCCGATCATTCATAATATTCCGACCTCTCTCTTTGGTGGAAACCATGCCAGCAATTTATAGCTCCATTCGTTGGTAAAGCCCAGCGTACGGGCGTTTCAACGAGCGGATATTGAGCTTCACACAGTCCCAATAGGTAGAACGGCCTAATTCTTCACAACACTTGAGTAAATGTGCCACAGCAATCGTTCCAAACCCCAGCCCCCGCTATCTTGGCTCGGTAAAGATATCGATCTCTCGCTACCTTCCGACGTCCATATCCGCGCTAGCTTCGCATACAAACTCGTCACCGTGCAGGATGCAAACTTCCAATCCGGTCTCCAAGAAGGTATCGAGGTTCCCATAACGGGAGAGGGTCGCATCCAGATGGGGGCTTCTCATGATCAGATCCCTACCCATGCGACATACTTCATACCCCGCAGGCAGGCTCAAGTATAGCGAAAGGTCGCTACCGCGTACCGGCCGATCCAGCTCGACACATTCTGCCCCAGCTTTCGGGTCGGGTGGGAATAAGTCCACGGATGGATCGCCATCCCTGAAGCCTAATGCCACTGTACCCTCCTGCCTGAGCATCTCGACCATCTGCCGTACAACCTGCCAATCCCTCACCCCCCCTTGGTAGAAATTTCCATCATCCTGCTCCCACACATACCCCATCCTCGGGTGTTGGAGGTCATCCGTGAAAATCTTGCCTGCGTTCCCACCCCCCAGGAAGGCATAACAGCGCACTCCCGTTGGCACACTCCAGTCGAAGAGGCATCTGAAGGCTGGGGTAACTTGATTTGGATTAATCTCGATCATAGGCCTTACTCTCCCAAAAAAGCAATAAATATAATATAAGATTAATCTCCTATATTATAAAATAGCCATGTATCCTCCTGACGCACCCAGTATTCTATACAACGGTTATAAAAAATCCAGATTGCTAGGCTCAATCAGCTGATGCTCTGTAGATGAATGCATTGGCATAAACAACCAGGTAGATTAATTCGCCAGGAAGTTGATGATCGCTGTATTAACAAATACGGGTGCAGTATATTCCGCAATATGATTAGCATTCGGGATAATCTCTGTTTTCAGGTTGGGTACCAAACGGGAGGCTCGCCGTATGGCATCTTCGGGTTTATAAATCACCTCATGGTCACCGATCAGCAAGAGGACAGGTGCTTGGATTTTGCGCAGTTCGTCATCGCTGAATATGGTTGGATTCCAATGACGAGGTCGTCCATAGAAAGCTGAGACGGCACGTAACTGCGACATATACTCATCCTTCGGGAAATCCTGCCAGATCCAGTTGTATGGATAAAGCAGTGTTTTCTTCGAGTTAATTAGAAGTCCAAATGCGA
>JBGPBQ010000213.1:0-7066 GCA_041481345.1 Anaerolineae bacterium
ACATCGGAAAGTTATTATCGAATCATGTCATTGACAATCAACACAGTTGTTGCGAGACACAAGTGCTCTTCTTGTGTCGTGGCAATCTGCCTTAAATAGTATTGTTTTAATAAATACAGATTCAAAGACAGCTCTGTATATTTGTCCAAACTGGCATCCGAACCAGTAAATTGCCCCTTGACAATTAGCGCATTTGTTCTATAATATGGGTAACTAGAACATGTGTTCTTTTCAACGCTAAACTAAATTATTCAAGGAGGTAATCGATGAATCCAGCACTCAGTCAATCCTTAAGCTTCACTCGTATCTCTCGTAAGCTCAATTATTCCCGTGGTAAAGTATTCGGTTTTCTGATTATCGGGGCATTGCTCGCTTTCGAGCTCTTCAATTACAGCACTACTGACTTTGCTCTCAACGATCTGCTTGGTGGCTTGCGTTTTGCCACCGTTCGCTGGGCGACCATTCTTGCCATTGCCTTTTGTGCCATCGATTTCGCCGGTATTGCTCGCCTGTTCACTCCGCAGCAGGGCGAGAATGGTCCTAAGGAAGTCTGGTATCTGCTGGGTGCCTGGTTATTGGCCGCCTGCATGAATGCCATGCTCACCTGGTATGGCGTATCTTTGGCGATCATCAATCACAGTTCGCTTGGTGGCAGCGTAATCGCTCCCGGCACATTGCTCACCGTCGTTCCGATCTTCGTGGCAATTATGGTGTGGGTGATCCGCGTCTTGATCATCGGCACCTTTTCAGTTGCTGGAAATCGCTTATTCAGCCAGGCAGATACCCACCAACGCCCCCAATCTGTCCCTGTGATGCATCGCGTGGACGCGGCAGGTCGACCGGCTCAATCTCAACCCGTCGCTATCCGCCCTTCAATCAAACCCTCCCCAGAATCAGCCCGGCTTTCACAAGGTCGTCCTGAGCCCACCTATCATCCTGCTGGGATGAATGCCTATAAGACTCCCAATACCCAAACCAGGCATTAGCCCTTATGAATCGAGCGACCTTTTTGGTAGTGTACCAATAAGGTCGCTCGCCTGAATTGAATTCTTTTGACCCTATATAACTAATAATGACCTGGCCAAGATTATTACTCTCTTGAATTGAATGCATTTATTTTTATTAAAAACAAATAACCCACCAGTGCGGTTGCTCTTCTGGCCTGCATGCATTTGAATTATTTCATTCTATTAATTACCGTGTTTAATACCCCGCTATTGCGGTAATAATCCACCTCAATCCATGTATTTAGTCTGGCAATTGCATTGAAATACTTAATGCTCTGATCATCCATGATCATTCTGATCGTCACTTTAGATTTTGGAGAAATGTTTTCATCCAATCCTTCGATATCGAATATTTCCCTACCGCTGATCCCCAGGCTCGCAACATTATCACCTGGCATGAACTGCAGAGGCAGTACGCCCATGCCTACCAGGTTCGACCGGTGAATACGCTCGAATGATTCAGCGATTACCGCTTTCACCCCCAACAGTTTGGTCCCTTTTGCCGCCCAATCCCGGCTGGAGCCAGATCCATAATCTTTTCCTGCGATAATAACTAGTGGAATGCCTTCCTCAAAATAATTCATCGCGGCATCATAGATGCTTATTTGCTCGCCTTCAGGCAGGTGCAGCGTGACTCCCCCCTCCACCCCTGGAACCATCAGATTCTTAAGCCTGATATTAGCAAATGTGCCCCGTGTCATCACTCGATCATTCCCCCGCCTGGAGCCGTACGAATTGAAATCACGCGGCTGCACACCATTTGCGATCAAGTATTTCCCCGCCGGGCTGTCTACTGGGATAGACCCTGCCGGTGAGATATGGTCCGTTGTGATCGAATTTCCCAATAGCGCCAGTACCCTTGCTCCGTTGATGTTCTTGATCGCCGCTCTTCCTTGCGCCAGTTCCATAAAGAATGGTGGTTCCTGGATATAAGTTGAGCTTTTATCCCACGTGTAGAGTTCACTCTCGCTGGACCGGATTGCATTCCAGGTTTCGTTGCCATTAAATACACTACGATATTTTTCAGTGTACATCTCTGATGAAACGTTCTGCTCCACAACTTCTGCCACTTCCTGATTCATCGGCCATATGTCCCGCAGGTAAACCGGGTTCCCGTCAGGGTCATTTCCGAGTGGCTCATTCTTAAGATCAATATTGATCGTTCCGGCTAGGGCGTATGCCACAACCAGGGGAGGTGAAGCCAGGTAGTTGGCTCTCACATAGGGGTGGATTCGCCCTTCGAAATTGCGGTTACCTGAGAGAACGCTCACCGCAACCAGATTGGCGCTGTTGATTGCTTTCACCACTTCACCCGGAAGGGGTCCGGAATTACCAATACAGGTCGTGCAGCCATAACCGACCACGTTGAAGCCCAATTTTGCCAGGGACTCGAGCAAACCTGCCTTTGCCAGGTAATCTGTCACCACCCTGGATCCCGGTGCCAGGCTGGTCTTCACATATGGTTTTATCTTTAACCCCTTCTCCACTGCTTTCTTAGCCACCAGCCCCGCTGCAACCATGACCGATGGGTTGGAAGTGTTGGTGCAGGAAGTGATTGCTGCGATCACCACCGCCCCATGTGTCATTTTTAGTGCATGACCATTCGCTCCAAAATTGATTTCCCTGTCGATCTCAGCTTCATTCAGCTCGAAGCCGCCATCTTTAATCGGTGCCGCTAGCGCCAACCTGAAGGAACGATGGACCTCAGAGATTGAAACCCTGTCTTGCGGTCGTTTTGGTCCTGCTAGGCTCGATTCAACCGTGCCTAAGTCAAGCTCCAGCACCGATGTATATTCCGGTTCCGGAGCCTCATCGCTGCGGAACAGTCCTTGTTCTTTACAATATCGTTCCACAAGGTCGATGGTTTCAACCGATCTGCCGGTAAACTTCAGGTAGCGTAATGTCTCCTCATCCACCGGGAAGTATCCAATCGTCGCACCATATTCGGGTGCCATATTCCCAATTGTTGCCCTATCAGGTAGGGAGAGCATTGAAAGTCCCGGTCCATAGAACTCGACAAATTTGTCCACCACGCCTTTTTGGCGTAGCATTTGGGTGATTGTCAGGGTTAGGTCGGTGGCGGTCACACCTTCTGACAGCTGTCCGTTTAATTTCACCCCGATTACATCCGGAGTCAGCATGTCAATTGGCTGTCCGAGCATGGCTGCCTCAGCCTCGATCCCGCCTACACCCCACCCCAGCACACCCAGTCCATTGATCATCGTGGTGTGCGAATCGGTGCCGACTAATGTATCTGGGTACGCGATGTACCCATCGCTACCTTCTTGTGCAATTACCACCTTCGCCAGATACTCCAGGTTAACCTGGTGCACGATCCCCGTCGCTGGAGGCACCACTCTAAAGTTGCTGAATGCATTCTGTCCCCAGCGCAAGAATTCATACCGCTCTCTATTTCGCTGGAACTCCAGCTCTGCATTTCGTACCAGCGCATCAGAGCTGGCGAAAAAATCGACCTGTACGGAATGGTCGATCACCAAATCGACCGGCACCAACGGATTGATCTTCTTGGGGTCACCTCCAAGTCGAGCCATTGCTTCTCGCATCGCTGCCAGCTCGACGATCGCCGGGACTCCCGTAAAATCCTGCATGATCACCCTCGCCGGGCTGTATGGCATCGCCGGTCTGCTTTCAGGATTGGGTGACCACCCAGCCAGATTGGTCACATCTTCCTGGACGATTTCTTTTCCGTTGCATAGACGCAGCACTGATTCAAGCAGGATCCTTATCGAATATGGCAGTCGCGCAAGTTGGGTTAATCCTTCCCGTTCCAGCTTGCTCAACCTGAAGATGAAGAACTCACCCTGTGAGGTTTTTATCCTATCTCTGGCGTTAAATAAATCAAAATCCATAATATCTCCTCAGATTCCCTCATCGGACGGGGAAAGAATTATAGTTGAACATTCAGGGAAGTTCATTAATTATTGGTTAATAGTTATTAAATCTAGTTGGGTTTGTGGTAAGGGTTCATGCGGAAAATTAGGTTATACATTTAGTTCCCTATGTCCTCGCCGCACGATCGCGTCCGTCATCCTGACCACCCTCGCCATGAACGGCACATCGTGCACCCTGACGATATCAGCCCCACGCACGATCCCGACAGATACCGCCGCAGCAGTGCCCTCGAGCCGTTGGTCTGGAGGCAGGTTTAAGGTATATCCAATAAAGGACTTACGGGACGGTCCCAGCAGCACTGGGTATCCCAATGCCCTGATTTCGTTTAATCTATCTACCAGCTCAAGGTTTTGCTCGACTGACTTACCGAATCCAATCCCAGGGTCCAGGATGACCTGCTCATTCGGGATACCTGCTGAGTTTGCAATGCCGACGCTTTCCAGGAGCTCTCGTTTAACATCTTCAACCAGATTCTCGTACGGGATGCCAACATACCGCCCACCCAGCCTCTCTTTGATCTCAGCATGCGCCCACGAGCTTCGGTTATGCATCAGGATTACCGGTGTGTGATGTTTCGCCGCCACACCCGCAATGTCTGGGTCTGCGTGAAACCCCCATACATCGTTGATCACGTGGGCGCCGTGCTTGAGTGCCTCCTCTGCGACGCTCGCTTTATATGTATCGATCGAGATGACCACATCCAAATTCGCGGCCAACCTTTCTATCACAGGCACCACTCGCCGCAGCTCTTCCTCTACCTCCACGAGTTGTGCCCCCGGGCGTGTGGACTCCCCTCCCACGTCGATAATATCCGCCCCATTATCAACGAATGTGCGTGCCATTTCCAGGATTGCATCCAGGTCAAGTTGAAAGGCATCCGTAGATGATTCCTTGATCAGTAATCCATCCCCCGAGAAGCTATCCGGAGTCAGGTTAAGAATCCCCATGATATATGTCCGGGCTCCCCAGATAAAGTCATGCCCATTGATGGTTAATGATGAGATCATAAGATCAATACTTCAAATGTGTAAGCTAAATCCATGATTTTTGATTACTATCTAAATATGCAGACTGCTCATCAGCATGCGCGCTCTGTTCAATCACAAAACCAGTCTGCCTGCTTGCTTAAGCACGTATAGCGCATCGCTGGTCACGTACGGATTCATGTGCACCTTACTAGTCCCTCCCCAGTCGACCCGCGAGTGTCCGGTGAGCTTTTTGTCGTCTACTCGATAATACCTTGCCTCCGCTGGGTAACCCCCATCGGGTAACTGCTTGCTCTCTAATAAATTAATCGCCTCCTCGCAGCGTGGGTCGTTGATAAAACCGGCCTCAGCCATCACCTTCAGTCCGAACAGGATATCATAATGCCAGTAGCTCGGATAATGCAGCTGGACAAAGTTTCTATCAATAATACCTCCATCCGATATTCGCTTGAACAGATCGCGTTTAAGAAATACCTCCGCGGCCCGGGTTACAGCAGCTCTGGCTTTCGGGTCCCCCGAAACTTTCGCATACCATGCCAGCCCACGCATGGGGATCAATGTCTCATGGAACGATGACTTGACCGCTTCAGGTCGCTTGTCACAGTTCCACCCACCATCTTCCCACTGCCACTTAGCCAGCCTGGTAACCAACTCCTCAGTGCGTTCATCGGCTAATCCCAGCACTACGGAATAATAAATGCAGTTTCCTTCCTGCGATGCGCATCTTCTTACCCGCCCATTGATCGTCAATATGTGTTTCTCGTGCTCTTTGGAGAATAACCACATGTAGCTTTGGTCCAATAATGGTTTTAGGCTCTCGTCCCCTTTTGGATAACCCAGATCTGCAAGGATGGATAAGATCCAATGTGCTCCAAACCACTTGTTATATGGATGGAATGCGATTTGCCCATCACTTTTCCTGTCACTCAATAAACGCTGGACGGTCGGAGATGATGTCAGTTCATTCCTTGCCGTTTGATATTCAGCTGATGACGGTGGTCTTTCCAATACATGGTTGAGCATTTTCCACCGTATAATCGGCTCCTGCGATGCGAGCAGCTGCCTGATTGGTAGCTCAGTCGTCATTGCCATAAGATGCTCCACCCTCCTTAATCCCCAGCAGGATTGCCAGCACTTCGTCAGGTATATCGACTTCGGGTAAGTCCGGCGCACCATATCCTTGTTCAGCCCGCTCTCGTAGTGCTTGCCATAATAGCTGCCTCTCATCAGACTGAACAACAAGCTCGTTGATCGTTCTAGCTCGAGTCAGATACTCACCGGTAGTGTAGAGAAAGGTTATCCTTCGCCATGTTTCAGCTTGAATCGGATTTGCCAGGCGTTCCAACGCTCCAATTTGGATTTTATAATATTCCTCATGTGCTCGTGGGTGGTCGGGTTCGGTTTTTAATAACTCTTGCCGGGTGGTCAATTCATGCCCTCGTACGGGCGCAATATATTGAATACACCATTTTTCTTCGCCAAATGCACCCGTCTGGTAAAACGCCAGGTAATCTACCGCGATGACTTTTGGCGCGGTCCGTAGAGGGATGCGGTACCATCCTAGGAGCCGGGCAATTTCCAGGTCTCTGGGATTATTAATTACTGCGACTAATACGAGCGATGTTTGTTCGATCATGAAGGGATTAGCTTTTAGGATATCAACGAATGTATTGTCAACCAGATAGCTTAAAATACTTGCGCTCTTAGCCTTTACTATCCAACACCCGCATCGGCATTGAACTCATCGATTAACAAATCGATTTCCGGTACCTGCTTCTGCACGTTTGTCCAATAGTCTGGGTCATACCATTGAGCCTGGATTTCCTGATAAGTCTTGCCTTGCTGCTCCACCCAGGTGAAATATTTCAAGTTATGCACACGCTTTTTGTCTGCATAGCTCATCTCGATCATATGGTCAGTCGATTCACCCAGCAGGTACCTCGCATAATCGGCTGCCGCCTGATTTTCAGTGTATTCACCAAACTCCTGGCGCATCTCCTGGAGGCGGCTTCCGTACAGCTCCATGGAATCTGTCAGGATAGTCAGGAGAATATCATGTTCTCCCATCTCGTAATATTTAGCCATCTTGATTGCCGAAAGCACATTGGATATCCCCGAGAAACCCAGCAAATTCAGGTTCTCAACCACTTTCTCCGGGAC
>JBGPBQ010000214.1:0-7048 GCA_041481345.1 Anaerolineae bacterium
CGAACGACTGAATAATGTATTCACGCAATTACGCCGCCGTGGAAAGCTCTCGGCGGCTGATGTTGATACTGCCATGCGTGAAGTCCGTCTCGCCTTGCTGGAAGCCGACGTCAACTATGGCGTGGTGAAGGATTTCATCGTCCGGGTGCGTGAGCGCTCGGTCGGTGCCGAAGTATCCAGAGCCCTCAATCCGGCCCAACAGGTGGTTAAGATCGTCAACGAGGAATTGATCAACACCCTCGGCAATCCTGAGCGCCTCAACCTCGCCGGTCAACGTCCTTACGTTATCATGCTGGTTGGTCTCCAGGGCTCAGGCAAGACCACTGCCGCCGGCAAGCTTGCGCGCCTGCTACGCTCCCAGGGGGAGCGGGTGTTATTAGTGGCTGCCGACCCCTACCGCCCGGCGGCTGTCAAGCAGCTGGAAACCTTGGGTGGTCAGCTGGGTGTCCCCGTCTATTTTGAACCTGGCGTCAAGCCGCCTGACTTGGTGGGGCACGCCCTGGATAAAGCCCAGAAAGGTGGCAACACCGTCCTCATCCTGGATACTGCCGGGCGTTCCCAATTGGATAATGGCCTCATGGACGAGCTCACCGCCATCGGTAGGAAAGTCCATCCCGTGGAGACATTGTTGGTGGTGGACTCGATGATCGGTCAGGAAGCCGTCAATATTGCCAAAGGTTTCCGCGATGCCATCCCACTCACCGGTCTGATCCTCACCAAGATGGACGGCGATGCGCGTGGTGGTGCCGCCATCTCCATCCGCTCCGTTACCGGTGTGCCGATCAAGTTCATCGGCACGGGCGAAGCTATGGACGCCATAGAAGTCTATGACCCCGGCAGGTTGGCTTCCCGCATCCTGGGCATGGGTGATGTGCTCGGTCTGATCGAAAAAGCCGAGGCGGTCTTCGACCAGGAGCAGGCTCAAAAAGATGCCGAGCGCTTAATGGCGGGTGAGTTCTCCCTGGAGGATTTTGCCAACCAGCTTAGGCAGGTCCGCAAGATGGGACCGATTGCTCAGGTGCTGGAGATGCTGCCCGGCAACATGGGTCAGCTGGCTCGCCAGATCGACCCAAAAGACGCCGAAAAACAGCTCAGGATGACCGAGGCCATCATCGGCTCGATGACGGTCCACGAGCGGCGCCGTCCGGATGTGCTCAACGCCAGCCGCCGCCGGCGTATTGCCAGCGGTTCAGGCACTGAGGTCCAGGATGTGAACCGCCTCATCAAGCAATACCGTGAAGCGCAGAAACTGTTTAAGAACATTAAGAAATCTGGCATGCGCGGTCTGCCGCGCTTGTTTGGATGACGGTATGGGAGCTCCCGTATCGTCTGGGAATATACCGGTGGTCCGCGTCCCTTCCGCGCCCCCTTCTATTTCACCGGGCATGGTACCCAGGAAATCTAATTTTAGACTAATTCGATAGAAGGAGATTGGTTTCAAAATGGTACGTATTCGTTTACGCCGTGTAGGAGCAAAGAAACAGCCTAGTTATCGTATCGTGGCTGCAGATATCGAACACCCTCGTGATGGTCGCTTCCTCGAAATCCTGGGGTTCTATAACCCTCGCACCAACCCTGGGACGATTGAGCTGCATGAGGACCGGATCTATGATTGGATCAGCAAAGGCGCCCAACCCAGTGAATCAGTCGCCAAGCTATTCAAGACCAGTGGCTTAACGGAGCGCTATGAGCGCTTCAAAGCTGGCGAGTCGCTCGAGGTCTTGATGGCCGAAGCCAAGACCGCCCAGGATTCCCGCACGCTGAGCCGCCAAACCAGCCAGCGCAAGTAAGCTGCTCTGTGTAATCTCTCTGGCATGTCCTTGCGCGGTCGGTTGTTCTGGCTGTCGCAAGGATTAAGGAGTAAGTGATGAAAGAGCTCATCGAATTCATTGCCTCATCGTTGGTGGATGACCCCACGCAGGTGCGGGTCTCACAAGAACAGCGCGGTGGCAAAGTCTACCTCAAGCTAAAGGTTGCCAAGGAAGACATGGGGCGGGTCATTGGTCGCCAAGGGCGGGTGGCGAATGCCATGCGCCTGCTGCTCAATGTATCTGCCACCCGGACTGGCAAGCAGGCTTACCTGGATGTTGAAGATCCTCAATGAGCCGCGCCAGCGCCACTAAAGCGCCAGTAGACGCTGCAGGCTCGCCACTGCCCGGCGAGCCTGCCTATTTAGCCGTCGGCAAGCTTCGCCATGCCCATGGGGTGCATGGCGAGATCCTGATGGAAGTCTATACCGACTTCCCAGAACGCCTTCAGCCCGATGAGGTGCTGTACCTCGGTCCAGAGACTGGTCAGCTTAAGCTGGTTAATCTCCGCACCCACCGTGAAGGGCTGCTGCTGACCTTTGATGAATATACCACTCCCGAAGCGGTCGGTGAGCTGCGCAACCAGGTGCTCTACGTGCGCACCAAAGACCGCCCGTCCCTGGCAGATGGCGAATATTATCAACACCAGCTGATCGACCTGACCGTCGTCAGCGATGAAGGCCTGACCATCGGCCCGGTGGTTGAGATCCTCGAGACAGGCGCCAGTGACGTGCTCGTGATCCGCCCCGAGACCGGCCCGGAAGTGCTCATCCCAGTTGCCGATGCCTTCATCCAGCGCATCGACCTGGATAAACGTGAGATTACGGTGCATATCATCCCCGGCATGCTCGCGGCGGAGTCTTAGTCTTGCTTGACCCGCGCATGTATTGGGTGGGCTTCAATATGGTTAAGGGCATTGGAGCGGTGCGCTTTAAGGCGCTGCTCGTCGCTTTTGGGAGCGCCGAGGCCGCTTGGGACGCTTCACCAGAAGCTCTTCTGGATGCAGGTCTCAGCTGGAAAGTTGTCGAATCCTTCCAGCGCGTGCGCAAAGGCGTATCGTTAGAACAGGTATGGGACCGCATCCAGTCTTTTGGGGCGGTTGTGATCACCTGGGATGACGAGGCTTATCCCCGTCACCTCAAGGAAATCGACCAGCCGCCGCCAGTGCTGTATGTTCGTGGCTCGTTGCAGCCGGAAGATGAATGGGCTGTTGCGATCGTCGGAACCCGCCGCGTGACGTCCTATGGGCGCCAGGTAGCAGAGGAAGTCGCCACCGCCCTCGCCCGCAGCGGTGTGACCATCGTCAGCGGTCTGGCGCGCGGGGTCGATTCGATCGCCCACCAAGCTGCCGTCAATGCCGGCGGGCGCACTATGGCAGTGCTTGGTAACGGGGTCGACCTGGTCTATCCGCCCGAGAACCGGAAGTTAGCTTCCCAGGTCATCGAGCATGGCGCTCTGGTCAGTGACTACGCCCTGGGCACCCCGCCGGATGGGATAAACTTTCCACCCCGTAACCGCATCATCTCCGGTTTATCCCTGGCTGTGATCATTGTCGAGGCCGGTGTGACCTCTGGTGCGCTGATCACCGCCACCTTTGCCGCTGAGCAGGGACGGGATGTGTTTGCCGTCCCGGGCAATATCAATGCTCCGCAGAGCCAGGGCACCAACCGCCTGATCCGTGACGGTGCCCAGCCGCTGCTCAGCCCGCAAGATGTGCTGGAAGCGCTCAACCTGACCATGGTCACCGAGCACCAGGCTGTGCGCGTGGCGCTGCCGTCAGATCCGGTCGAATCCCGCCTGTACAAGCTGCTCTCCCACGAGCCGAAGCATGTGGACGAAATCCGCCTGCAGGTAGAGCTGCCCATCGAGACCGTCTCAGCCACCCTGGCGATGATGGAATTGAAGGGTATGGTCCGCCAAGTGGGCGGGATGAACTACGTCGCCGTGCGCGAAGCACCCGAGTCGTACGAAACGTAAGTTAAGATAGCTGACAATTGGTATAAGCATTATTTTTGTTGTTAAAGAACCAGGAGGTTTACTTTGGAAGCATATTGTGTAAAATGCCGCACGAAACGTGAGATAACAGACCCTCAGCCGGTCTTTACAACTAACGGTACCCCGGCTACGCGGGGTTCTTGCCCGGTTTGTGGCACCACGCTTTTCCGCATGGGCAATACCCCTGAACATGCCGGGATGATCGCTCCCAAGAAGGGTGATAACCGCAAGGGCAAGCTGGTCATCGTTGAAAGCCCCGCCAAGGCCCGCACGGTGGGCCGATTTTTAGGCAAAGGATACACAGTGAAAGCCTCGGTCGGGCATGTGCGCGACCTGCTCCATTCACAGCTCTCAGTGGACGTTGAGCATGATTTCGCACCCAAGTATCGCGTCCCCAACGAGAAACGCCCGGTGGTCAAGGAGATTCAAGCCCTCGCAAAAGAGGCTGCCGAAATCTACCTGGCAACCGACCCCGACCGCGAGGGTGAAGCAATTGCCTGGCACCTGCTTGAATCTGCTAAGATCGAGCAGAAGCGTACCCAGCGCGTGGTTTTCCACGAGATCACCGAGCCGGCGATTGCAGATGCTTTCGCCCATCCACGCGCGATTGACATGGACCTGGTGGATGCCCAGCAAGCCCGCCGCATCCTCGACCGCCTGGTGGGCTATAACCTTAGCCCGCTCCTGTGGCGCAAGGTGCGCAGCCGCCTGTCGGCCGGCCGCGTCCAGTCGGTGGCCCTGCGCCTGGTAGTGGAGCGTGAGCGCGAGATCGACGCTTTCAACCCGGTTGAATACTGGTCGATTGCCGCTGAGCTGCGCCCCGAGAAGCTCAAGGAAACCTTTATCGCCAAACTGGCCAAAGTGGATGGCGCCGAGCCCGTCCTGGGAAAGCAGGCCGAAGTCCAGCCTATCCTGGAGGATATGGAAGCCTCCTCCTATAGTATTTCGAAGATCAAGCGCGGTGAACGCAGGCGCAAACCGTCTGCACCCTTCACCACCAGCACCATGCAGCAGGAAGCTTCCCGTCGCCTGGGTTACACCGCCCGCCGCACAATGGCACTGGCGCAGCAGCTCTACGAAGGCATCGACCTGGGCGAAGGTGCTGTAGGTTTGATCACCTATATGCGTACCGATTCGACTAACGTCGCAGAGACCGCCCAAGCTGAAGCGCGTGAGTTCATTGGCGCACGCTATGGAGAAAGCTTCCTCCCGCCTGAACCGCCCAAGTACCTGGCTAAAGCCAAGGGTGCCCAGGAAGCCCACGAGGCTGTCCGCCCCACCTCTGTCATGCGTCAGCCCGATGGCATCAAGGAATTCCTCAACCGCGACCAGTTCCGCCTGTACCAGCTGGTCTGGCAGCGCTTTGTGGCCTCCCAGATGGAATCGGCCGTCTTTGACACGTTATCGGTGGAAGTGACCGCAAAATCTAAACAGCATGAATACTTATTACGCGCCTCCGGTTCCACGGTCAAATTCATCGGCTTCCTGGTGGTGTATGAAGAAGCTAAGGACGAAGACCAGGTCTCCGAAGAGGAAGAGGAAAATGCCCGCATCCCTGCCGGGATCCTCGAAGGTCAACCTCAGAAATTGGTGCGCCTGCTCCCCGAGCAGCACTTCACCCAGCCCCCACCCCGTTTCACCGAGGCCACCCTGGTGCGCGCCCTGGAGGAATATGGCATCGGCCGCCCCTCCACCTACGCTCCAATCCTGAGCACCATCCAGCAGCGCGGCTACGTGGTGCGTGACCAGAAACGCCTCACCCCCACAGAGACTGGTATCCTGGTCAACGACCTGATCACCGAGCATTTTCCCGAAGTGGTTGACGTGGGCTTCACTGCCAAAATGGAGGAGGACCTCGACCTGATCGCCGAGGGCAAGCGCGATTGGGTAGACTCGATCCGCGAGTTCTGGGGTCCATTCGCCGAACAGGTTGCCCAGGCGGAGATCAAGATGCCCGAGATGAATATGGGCCCCGAGCCGATCGGACGGGCCTGCCCTGAATGTGGGAAAGAGCTGGTCATCCGCTGGGGGCGTTACGGCAAGTTCATCAGCTGCAGTGGGTTCCCCGACTGCCGCCATACCGAAGCCTGGCTGGAAAAGATCGGTGTGATCTGCCCCAAGGATGGTGGGGATATCGTCGAGCGCAAGACCCGCAAGGGAAGAATGTTCTACGGCTGCGCCAACTATCCCAACTGTGATTTCACTTCCTGGAAGCTGCCCCTCGCTCACCCTTGTCCTCAATGCGGTGGCATGCTCGTGGTAGCCAACAAGAACCAGGCCCAGTGCCTGGCCTGCGAAACCCAGTTTCCTCTCGACCAGGTGACCGCCGAAGAGCCCGCCGAAGTCGAAAAATAGCACAACGGGGTTATGTCCCGGGTTGTATAAAATACTTTTTCTGTAGAGACGCCCCACTGGGGCGTCTCTCTATTATCCTAGGAAATCACTCCTCCCCTAATTCTCGTTTTTGGGAATTTGCATCCCGAATGCTTTTTCGGGAGAGGGGAGGTCTAGTTCCCCCTGGTTTTTGGGGGAGAGGAGGGGGTATCTTTGTCTTTTTGTAGCCGGGATCAACGATCCCGGTATTTGTCATCAAGGGCGTCCTTTGCCCGCAGCATCGCGAGTATTTTTTACGAGCGAGGTGCGGACAAGCGGTTTATGCGAGTGCCTGCCCAGAGCGAAGCGATGGGAAGCAATCTTCCTTTTCCAACACAATTCAATATGGATTGATCGAATTAATCACCCGTAAAGTCTTGCGTCATATGAGTCTTTTCTTGAAATGCAGGATTAAACGAAAAAAACAGAAAAAAGAAGCTGAATCTCACCAAAAAGGCTAATTTCTTAATCTTTAGCAGACTGTTTCGAGGACACCTGCATGCTAATATATCCTTGCACCACATTCTTTCACGTACGTCACTGGGACCATCGCCTTTGGCGGTGACGTGGGAATGCCGGTGAGGCATTATAGTAGAGACGCTCAATTGGAGCGTCTCTACCTGTTAACCAGCACTAGCTAACAGGTGATCATGTTTCGGTCCCCGGGAGGTGCGACTCATCAAGATTATCCCGCATGTCATTGACCGGGGTAGACTTTACCAGGCACAGTCGCCCGGTGTTTACCAGGCATGATCGGACGGTGTTTACCAGGCATGATCGCCCGATGTTTACCACTCATCGTCGCCCGGTGTTTACCACTGTGGCAGAATCTCTCCCAAGACCAAAATGGGAGAGGAACACCGAACATGGAG
>JBGPBQ010000215.1:0-7009 GCA_041481345.1 Anaerolineae bacterium
CCCGAAAATTGGAGGTCTTCTTGTTCGAAATTGTCTTCCTAGGCACATCCGCTTCCGCCCCTTCCGTCCACCGTGGCCTATCCAGCCAGGTGATCATCCACGATGAATTCCGCTTCCTGATAGACTGCGGTGAGGGCACCCAGCGCCAAATTCTACAGTCGGGTCTGGGCTTTAAGCGCTTGAACCGCGTCCTCATCACCCATGGTCACCTCGACCACATCCTGGGGTTGGCCGGCTTGCTGTCTACCTTCATGCGTTGGGAGACGATCGACAAACTCGAGATCTACGGCGGTCAATGGGCATTGGACCGTATCCATGACCTGATCTACGGCATCGTGCTGCGGGGTGCTAAACCGCCCATGGACCTGCAGCTCGTGCAGATCAGCAGCGGACTGATTTTGGACGAAGATGATTTCACTGTCACGGCTTTCCCGGTATGGCACCGTGGACCCGACTGCTTCGGTTATCTCTTCGAGGAAAAAACCCGTCGACCCTTCCTCCCCGAGAAAGCCGACGAGCTGAGCATTCCACCTGGTCCCTGGCGGCGCGACCTGGTGAATGGCAAATCCATCACCCTTCCTGACGGACGCGTCATCATGCCCGATCAGGTGCTCGGTCCTGAACGCCCCGGCACGCGCATCGCTCACGTGGGCGATGTCGGTCGTGTGGATGAGCTGTTGCTGGCAGTCCAGGATGTCGATGGGCTGATTATTGAAGCCACCTACCTCGAGGAAGAATCCGAGCTGGCTGATCAATTTGCCCACCTCACCGCCGCCAAGGCCGCCAGATTGGCTGTTGACGCCGGGGTCAAGCACCTTATTCTCACCCACATTTCGCGCCGCTATCGCGAGCGCGATGTGTTGGCTGAAGCCCAAGCGGTCTTCCCTAACACCAACGTTGCCCGAGATTTTGATGCCTTCCAGGTGCGCCGTGGGGAATGTGTGAAACTCGAAACAGCTAGTTTGTCGAATAGTTCATAATATAAGAAAATCCCCGATCCATAAAACGAATCAGGGGATTTTTAATAACAAAATTCCAGGGAATTAAAACTTTAAACGAGCTAACGTTGCAAAACTAAGCGATCTTCTCGGTTATACCGTGCTCCCGGTAAAATTCCAGCCGTTGATCTTCAACGCCGGGACACTTGTGCTAATCCCGCCAAACTCACCCACCAATAAATGCGCAGCCTTTCCCACCGCTTCCACATTGGCCAGCGCCTTGACATACGGCATGGTATACCGCAGGTTCTTCACCGGACTCGTCACCTGTCCGTCTTCGATTAAAAAGACACCATCACGGGTCATGCCTGTTATGATGCAGTCGTGTGGGTGGACTAACCTTGTATAGTGGAAACGGTTGATGTAAAGCCCTTTTTTCGTCGATGCGATCATCTCCTCAATCGTTGCGTCCCCGGGCGCCATGAACAGGTTCAACGCCAGTGGGCCGAAACCTCGGAAATTGATCGGTGTGGCATGCCCGGTACTAGGTTTACCCATTTTTGCGCCAGAATATCGGTCATATACCGGTCCCATCACGACGCCTTGTTTGACGATATCCACTCGCTGTTTGGGAACTCCTTCGAAATCGAATGGGAGTGGAGTGCCGCGGACGTCCAGGCCATCATCCCAGATGCTGACCATAATGCTCATCAGCTGCTGCCCTATCCGGTCATTCATCCATGATCGACCTTCCTGCAACGCCTGGGCACCCATGCCGTAGAAATTCAAGCTGCTTACGATATCATCGGTCGCGTAGTGCTCAAGGACGACGGTGTACTCTCCCGGATCGATCTTAATTGGGTTATGACCGCGCACTGCCGTCTCAATCGCATCCTTGCCGAGCGCTTCAACCGCCAGGTCATCCACCTTCCATGCGGACTCCTGGGCACGCCCGGATGAATCATCGCTCATTACCACTGTCTGGAAATCTGCATTGGTCGTGCGGTGGTAGGTAAATACCCCATGGGTATTTGCCACCACCAGGTCGCTCGATCCGTTGGACAGGGCACCTGAAGCATTCAATCCCTTTTCAACCGCCATCTGGCACACCGCCCCCACTGCCCTGGCGCGTTTCTCGGGTGTATAGTCCGCCGTGGGTTGGTCCCAGGCAGTTACACATTGATAAGCTTCGGGTTCAGGCAAGCCCGGGTAATTCGGGTCCTCGGGGCTGGCTTTGGCGTTCGACTTGGCGTGTTCGACCAGCTCATCCAACCCAGCCTGATCAAGGCGGTTAGTGGAAGCCGTGCCTATTTGCTTTCCTATGAAATAGCGTAAGGTCACCTCAGCATCCCGCTCGGTAACGTTCTGATGGATGATGTTATTGGCAAAGCGGGTTAATGATGCCTCGTAATACATCAGCGTGAGCTCCGCCGGGTTGCCCTTGCAGCGCTGTAAAATTGCATCTGTAATTTTACGAGCTTCTTTTTCTTCGATCATGGTTTCTCCTGGTTGTCTGCTTTCTTTACTTTAACACCCCAATTTTCACATTGCGGAAGCGTGCTGGGGCTGCTCCATGCCCGGTGTGAGCTGTCTGACCAGGCTGACCCTTGCCGCAGTTGGGTGTGCCCCACATCACCCAATGGTCAGCATTGCAGATTGCATCGCAGCTGTTCCAAAACTCAGGGGTAATGCCTGTATAAGTGCAGTTGCGCAGCATGCGTCCCATTTTCCCTTGTTTGATCTCATAGCCAATCTCAGTCCCGAATTGGAAGTTATATCGCTTGTCATCAATCGACCATGACCTGTTAGAGTCCATGTAAATGCCATCTTCTGTATCAGCGATCAGATCGTCAAGCTTCCAAGTGCCTGGCTCCAGGCTAACGTTGACCATGCGGATGATCGGTATGCGGTTCCATCCCGATGCGCGCATGCAGCCGTTTGAGTAGCGGCCAAGCTTGGTCGCTGTCTCACGCGACATCAAGTACCCGACAAATAATCCTTCCCTTACCAACGGCGACGATTGAGCTGGTATGCCTTCATCATCCCAGCCAAAGGTCCCTAAACCCAAGGGCCGAACGCTGTCTGCGGTCAGGTTGACCACAGGTGAGCCGTAGTGGAAATTATCCAGCTTTTCTGTCGTCAGGAATGAAGTACCCGCATAAGCGGCTTCACTGCCATACACTCGATCCAGCTCTGTCGGGTGACCACACGATTCATGGACCTGCAGAGCCAGTTGTGAACCTCCCAGGATGAGCGAAGTTGTGATATTCGATGGGCATGGGTCTGCTGTGAGTAAGGCCACGGCCTCACTGGCAACGCGCTGTGCGTTTCCGGGTAGGTCCCAGCTCAGCAATGCTTCCCAACCGCCGGTTACCTGCTGGCGGGCGAAGGCGTTGGGATAGGACCTCACCTGGATCTCATTGCCTCCCACTGCCATCGCTTGAATACCGCCCCCGGTTTCGACGATGGTTTGTTCGGTATACGCTCCTTCCGTATTGGCGAACTGCTTGTGTTCTTTGACCAGGCTTGTATTGGCCTGGCGGGTCCGTACGCCCTGCACCTTGCTCATCTCTGTATCTGCCTTCATCAGAACAGCTAGCTTATCTTCGAGCGGCAGGCTGAACGGATCGATTTTGAGTGGCGTCTGGTAGCTGCCCTGGCTGGTCACTTTTGGACCCAGGTCCACTTTTTCTCCACTCACCAACCCAGATGCATGAGCGATTTCAACTGCCTGGGAGGTAATGTGGTCAATTTCCTCATTGGTTAAATTGCGGCTGGATGCAAAGCCCCAGGCTCCATTCACCAGCACCCGCACTCCTACTCCCTCTGTTTCGGATGAATTCAGCTCTTCGACGATTCCATCCTTCACCGAGATGCTTTCCGTGCGGTTGTTTACCACCCGTACATCTGCATATTGTGCTCCACGGCTTTGAGCCAGGTCGAGGGCACGCATGATTAACTCTTTCAATTTAACCTCCTTTTCGAATAATAATTATTTTGGATACCTTCATTTCATCCAAAGCGTTCTTCTTTCCATATATCAGCCTCATTGTGATATCCCGCCTGCTCCCAGAAGCCAGGTTGATCTTGTGCCATAAACTCCAGCCCCCGCAGCCATTTAGCACCCTTCCAAAAATACGGGGTCGTCAGGTCATTCCGACCCGGAATATAGCCTACCACTCCACGCAATGGAGCGCCATGCACAGGAGCAAGGAGTTGCCCATTAAAATGGGTTGCCAGTAGGAAATTATCCGCCAGAACGACCTCTAGCGGTAGGTTTACCGTAAACCCATACTCTGCATGTTGCAAGACATACTTTGAATTCGGTTTTAGCTTGATAAATCCCTGGTCAATCAGTGCTCGTACGGAAATCCCTTCCCAGGTGGTATCTAGTTTGCTCCACCGGGTTACACAATGGATGTCCATAGTCAGGCTTTTGTGTGGCAGTTGGTTGAATTCGACCCATGACCATGCGCGTTCTTCTTCAACCTCGCCCCAGATGCGAAAGTCCCAAGTGGCAGGGTTGAAGACTGGCACCGGTCCGTAATGAAGCACAGGGAATTTTAACGTCAGGCTTTGCCCCGGCGGTAGACGACCTTCTTTCTTGCTCTGTTCTTCCAGGTTTTTTCGTTTAAACAGGCTATCAAACATAAGCACCCTTGGACAACGCCCTATAAGGATAGACTTTCACCTGGTTTCAGCACGTGTACCTTAACTCCCAGACTGGCGACACGTTCGGCCCATTTTCCAGCATCCTGCGCGATCAGCTCCCAGGTATTATAGTGGATCGGGATGACATGCTTGGGCATGATCAATTCGACGGCTTTATAGGCATCATCCGGTCCCATCGTATAGTTATCACCAATCGGAAGGAAAGCGATATCGATGCCTTCCTGCCCAATCAGCTTCATATCACTGAACAAACCTGTATCCCCGGCGATATAAATTTTCATCCCATCCTTCGGCGTCAGCAGGAAGCCCACCGGGTTGCCTCCATTCGTGCCATCCGGAAGACCTGAGCCATGCAGAGCGGGGGTCAGCTTGAGGTTTCCGAAAGGAAACTGATGCGCACCACCAATATGCTGACCATGTGTCTTTTGGACGCCCTGCTTTTCCATCCATTCTGCAATCTCGAAATTGCTGATCACCATCGCTCCTGTGCGCTTGGCGATTGTAGCCGCATCACCCACATGATCAAAATGCCCATGTGTCACGAGGATATAATCCGCGGCGACATCCTGGGCGGCTGTCGTGGCAGCTGGATTACCTGTGAAATAAGGGTCCACAAGGATTTTATACCCGCCCACATCTAGGCCTATTGTTGCATGGCTATACCAGGTAATATTGATACTCATATCTAACCTCCGCTTATTTCAATTGATTTAAGTATACACCTCGTAGCTAAATGAAACCTAAGAACGCACCCGGGGCGATCCCTCTGCTATAATCCAAGCAGTGCCTATTGTCTCTATCAGTGCCTCTTTTTATTTTTCAACCCGTAATGACATTGTATTCGGTCACCTATGGAGAAGAACGTGGAGGCACTTCAAGGTATTATTGGGTATGACCGACTAGGAGCTGATCATGGATTTATCTGAACTCTTTCATCCCGGGATGACCCGCGAAGATAATTTTGAGATTACATTGGAAAATAGTGCCATCCATCTTGGGAGTGGTTCCTCGCGCGTCCTGGCAACGCCATGGATGATTGCTTTCATGGAGCGTGTCTCCCACCGGCTGCTCACCTGCTGCCTGCCCGAGGGCTATTCAAGTGTAGGCGTCCACCTGGATGTGCGCCACCTTGCCCCCACCCCGGTGGGCGCGACGATACGCATCAGGGTTGAGGTGCTCTCGCTCGATGAAAATCGTGTCTATTTTTTGATTGAAGCTTGGGATAACCTGGAGAAAATTGGCGAAGGTAAACACGAGCGCGTGGTGATCGATGAAGCCCGCTTCTGGCGCCGTGTGGAGAAGAAGCTTGCCAGCCTTTAACTACCTTACATACTCTACTGTTATTGACTTTTGGGACTACTGGCACGTCGTAGTAACGTTGCGTAAATTCCTAACCCGATCCCAGCCACGAGCAGTGCTCCACCAATGATTCCGATCATGGGGCTTTTGCGTGGAGGTTCTGGGAAGGTGGCAGTCTGGGCTTCCAGCTCTGAGTTAGCTTGTGCACCAAAAGCGATTTCTGTAGTCTGACCTGCTTCCAGGCGTAAGGTTTGATTCAGCTCCGTTGTGCGGTTATACCCCGCCGGGGCAGCCACACTGATCAGGTATTCACCCTGAAGTAATTGATCGAAACAGGTGTACCCTCGTTCCTTGGGGGTCGGGTTTTGAATGGTTGTAGCAACTCCACCCGAAGGAGTCTCGGCGGTTAAGGAAACACTCCCCAGGCGGTTGCTCACGCTGATCTCTCCACCAGGGATAGATGGTTCACTTTCCTCGCGCATCGAATCTCCATTGGTGTCATCGTAAAGGAGAACACATAAAATCCCCCAGCCAGGCGGGGATGTTGGTGTTGGGGTCAAGACAGCTTGGGTGGAGAATGCCCCAGGTACGGCAGTTGGTCCAGATGGTCCTGCATACCCGATCAACAGCTTATCACCCGGCATGATCGTATCATTAACCCCCAGACTGTTTAATTCACGGATCTTCTCAATCTTCACGCCTGTAATGGCGGAAATCCGCCACAAGGTATCATTCGGTTGAACAATATAAATGATCTTTCCATCCGGACCTGGTGTGGGTGTTGGAAAAACGGTCAATTGCGCCAGTGGCGCTGCCATGGTGTGATAGCTTTGGACGAAACTAAAAAACACAAGAACGGCCAGGCTCGCACCGAGCAGGATTCGTTTATTCATAACGGAAAAGAATTATACATGATAAGGCTTATTCTTGTTGGTTCCAATAAATTAGCTACAGCTTTTCCCAACGCGCGTTGACAGTGGTTATAGGTGGCAAGATTATGATAGATATATCAATGGATTGATTCATTATAAGCCAAAATAAGGTGAATTCCCGAATGCCCACTTTTAGACCTCTACTTGAATGTAGTATCAAAAAAGAGC
>JBGPBQ010000216.1:0-7001 GCA_041481345.1 Anaerolineae bacterium
ATGTACACTGTACCGTAGTCTCTTTTCCTCCAAGACTCGAGTCCGAGCGGGTAAATCCGTTGTGGTTGAATACCGCTCCGGTCCAGGCGCTGGTATTGTGGCAGTTCGAGCATTGTCCAGGGTAGTGACCCGGCGGCGCATTTCCAGCATGGCACGAGATGCAATCAGTGTAGCCGTTGTGGTTAAATACCGCTCCAGTCCAGGCACTGGTATTGTGGCAGTTCGAGCATTGCCCTGGGTAGTGACCAGGCGGCGCATTTCCAGCGTGGCATGAGATGCAGTCATTTTGACCGTTGTGATTAAATATAGCTCCCTGCCAGCTTCCCGGAGTATGGCAGTTCGAGCACTGCCCTGGGTAGTGACCCGGCGGTGCGTCGCTTGAGTGGCAGGAAATACAATCGGTTAATCCACTGTGGTCAAAATGAGTGTTCTTCCATCCGTTGCCAGGAGTGTGGCAATTGGAACACTGCCCTGGGTAATGTGAGCCAGGCGCATCATTTGAATGGCATGATAAACAGTCATTAAATCCTGCATGGTTGAAGTTGGCATTGGCCCATCCATTGCCAGGGGTATGGCAGTTGGAGCATTGACCCGCATAATGGTTATTCGGAGCATCTCCCGAATGGCACGATAAGCAGTCATTTTGTCCGTTATGGTTAAATCCATTCGGACTCCAGTTGCTCGTCGAATGGCATTGTGAGCACTGTCCGCCATAATGGTTTGGAGGTGCTTTCGAAGCATGGCAGCTGCTGCAGTCATTCAATCCTGAATGGTTGAAATTGTAATTTGCCCATCCTGCTGCTGGCGAGTGACAATTCGAGCATTGCCCCGGATAGTGTCCTCCTGGTGCATCTTTAGTATGGCAGGAGACGCAATCCGTCAGCCCATTATGCGATTGTGATGCACCGCTCCATTGGTTAGTGCTGTGGCATGTTGAACACTGCCCATTGTTGTGGTTCGGCGGGGCAATAGACGAGTGACACGAAATGCAGTCTGTATTTCCGCTGTGATTGAATTGCACGTTTTTCCAACCGGATGAGTTATGGCAATTGGAACATTGACCCCCATAATGGTTTGCTGGCGTATCTTGGGAATGGCATGAGCTGCAGTCCGCCATCCCCGCTGCATTGTGATTTAATGTTACTGGCTTCCAAGCTTGTGTTCCATGGCAGGTTGAGCATTGCCCCGCAAAATGGTTCGCCGGTAAATCTTTTTGGTGACATGACTGGCAGTCTGTTGCTACCGCCACTTCGTGATCGAAATGGATATCATCCCACGCTAAAGCTGTATGGCAGGCTGCACAATCTCCGTCGTAATGTGCATCAGGGCGTTTCAGGATGTGACATAAGGCGCAGGTGTTCGGGGTGCCGAGATATTTCCCTGCATTATGACAGGTGTTGCAAGCGGTCAGTACGTGTTTACCCACCAGCGGGTAAAATTCATGCACAGCTCCCGCACTCCCCGGTGGGAACGGGATCAGTCCTCCCGCAACCATAGCGATGGCAACCGGATCTCCCGACTTTCCAGGGTCTTCTAACCTGATGCTGGTCACACGGCTCAGATCGCTGTTTACCACTCCGGGCTTACCCACCATCAAAATGAGTGTTTCTACCTTGGTTTGGAATGTCGTGTAAATGCTTTGATTCTCAACCGGCACAATGGTTAGCAGTTTCAATTTCTCATCTGCCAGTTGTGCCAGGGTCAATAATCTTGAGCGGATAGCTTCCCCTTGGTCTTGCGGGACGAGCGCAGTCGTTGTGGTCGCCTGGTCTAGCGCTTTGTCTAAAAATTGAAGTGCAGCCAGCTCATAATTCGTTCCAGTTTGAGCACTCAAGTCGTTTATCCGCTGGTCGAATAAATCAAGCGCGTAGGTAGACCGCTCAACTGGGTCAGCATAAATCAAAAATGCTTGTTGTTCAGCGAAATTCTGGATTGGAAATAAAAGGTTACCAGGACTGAATGGTTTAAACGCTGCTAGTGCTATCCCACTGGTAACAAGGCATAGCAGGATAAACCCTGTAATCACGCCTGATTTAATTAGGAAGGAACGTAGCAACATGCACCTCCTCACTGAAGGTTAACATGGTCTTAGGATTTGATCCTTGCTAGAAACGTATTCTTCCTACTAATAATCTGTTTAAGCATCAATTTTTTAACCGGTCCTCCTGAGCTGTGTATGGTTATAAAATAACTCAAGCACAATTTCTTTTCAAATATAAAATAGAAATTAAATAAACCAGTAATAGACCGTTTAATAAAAACGTTCCTTTTTAGAACAGTCGGCTACATCGCATTAAAGTTATGCACGTAACATTAATATTAGAATAATAATCTTCTTAAACCACCCCATTTAGTGTAGAAATAGATAGATTCCTGGTGTTCAAACAAAACATCTGACATTAATAACGATGTCATTGAGGAATCCCAATGTATTTTAGGAAGCCGTAAGTGTTCTCCTAGAGCGCCTGCCCCGAGTGAAATGAGGGGTGGCAATCTCCAACTTGATGATAATTCATTGTCAGGACCTTATTATGACCTATTATGAAGCTTTGTCGGAACTTTCGTCTGATCCTTCGAGATTCTGTTGTAATGTTGTTACTCTTTGTGGTTAAATTAAGCTATGACTGCCAAAATGATCCTGCGTAAACATGAGTATGAGATAAAACACGGCTCGACAGTTCGCACGGCGCTTCAGAAATTAGGTCTTGAGCCGGATAGTGTCCTCGCCACGCGTGATGGTGAGCTCGTAACAGACGATGAGATTATCAAAGAAAATGATGTGATCAAGCTGGTCCCGGTAATCTCCGGTGGTTGATCCATACATGCGTGAAAAATTTACGCAGTGGGAGTAAACAGGTTTACTATGGATGGAGACAACATTGCTTACATTTAAACAAGTCCAGCAGTATCGTTCACATACATTCGGGTACCAACCCAGAGATAGGCTGAAGACCAAAGATGATGCTGTTCGCTTTGTGAACGAACGCGGCTATATTTATTTCTGGCCGATCACCGGCATCACTTTTCCCAGCTTGTGGGGCGCAGTCGCTGGCGCTCGCCCCGTCCCCAGCGAGCATGATGACCCCGGTCATATCAGCTGGGAGTGGAAAGATTCACTGCTCGGCAAGCATGTCTGGTATTACGGGAAAATCTTGCGAAAAAAGGCAACCATAATATCCTTGGCAGTAGCCCCCTATTTTTACGCCCTGAGTGAAAATTATGGTTCTCCCGAAGACGATTACCTCACTATATATGAACAGGGTCGCATGACCCAGGAAGCCAAAACTGTATATGAAGCCTTGTTAGAAAACGGCCCCCTGGATACGATTACCTTACGAAAGACCGCTCATCTGACCAGCCATGAGAGTGAAAGCCGTTTCGAGCGCGCCCTGTCTGACCTCCAAACCGATTTTAAGATCATGCCGGTAGAAGTCGTCGATGCTGGGTCATGGCATTATTCCTTCGCTTACGATATCGTCGCCCGCCACGAACCTTCCTTATTGGAAAATTCCCGTTACCTGAGTGAATTGGACGCCCGCCAGAAAATTCTCGAGTTATTCTTCCATTCCGTTGGTGTGGCTCAAAACCGTGATTTACTCCGCCTGTTCGGTTGGAGATTGGCGGATATTGAACAGGCTATCACCGGTTTGGAGGTTGCCCGGGTAATTCTAAACCATCAGGTTGTGGATGGCCTCTCAGGCGAATGGATCGTTCTCACCGAATTGTTGTGATGGGGTAATGACCTTCAATCATATCAGTCTGATCTCTCATGCCGATTGGAGTGTAAACCCGGCGAAACGTTGGGTGGCTGTTGCAGTCTTACAATCCTCTGGGCGTTGGTTGTTCTGTGAGCTGTCAAATGTTGTCGATCCGTCTATCTTATTTTCGCACCTGAAATCTCTCAAGTCTAAGCCTGGCTGTATCCTCTCGGGGTTCGATTTCCCTATTGGCGTTCCGTATTCATATGCACTTAAAACTGGGATAACCGATTTTTTATCCTTCTTACCCTTACTAGGCCAAGCGGAATGGGCAAAATTCTTTCTGCCAGCTGTACTCCCTTCAGAAATTAGCCTTCACCGCCCTTTTTACCCCGCCAAACCAGGTAGCTCCAGACGTTCTCATCTCGAAAATGGGTTGGGTATTCCCTTTGATCGCCTTTATCGACTATGCGAAGTTGGGCAAGTAAATCGGCGCGCTGCCTGCCCCCTTTTTTGGACCATGGGCGGACAGCAGGTCGGTAAAGCCGCCATTTCAGGTTGGCGCGACCTGCTCACCCCAGCTTTATCTGATCCCGCTCTCAATCTAAAAATCTGGCCATTTTCCGGCTCACTCGCCAAGCTTTTTCACCTGGGCGCTTTCGTCATCGTCGAGTCTTATCCCGCTGAGTTTTATACCCATCTCGGACTATCATTCTCATCTTTCAACAGGCGCAGCAAACGCCGCTATTCGGACCGTAAAGCCAATGCTGACCATCTCATTTCTTGGGCTTTAGCTCACAAGATAGATTTAGACTTTTCAATTACTCAAATGCTGCTGGACGGATTCGGTGAGGGTCTTGCTGGTGAAGACCGGTTTGATGCCTTAGTCGGTCTGTATGGTATGATAAACGTCGTTCTGGGGTGCCACCCTACCGGGGAACCGCTGCTTCCCCACATTTCGAGGATTGAGGGTTGGATATTCGGTCAGGAAGGATCGCAAGCGTAATTTAGTGTCTATCATGGCAACAGGTGAAACAGCTTTTATTACAGGCGCCTCCAGCGGTTTAGGCGCAGAATTTGCTCGCCAGCTGGCTTCCAGAGGCTGCAATCTTTTTATCACCGCCCGCCGCGCAGACCGTCTGGAACAGCTTGGTTCAGAGCTCCAATCCAGGTTTCCGATTGAGGTCAACATCCAACCAGCTGACCTATCCAAATTGACTGACATTGACACATTGATCTCGACGATTACCAGCCTGCCTCGCCTGGACTTATTGGTGAATAATGCCGGCTTTGGCACTGTCGGTCGTTTCTATCGCGTTGATCCGGACAAACAGCGGGCGATGGTGAACGTCCATATGGTCGCCCCGGTGATGCTCACCCGCGCCGCCCTGCCCGCCATGGTGTCACGCGACCATGGTGGCGTTATTAATGTATCTTCCATGGCAGGTCTCGTCCCTATCCGTAACGTCTTGTACCACTCGACCAAGTCCTTCCAAATCAGCTTTTCTGAAATTCTACGCTCTGAGCTCTACGGCAGTAATGTGCATATCCAGGCTTTATGCCCTGGTTTCACTTTGACTGAATTTCATGACACTCCCGAATATACACAATTTTCTCGTAAAAGTGTCCCGAATTTTTTATGGCTGACCCCCTCCCAGGTGGTCACCGAATCTCTGGATTCCCTGCCTCGCGGAAAGCTGATCTGCACTCCCGGTGGTATTTACCGTTTCGCTGCAGCTCTCGCCCGCAACAGCCTAACCGCCGGCTTGATAAAATATTTCGCTGGTCTTATAGTTCTTCGCCGCAAAGCCCTTTAAACCTGCTGATCGGAGCATGCTATGGCAAATGTCACTTTCAACCAATCCAAGATCATCACCATCGAGCGGCACATCCTCGAAGAACAACAAATCCATCCTGAAGCTACTGGCGTACTCACCAACATCCTTTATGACCTGGCTTTGGCAGGTAAATTCATCGCCAGCCAGACCACCCGTGCCGGTTTATCCGAGATACTTGGCGCAACGGAAGATGTCAACATCCAGGGCGAGACTGTGATGAAGCTGGATCAGCTGGCCGATAATACGATTTTCCGCTTGAATGATCATACCGGGCGTATTGCCGTCATGGCTTCGGAGGAGCATGAGCATCTCATCCACATACCAGAGGGTTTCCCTGTTGGGAAATATGTCCTCCTCTACGATCCATTGGACGGTTCTTCCAACATTGATTACAATGCCACTATCGGTACCATCTTTGCCATTTACCGCCGCCTCTCTTCAGATGGACCCGGTACCCTCGAAGATTGCCTCCAACCCGGTAGGAACCTGATTGTAGCTGGTTATTTGATCTACGGCTCGAGCACCATGCTGGTGTATACCAGCGGGTTGGGTGTCAACGGATTTACTCTCGATCCAATGATTGGCGAATTTTTACTCACCCATCCAAATCTCCGTCTTCCTGCCCATCCTAAATATTACTCAGTGAATCATGGCAATGAGATGTTCTGGAGCAAGGGTGTGGTTAATTACACCCGCTGGCTTCAGGGCTTTGAAGGCCATCAAAAACCCCTCTCCTCACGTTATATTGGCTCGTTGGTCGGCGATTTTCATCGCACTCTGCTATCAGGCGGTTTATTTTATTACCCCGCCGACTCACATGACCCTTCCAAGCCTCATGGGAAACTCCGTTTGACTTATGAAGCCGCTCCTCTCGCATTCATCGCTCATCATGCTGGTGGTTATGCTTCGGATGGACATCAAGATATACTTGATCTCCAACCTACCTCCCTTCACCAGCGCACCGCGCTTTTTATAGGGGATAAACGTCTGGTGAAGAAAGCTGAGGAATTCATCCGCCGGTATGATAAATAGAATATCTTAATATTTCCCCTACCTATTAATAATCCTCCATGTCTTTGAAAGACACAAGTGCTCTTCTTGTGTCGTGGTAATCTCCAACTCGGCGATAGTTCGATGCTTGCACCCTAAGAAATAACCATATAAACTAAAAGGCATCTGTCATTGCGTATCCCCTTTTTTTGAGGGGAATCCCCTGTTTTTTGGGGGGAGATGTAGTCGCTCATCCTGAAGGACACAAGTTATCTTTTTGAAGGACACAAGTGCTCTTCTTGTGCGCCTGCCCCGAGTGAAATGAGGGGTAGCAATCTGCTCTTTTCTAGTATTGGTCATATCAAAACTATTTCAATAAACATTTGGGTGTATTTGTGCTGACTTTCATCTGAATCGAAGAATTACCTAACCTTCGGACAACACATCGGAAAGTTATTATCGAATCATGTCATTG
>JBGPBQ010000217.1:0-6980 GCA_041481345.1 Anaerolineae bacterium
ACACTTGCTTTGGATATCCTCCTGCTCATGCTGGCGGCCGTGGCCGCGATTGGGTTGTTTAAAAGTAAGCGCTGGGGCACGATTTTGGCGATCGTCATATCAGTTTTGTTGATCTTGCTCACCATACCAAGCATGATTCGCATTTTCTCAGCAGTTACTTTGGCTGAGAACCTTGTGAGAATCCTCCTAGCGGTGGCGGTGATCGTCCTGTTGCTCCTGCCCTCAGCAAGGAAGTCTTATGCAACCCCTGAGGCTGATGAACAGATTGACGTTGAGAGAATAGTGAGATGATCTAGGCGCCTTGCGAGATTGTCCACATCGTTTCTATGAATGGCGGTTGTATGCGATAATGGAGGCGACATGTCTAAGAAGATACTGGTAATCGATGATGAGCCGAAGATCGTGGAGATATGCCAGGATTACCTGATCAAAGCCGGCTTTGATGTGGTGCACGCTTACGATGGACCCACCGGTTTAGCCCTCGCGCGCAAGGGTCAACCTGACCTGGTGGTCCTAGACCTGATGATGCCGGAAATGGACGGCCTCGACGTGTGCCGCGAGCTGCGGCGTGATGGAAATGTACCGATCATCATGCTTACGGCGCGAGTGGAAGAAACTGACAAGCTCATCGGGCTGGAGCTGGGTGCGGATGACTATATGACCAAGCCATTCAGCCCGCGTGAGCTGGTGGCACGCGTGCGGACGGTACTTCGGCGCAGCGCGGGCAACCCTCTAGCTGAGATCATCCATGCAGGCGACCTGGCACTCGACCGCGGTCATTACAGCGCGCGCTTCCCAGACCGGGAGATCCAATTAACACCAACTGAATTCGAGCTGTTGGCTACCCTGGCAAGCCAACCCGGGCGTATCTTCTCGCGGGCACAGCTACTGACCGCTGTGCGGGGTGTGGCATTCGAGAGTTATGAGCGCGCTATAGACTCGCACATCCGCAACCTGCGGCGTAAGATAGAGCCAGCGGATGGTACAACGAGCCACATCATCACTGTCCATGGAGCTGGATATAAGTTCATCGGGACGGACCGATGAATCAGGTAGACGCGCATTCCATCGAACCCATCAGGCGGCGTTTACTGCTGCTCCTCCTGCGCGCGTTTGCCATCGTCGTCTTCCTGACGGTAGTATTGATATTAACTGTAGCAGCCATCGTCATTGCCAATAATACCAGGGGTAATCCGATCTTCCGAACACCTACTGCCATTGTTCTTGAAACCTATTACCTAGGGCATGGCAGCTGGCAGGGAGTAGAAGTTGTCCTGGAAGAGCGTACCAATACCTCCATCAGAGCCCTGCGACCAGACTGGGACCGGACAATCCTGGTGGATGCAAATGGAATAGTGATCATCGATCATGGTAGTATCAAGAGTTCATTGATCGGCACACAATTTACTCCGAAAGCAGACGTAACTGGGCAACCTTTATCTATCAATGGCTCATTAATTGGGACATTATGGGTGGATCGAGGTACACTCCCCCGGGCAGTGCAGCTTATTTATACCCTGATTGGCCCAACAGCGATCATTTCGATAATGCTGGGTATATTGACCCTGGTCATCGGTTTGCTGCTTATGCGCCGGATGATCAACCCACTCTCGGAGGTGATTGCCGCGGCACAAGCCGTTTCGCAAGGCGACCTCAATGCGCGTGTGCCAGTTGGTGCCCGGAATGATGATTTAACCGCCTTGAGCATCCACTTTAACCATATGGCGGATGAGCTCGAACGCTCTGACCGGCAACGGAGGAATATGCTGGCAGATATCGCTCACGAGCTGCGTACCCCGATCACGATCTTGCGCGGTCGCCTGGAAGGCATCCTGGACGGGGTGTACCCAGCAGATGAAGCCCACATTGCACCCGCTCTGGAAGAGACCTACCTGCTAGAGCGGCTGGTGGAAGATCTCCGCTTACTAGCGCTGGCTGAAGCCAACCAGCTACGGTTCGAGCTGAAGCCAGTCGACCTGACCGAGCTGGCGGAGACAATATTGGGATTGTTCTCCGCACAGGCAGGCGAGAGGAACGTACAACTGAACCTGGAAGCTGCAGCGGACATTCCTGAAGTGATGGTGGACCCACAACGCTTCCAACAAGTGGTTGGCAACCTGATCGATAATGCGTTGCGCTACACTCCTGAAGGCAGCTCCATCGATCTGATTATCCAGCGCAAGGAGAATACGGTCGAATTCATCGTGGCTGATCAAGGACCTGGCATCCCAGAGAACGAGCTAGAGCATATCTTCGACCGTTTTTGGCGTGGCGAGAAATCACGCGCCCGATCCACCGGTGGCGCCGGGCTGGGTTTATCGATTGGACGCCAGCTGGTCGAAGCTCAGGGAGGAAAGATCTCCGCTCACAACCGTCCTGAGCATGGCTTTGAGGTGCAAATCACCTTGCCGGTATATGAGCCATCAAGCCAAAAGATGTAAATTCACTATTACCCTGGTTGGCATGTGTTCTTCCAGGTAATACACAACAAAGGGTTATTGTTCCCGACTGATTGTCTCGATACGGGCGTTGGTGAGACTGACCAATGCATCCACCGGTAGGCGAATATTAAGACCCCGCCGACCTCCAGAGATATTGATTTCTCGAAACGCACCCGCACACGCATCGAGCACAACCTGAAAGCCCTTATTAATCAATGCCAGTGGAGAGATACCACCGGCTTGCAAACCGGTGATCTGTTCAGCCTCTCTTTCTGTAGGCAGATGAAGCTTTTTCTCATCCAAGGCTTTTGCTAATAATTTAAGATCCACCTCATAAGAACCCGGGATAACGGCCAGGATTGGCTTTCCCTTGCCATCGCGTGTGACCACAATAGTCTTGAATACCTGGTCAAGAGGTACATTTAGCAAGCGTGCAGTCTCTACAGCACCCAATTTCTCAGCAGGCAGCTCGAAAGCGACATATGGGATTTTCCTGGCATCCAGTAATCGGGTTATATTGTTGACAACCATAGGTTATCTTCCACCTAAGAATACTGTTGTGTCATAACAGCACCGACCGATGATTGGTTAGCTGGTCAGTGAGGCTGCTTTTTACACACGCTTCCCGTTAGATTGTACTGCAAATTCCATAATAGAGCATTTCACCATCTTTTTCAATGCATAAATTGGAACAGAGTAGCGGAAGCACCTGGATAATCAGACGAGAAGTACCTTCGAATGGTTGTGATTTTCTGCGGCTGAGGTAATTATACAAGACCGGTGATAAACTTAACCGATGTCAAAATCCCTTGCTTCCATAATAGTAAACGGGGAAACCAATTGCCAAGCAACCTTTTAGGAGTTTTATTCGCGCTCACCTCGGCAGCTGTGTGGGGTAGTGGGGATTTCAGCGGCGGACAGGCAACACGCAAGAGTCACCAATACCAGGTGCTGATGCTAGCAGCAATGTCTGGGATGGTGGTGCTGGTCGTGAGCGCACTTGTCCGTGGGGAGGGCTTGCCAACGGGACGGAGCTTTTTATGGGGAGCGATGGCAGGGGCAGCGGGCGCACTTGGAATGGCGGCTTTGTACAAGGCATTATCCATGGGGAATACCGCCAGCGTTGCACCAACATCTGCAATAACATGTGCTCTGCTACCAGTGCTATTTGGAGTGCTCACAGCAGGGCTTCCCAAGCCCGCCCAGCTGGGAGGGTTTGTACTGGCATTTATTGGCATCTGGTTGTTAAGCAAGTCACCCAAGGCAGGAGACAGAATCTTGCGTGAAGGGCTCCTGCTGGCATTCCTCTCTGGGATTGGGTTTGGAGGTTTCTTCATATTCATCGCTATGGTAGACAAGGAGCAGGTATTCACTCCGGTGCTGGTAGCACGGACGGTTACCCTGGTCATTGCATTCATCATGCTACGCCTGAACCACATCCCAAGACCTGGTATCACATCGAACCCATTGGCGCTTTTAGCCGGCGTACTGGATACCGGCGGGAACATCTTCTACCTGCTCGCAACTCACTTTACCCGGCTTGATATCGCGGCACTGCTTTCATCGTTCTACCCTGCGGGGACTGTGATACTTGCCGGGATCATTTTGAAAGAAAAGGTGTCGACAACACAATGGGCAGGCATGATCATATGCTTTCTGGCATTGATTCTTATCATCCTGTGAAAGAGGTCTTGATCACAGATTATCCGAATTAAATTATGGACGAATCAACCCGAAGGGATGAAGGGATTCTATGAGAGATATTATCGTGTGAGAGCGTAATCTTGAGCTCTACAAATAACCGGGCTGAGATCCCGATATGAAGGTGGGTTGACCTTGCATGTGAAATGCTTTATAGTGCAGATTATTTGTTTGATTGTATTTAGATATATCACAGCTTTATGTTTGGAATGCAATTCAATCACATAAATGTATAAGCTTGCAAATGATCGTAACCAGAAAGGACCAATTTTTTTGTGGATCAGATGCTGAATTCGTCACCAATAAGTATTAACCAGTTTAATTATCAGATGCACATCGACCTATCCAATGGAGACTGGGATAAGGTTTACAGGGACGCATCCGAATTGTTGCAAGTAGAAAAAGACCAACCTGTGGCTACATTTTTCGTGAATATCGCTTGCCTGTTCATCAACCCGCCCAGTATGATCCAGAATAAACGTTACCTCACTAGTATGGGTGGTAAGGCTAAGGATCAGGAATGGAATGCAATCGTTAGCTGGTTCAAGGAATTCCAAACTGACTCCGACAGACACAATCCATATTTTCAAGCTGTCAATTTCATCCTCCAACCGCGATCTAAGAAGAAGGAAAGTATAAAGGCAGCTCTACAGGAGCATCCAAACAATGCTGAGCTGTTGTTTCTGCAAGCAGTGGCTCAAGATGACCGGAGTTTATCCATTGAGATGCTCAAGCTGGCAGTGGAAAACAAGCCGGATTTCCCTGCGGCGTACTACTTGCTGGGAATATTTTCATTGCAGCTGAACCAGGTGCAGATAGCAGAGGGATACCTAATCCGAGCAGTGGGGCTTGCTCCAGACTTTTTAGAGGCACACTACCAGCTTGGTTCCCTGTATTTTCTGTATAAACCCAATTCAGGTGAACAGGCAGCGACGCATTTCCAAAAGGTGATTGAGCTCGATCCAGAGGGTGGCGCTGGAATCGATGCCAAAAAAGTTTTGGAGGACAACACGGAACCACAATTTGGGCAACGCATAGGCAGCGGAGTTGGAGGGCGGAGGGCTAGTCTGAACATTTTTACAATCCTGGGCATATCGGCGTTGGCTGTCTGGTTGTTTGCATATCCGATATCCAACTTGTTCAGGCTGTCAAACCCCACTGCAGTGGGGTTGATGGCTGGATTATTTGTGTTCATCGGGTTGTACTCGTCGTCAAACCGGAAGAAGTGAGATCACTTTGTAGGATCTGTCTCAGTGAACTGTGAAGGAGAATGTTATGGACTGGCGAAATCAGCTAAAAGGAAGCTCGATCGATTGGTTGTTGGAGCATGAAGATCCCGGGGTAAGGTACCTGGCGCTGCGCGACCTGTTGGATCGAACTGTGGATGATAAGGAGCTAGCGGTCGCCCGCCAAGCAGCCCACACGTCGGGACCGATTGCAACGGTGCTTGATCAGATGCAGCCCGAGGGGTACTGGGCAAAGCCGGGACCCGGATACACGACAAAATATCGCTCCACTGTATGGGCGTTGATATTGTTGGCACAGCTGGGGGCAACCGCAAGCCTGGATGAGCGCATCAAGCGTGGGTGTGAATATTTATTAAAGCACGCACTCGCATCTGGTGGGCAGTTCAGCATTGAAGGGACACCTTCCGGTACGATCGACTGCCTGCAGGGCAACTTGTGCTGGGCATTACTTGAAATGGGCTTCGAAGACTCGCGACTCGAACCAGCATTTGAGTGGATGGCTAGAACAGTTACAGGAGAAGGCATGGCAGCGAGGAACGACAAAGATTCAATACGCAGGTATTATGCATACAAGTGCGGACCATTGTTTGCCTGTGGACCGAATTACGCCCAATCGTGTGCATGGGGAGCCGCCAAGGTGATGCTTGCTTTCGGGAAGCTCCAGGAAAAGAAACGAACAGCACTAATCAAGGATGCAATCCAGCAGGGGGTGGACTTCTTCTTCAGCACCGACCCAGTAACTGCAAATTGGCCTACAAGACTGGGGGATAAACCCAGCCGCAACTGGTGGAAGTTCGGCTTCCCTGTTTTTTACGTCACTGATCTGCTGCAGGTGGCGGAGGGGCTGGTGGCATTGGGCTATGGGAAGGATCCCCGTCTGGCCAACTCGCTCGAGCTCATCCGAAGCAAGCAAGATGACCAGGGCAGGTGGCAGCTGGAATTTGACTACACCGGGAAGACCTGGCTGGATTTTGGGGAGAAAAAGCAACCGAATAAGTGGGTAACATTGAGGGCAATGAGAGTACTAAAGAGGGCGGGCGTGTAATATGGCACGGTCATGCATACGCATGCAGGGTATCGTGCCCTTACGATATTTTTAATATCCTACATGGGTAAGCTGAGCGTAAACACAGCTCCACCGGAGGGGTGATTTGCAACCGTCAGATCACCGCCGTGGGCGCGAGCCAGCTGACGGGCAATCGCCAAACCCAGACCACTACCACCTTCCAGGCGGGTGCGCGATTTATCTACTCGATAAAAACGACCGAAGATATAAGGCAGAGCTTCAGGAGGAATGCCGGGCCCGCTATCATGCACACGGACCAAGACCGTAGTGGAGGTCGAATCTACCGCAAGGTCAATCTGACCGCCGGGGGGCGTATAGCGTAAAGCATTCGAGAGCAGGTTGGTCAAAATCTGCTCAAGACGAATAGGGTCGAGGAGCACCTGTGGCAAAGGCGCTGCAGGAGGGGTGATCATCAGATTGACCTGCTGTGTGACAGATTGAGGTTGAAAACGCTCAACCACCCGGCCCAGCAGAGCGACCAGGTCAGTCGGTGTGCGCTCAAGCTCGATTTGACCGGCATCGGCG
>JBGPBQ010000218.1:0-6966 GCA_041481345.1 Anaerolineae bacterium
CTGTTAGTTGAGGGTCGCGCACATTTAATTCACCCCGTTCCATCCTGGTGATCAATGCATCGGCCCTAATAGGTAAGCTGACCACCTTACGGGCAATATTTCCGGCTTCCTTGACCCAATAACTCCAATCATGTGTCGCTTCCTCCTTGATAATTTTTTGTGAGAATGGAGCGAGTTGCTCGAATACATTGATCTGCGGGTCCAGACCTGTACACATTCCAGATAGGATACCTATTGCCCTCCCAAGAAAAATCAGATCTTGTGGCAGTTGAAAGGGCATATTATATAAAATATCGCGGAATTCATATGCAAAGTCGTGAACTTCCTCCATGCTGATCTGGTTAAGCTCATCCATTCCTTTACCCCAGAACCGCTGGAACATTGCCGATTCAGCTCTTTCCAATAATTGGATATCTGCTCCAGGGAGTAAGATTCCAATTAGTTGATACGCCTTTACCACTCTTGCAGAGTCTTGCAAACCGACCCCGATCAGCAGCTCACGCAGTCCATCCCGGATCTCAGATCTCATTCGGCCTACCATGCCAAAATCTATAAACGTCAGCCGCCATGCCCTTTGGTCCGATGATCCTGCTTTGAATCCTCCCAATGGCTTCACGAATAAATTGCCCGGGTGCGGGTCTGCATGAAAAAAGCCATCTTCAAAAATCTGTTTTAAATAGGTGCTTAATAACCTTACGGCGACCTCGGACCTGCTGATACCAGCCGCAGTGATTTCATCATAATCAGTAATCTTGATCGCCCGTACATCCTCGAGGGTTAACACCCGTTTAGTTGTATGGGTCCATATCACTTTTGGAACAAGCACACCAGGGTCATTAATGAAATTAGCGGCAAAGACCTCAGCGTTCTTTCCCTCTGCCAGGTAGTCAATCTCCTCATAGAGGACTCGGGTGAACTCGGCGATAAGTCCGGTTATATTGGCTCGTTTACGGATCGGCGGATATCGTTTTATCCAACCACCCACAGTTCGAATCGCTGCCAGATCCGTTGCAATGATCTTCTCGATGTTGGGTCGTTGGATTTTTACTACAACGGGATATGATGAACTACCTTCAAGATCGTCTTCGTTTACTGGAACATTTAATAATTGCGCCTGTTCTTTGGTTATACGCAATTTCGCTAAATGTGCTTGACCAAGCGATGCGGCAGCTAATGGTGCTGGATCGAATTCAAGATACTTATCAAGCAGAGGCCCTCCAAATTCGGATTCCACTACTGACCGAATATCATCAAATGACTCTGATGGGACCTCATCTTGTAACCTGGCTAATTCATCAGTGACTGAGCTGGGCAAGACATCCACTCTGGCAGATAGGAACTGCCCAACTTTGATCAACACGCCCCCCATCTGGACTGCTAACATCCGGTATCTTACTGCAATTTTACGGATGCGTTCAGATCTTGTGCGATTGGACCATTTTGCGAAGCCTATACGAGGTAATATTAAATCCCAAATTATTTCGTTAGCCAGGATACCGGCGAAAAATAAAATTATCCTGCGATAGCGAGCTTTGAGCATGCGTAATGTACCCTTATATAATCAGAACTGAGCAAGTGGATTGGTTTAATAATTGGTCTGTTATATCGTCCAGCAGTGTCCCTTGCCAAAGATCCTGTCCAGGTTGATAATGCGATCCGACAACCAATAGCTCATAACCACCCTCAAATAGCTCCTTAATTACTTCTTGCACAACCATCCCCTGCCGGATTTGTGGTGCGATGTCACTTTTGACACCTGAATCACGCAATTGTTGGGTGGACCGCTCAATTAATAAATCATGGGGATGTTGTTCAGCACTGCTGACGGTAGGAGTTTTTTGGCTAGATAGGATAACATGGAGTAACCCTATCCGAGCATCGGTTCTGGATATCATTTCGCCACCCAGCTTCATCGTCTCACTGGAAGGTGCGTCTGGACCTGCACAAAACAAGACTTTTGTGAACATTGCTGGAATATTTCGAACAACTAGAAAATGCGTGTGCAGTTTCCGAGCCAGCTTGCCTGTAGTGGATCCAATTTGCGGATGTAACAATCCTAGTTGGCTTCCGCCACCACCAACAATTACTAAATCATATGAGCGTTCCAAAGCTTCAGCAATAATTTCTTCGAACGGGTCGCCATATCTCATTTTTTTACCAAGCGCATAGCTGGCACTTAAACTTTGGCCAATCAGGTCCATCGATCCTGTTAATTTCTCAATATCGTCTTTATTTTCACTTACCCCGAGAACAACGACATGGGAGGTAGCAGGAAATCTAAATTTCGATACCAATCCTGCTGCCTGTATTGAAGAATTAGATCCATCCGTACAAATTAATATTTCCACTAAAAACTCCTTTTTAATACAGCCCGCTATTGACGAGATGACTATATATCAGGTAGTATATTTTACCTTGAATATTCACCGGTAATAAAATTCTGAACAATGATTTTTCAAATCAATCCGACATGCCCTACTCACCGATACGATGCAATGGTCAAATATAAAGTATATAAGAAATGTTTTTCCACCATCTAATAAATTGTCCTACACGTATTTTATAATTACTTAAACTGTCAGCGAATTCAAGATTGGATACTCATATCATGTCAAAATCCATATTTATCCCCGAGAAACTCCCAGACACTCCAGATTTCAACGATTTGCCATGGGAATTTCCATTGAATGACTGGTCTAAAAAAGAACTCCGATTGGAAGAGATTCAACATGGTATCTCCCGCCATCCTGTAGTTTTCATTAACTATGATGGTTCTCTGTATGTGATCAAAGAGCTTCCCCAGGATATTGCCAGGAAGGAATATGATCTACTCATTCAAATGCAGGAAATAGGTCTTCCATGCGTAAAACCAGTCGGTTATGCAGCCATTAAAAGGAGCATGATAAAAACCAGTATTTTATTCACGCGCTACCTTGAAGCGTCCATGCCATTCCGTTCCCTTTTTATGGGTAATGCAGTCGATCGATATCAAGCGCATCTATTAGATGCCATCTCAGGCTTACTGGTTCAGCTTCATTCAAACGGATTTTATTGGGGGGATTGCTCACTCTCTAATATCTTGTTTCGCCGTGACGCCGGAGCCCTGCAAGCGTACCTGGTCGATGCCGAGACCGCCGAATTCCATCTGCCCCGCCTTTCGCCAATGCTGCGATACCACGATCTGGAAATCATGCAGGAAAATATCCTCGGAGAACTTACTGAGCTTCAGGCAGATGAAAATCTTTCCCTCAGCTATCCTATCCGCGAAACTGGACCATACATTCAACAGCGTTATAGGGAATTATGGGAGGAAATTACGCGTGAAGCTGTATTCCATCAGGATGAGTTATATCGTGTTCAGGAAAGAATACGGGCATTAAACTCATTGGGGTTTTCAGTAAAAGATATAGAACTTAAGAATGAGGACCATGGCAACATTCTTAAGTTACGAATATTTGTTTCTGATCGCAATTTTCATCGCAATCAATTAATGGAAATTACAGGGTTATTTGCAGAAGAACGACAGGCTCAGCAGATTATTAATGAAATTTATGAGCTAAAAGCTAATTTCGCCCAATCAGGAAATCCAAATATTTCATTGGAAGCAGTCGCTTATCACTGGCTGGGACATGTTTATAAGCCAGTGATCGAACAGTTAAGACCTATCCTTGACGATCCTGCTCATCCCAAATACAATGCGGATCCAATCGAATTGTATTGCCAAATTCTCGAGCACAAGTGGTACTTATCGGAACGTGCCCATCATGATGTAGGTCATCATGCAGCCGTAGAAGATTTCATTCAGCAATTTGCCTAAACCATAACGGTTATAGAATTCAGTACAGCCAGACAAGATATCTGGCTGTACTGGTTATCCCTCTTATAAAGGTATATTAACTTTAGGTAAATGGGCCAGAGAGACCTGGATGGCTTCGTCTGGGTACTCATAATCCTGTAATTTACCGCTCAAGTAAGCCTGGTAGGAACTCATGTCATAGTCTCCATGGCCTGATAAATTGAACAGGATGATACGCGATTCGCCTTTAGTTTTCGCATCGATGGCTTCATCGATTGCCGCTCGTATTGCATGGGCAGATTCTGGTGCTGGGATGATCCCCTCTGTCCGCGCAAACTGGATTGCAGCTTCAAAGGTTGCTAGCTGAGGCACAGCAATTGCTTGGATGTATCCGGCATCGTACAATGCACAAATCGATGGTGCCATACCATGGTAGCGCAAGCCACCTGCATGGATCGGTGGTGGGACAAAATCATGCCCAAGGGTGTACATCTTGACGATGGGCGCCATTTTAGCTGTATCACCATAGTCAAATCGATATACACCTTTAGTTAACGAAGGAGTCGCCGTAGGCTCTACCGCCAACAATCGGGTTTGTCTGCCGTTGATTAAATTTTGTTGCAAGAATGGGTATGCGATCCCGGCAAAATTAGATCCACCGCCCACACAACCGATCACAACATCAGGATACTCTCCTGCCATATCCATTTGCTTGAGAGCTTCCTGACCAATCACAGTTTGATGCATCAACACATGGTTTAGCACTGAACCCAGGCTGTATTTTTTCGTTCCGCCAGATTTCACAGCCACCTCAACCGCTTCAGAAATGGCGATACCGAGTGATCCAGGATTCTCGGGGTCGCTGGCCAGGATAGATTTCCCGTATTCTGTATGTCCGGTCGGGCTCGCGAAAACTTTGGCTCCATAGGTTTCCATCAGATATCGCCGGTAAGGTTTCTGGTTATACGAAACCTTTACCATGTAGACTTCAAGGTTTATATCAAAAAACCTGCATGCCATGGATAAAGCTGAACCCCATTGGCCAGCCCCTGTTTCTGTTGTCAAAGACTTCGTTCCAGCTATTTTGTTATAAAATGCCTGGGCAACGGCAGTGTTGGGTTTATGACTCCCAACGGGTGAAGCACCTTCATATTTGAAATAGATGTGGGCAGGTGTGTCCAGCATTTTTTCCAGCCGGCGTGCACGAATTAATGGCGTCGGACGCCATAATTTGTATATTTCACGGACTTCAGCTGGAATCTCAATGTAACGTTCAGAGCTGATCTCCTGTAGGATCAGTTCCATTGGGAACAACACAGATAAGAAATCCGGTGTTATCGGCTCAAGCGTCTGTGGATTTAGCACAGGCGTCGGTGGAACCGGACTATCGGCAGTGATGTTGTACCAGAATTTCGGAAGATCCGATTCATTAAGCAAAAACCTCGTTTGTTCAGACATTTCTACCTCCATTGGTTTTGATCTTAAATAAAAAGCCGTTCATCCCTTGGGGACGAACGTGCTCAGTCCGTGGTGCCACCCCGGTTAAGCCGACCTGATGGTTAACAAAAAATCCCGCTATGATGCAACGGGAAATAAAAAGCCAGCTTCACTCTTTTCAGATACGGTCTTTTATAATCGACGATATCTTTTGCCGTGATAACGGTGGCATCTCCGGCCGAGGCTACTTCTTGTTACTCCCTTCTAGTTTCACCTGGCAACTCTGAGGTCCATTCAGCTCTACCGTACGGGCAAGATTCTCATCTGCACTTGCTGTCTGTACCGCCGTATCAAAGCTTACTCGTCCTCTTCAAAGTTGTTTATTATTAAGTTTGTCGAATTATATAAGGAATTCAGGATTTGTCAACCCTGATATTAATGCATATTCAGTAATATCTTGAAATCTGATCTATAATCATCATTCTCATTTTGAGCGATACTTTCGCACGCAACTATTTTCCACTTTTCAAGATCAAATTTCGGAAAAAAGATATCGGCATTAACATCGGTTTGGACGGTGGTTAGATATATTTTATCGGCCAGACCGATCGCCTGCTTATATATTTCTCCCCCACCAATAATAAAAAGTTCACTTTCATCCTTATCCATTGCCAGATCGATCGCTGCTTCAAGAGAGTGAAGCACCAAACACCCAGCGGGAGCATATACCTTTTTGCGCGTTACAACCATCATCACCCTGCCAGGAAGCGGTCTGCCTATCGTCTCATACGTTTTTCGCCCCATCACAATATGGTGCCCCATAGTCAGCTGCCTGAATCGTTTAAGATCAGATTGGAGATGCCACGGTAATCGATTATTCTTACCAATTCCACCCCGTTCATCCATGGCGACAATTAATGAAATAATCACACCGAGATTTCCGCCTTTATATGCGGGTGGCTTTGATAATTAATAAGCTCGAAATCCTCATAATTGTAGTCAAATATAGATGCTACCCCTGGTTTAATCTTCATCGTAGGAAGAGGAAATGGTTCGCGGGTTAATTGTAGACGAGTTTGATCGAGATGGTTTAAATATAAATGCGTATCCCCCATGACCTGTATCAGGTCACCAATTGCTAGGTTACAGACCTGAGCAACCATCATCGTCAACAATGCATATGATGAAATATTATAAGGAACACCCAAAAAAACATCTGCTGATCTTTGATAAAACTGACAGGAGAGTTTTCCATCGACTACATAAAATTGAAATAACAAATGACATGGCGGTAATGCCATCTTGGGAATTTCTCCGACATTCCAAGCATTAACGATAAGGCGTCGGGAATTTGGATTATGTTTTATTTGATCAACGACCTGGCTGATTTGATCAATCACTGTCCCCTCAGCAGTCCTCCAATGCGTCCACTGCACCCCATAGACTGGTCCTAATTCGCCATTGGCATCAGCCCACTCATCCCAGATCCCTACACCATGCTCTTTTAGAAAACTGATATTGCTCTCACCTCTTAAAAACCATAGTAATTCATAGATTACAGATTTTAAATGAATTTTTTTCGTCGTGAGGATCGGGAAGCCCTTATTCAGCTCAAACCGCATTTGGTATCCGAATACAGACAGTGTGCCTGTACCGGTTCTATCTGATTTTTTTACCCCATGGTCCAATATGAATTGAAGTAAATCAAGGTATTGTCGCATATTCAATTCCAA
>JBGPBQ010000219.1:0-6940 GCA_041481345.1 Anaerolineae bacterium
ATCGTACAGATCGAAGGGATTTGAGCATTTTCCAAATCGGTTTGCGCTTCATAGAATGGTGCATTGTCAATGGTAAATCCTTTCAAATTATATGGTGTTCTTATCGATGAACACAAACTGTCAGGTGGCTAGTTAAAAAAATCTTGGAAACTTTGGGAAGAAACTATAACGAAGAACACTTAGAGAATATCTCTCAGTATTCTCTGCGATCTCAGCCGTGATATTTTTTTTACAGCAAGGTGATGTTATGTGCCCGGCACTCTTTCACCATCTCCTCAGGCCACAGGCTGGACTGGATCTCGCCGATGTGCGCCTTGCGCAAGTAGAACATACACAGGCGAGATTGGCCAATACCACCGCCGATCGATAGAGGCAGGTCTCCGTTCAGCAAGCGCCTGTGGAACAGCAGTCCCATCCGCTCCTCGGTATGGCGCAGCTTCAGCTGGCGCAACAATGCCACCGGGTCCACCCGGATGCCCATCGACGAAAGCTCATAGGCATAGTCAAGTAGGGGATAATACACCAGGATGTCACCATTCAGACCTTTATACCCATCATTCGTCGGAGTAGACCAGTCATCGTAATCGGGGGCACGACCGTCATGCGGCATGCCACCAGGAAGGTCTGCCCCGATCCCGATCACGAAGACCGCCCCACGTTCCTGGCAGATGAGTTTCTCGCGCTCTTTGGGTGAAAAACCAGGATAGCGTTTCTCAAGCTCCTCACTGTGGATAAAGGTGATTTCATCCGGAAGGGATGGCTGTATATCTGGATATAAGTGGCCGATGTAGCGCTCCGTCCTGCGGATAACATCGTAGATTTTCATTACAATGCGCTTCAAGAATTCAACATTCCGCTCTTCTTGGCGCATCACGCGTTCCCAGTCCCATTGGTCCACGTAGAGCGAATGCAGGTTATCCAGCACCTCGTCCGGGCGGATGGCATTCATGTCGGTGTACAGACCTTCACCGGGTTGCATACCGAAATCCGCCAGCTGGAGCCGCTTCCACTTCGCCAGTGATTGGACAATCTCTGCGTGGCTATCCTGCAGAAATTTTACCGGGAATACCACCGGCCGCTCGACGCCGTTCAGGTCATCGTTGATGCCTGTGCCCGAGAGCACGAACAGTGGGGCGGTCACACGAATCAAATTTAGCTCGAAAGCCAGGTTGGTCTGAAAAAATTCTTAGATCTGGCGAATTGCCAGCTCAGTCTGGCGCAACCCCAAGAGGGGGTGATAATCTTTGGGGAAAGACAATTTTGTATCCATAATCCTGCTCCTTTGATGTCAATCTTGAAATACCATTTATATGGTTGATTACTAATAGTTGTGGGTTTTCGCTCACCAATGGATTGATGTAGGTGAATATTTAAGAATCCCACCTATTATTCACTTGGGGGATTATACCAGCTGGAATATTGGAAATTACTGGCAGGAATGGAGGCTTCCTTTTCAATTTCCTCAAACTTTGAGACCAGAAAATGGTATCTCTGATAACAATTCAATAAGGAACTTGGGTGGCGGGGGTAAAATTAGGTCGATGAATCAACACCATAATCCTTCCGTCAGGTGATTGTGACATGGGCTTAATATCCACATTATTAATGCAGTTATTAGCTTTTTACACGGTTTTAGTCGAACCCATTCTGCGCACCAACTTCTACCGCAACCTGAAAAAGCAGCTGAATATTGATCCGAATGCCCGCCTCCTGTTTTACCGCACCCAGGTATTATGGGAGTGGAGCTGGATGGTGGTGCTAGCTGTGATTGCCATCCCCATCCCTGAACCGCTCAAATGGTTGGGTCTCACCCTGCCCAACCAGATAGGCTGGATCATCATGGTGGCACTACTGCTTGGTGTTGTTCTATCAACCTACCTCCTCAGGCGCAGCCCAGATGCCATGGCGTCCTTGCAGCGTAGCATGGAGGCATCTTCAGTACTGCTACCATCCAATGATGCGGAGCGTAAATGGTTTGCAATTGCAGCCGTTACCGCTGGCGTATGCGAGGAGCTGCTGTACCGCGGTTTTTTGATGTCTTATTTGCCTTCGAATTTCCCTATGTTTGCTGGGCAACTCATCTTAATATCCATCATCTCCGGCATAGTCTATGGGTTGAGCCGAGCATATCTTGGCATGAAGGGAATTGCAACGACTGCGCTGACGGGTTTCAGCTTTGCGATTGTATATGCCTTGAGCGGCAGCTTGCTGCCAGCCATGGTTTTCCATATCATGGCGGAGCTGCGTACGATGTGGCTGTGGCAGCCTGAGCTGAAGGTAAAGAAGGCCAAATAAAAGATTCCAAAAAAAATATGACCAGAGACATCCCGCTATTGTTTTCCACGCGCATCACCCGCATGTTCGGCTATGGCTTTTTGTCCGTCGTGCTGGCTTTATACCTGGCGCAGCGTGGATTGAGCGAGGGCGATATCGGTTTGCTATTCACTCTCACCCTGATGGGTGACGCGGGCATCACCCTGTGGCTCACCACCTCCGCCGACCGGATGGGCCGACGTAAGATGCTGATCGTTGGCGCGCTGTTGATGGTCATGGCTGGGGTGGTGTTCAGCCTGACGGGCAATTTCATCTTCTTGGTGGTAACGGCGATTATTGGGGTGATCAGCCCATCCGGCAACGAAATCGGTCCCTTTCTGTCCATTGAGCAAGCCGCGCTTTCTCAGCTGGTGCCTGATGAGAGGCGCACCCAAACCTTCGCCTGGTACAACCTGGCAGGTTCCTTTGCCACCGCCACCGGCGCCCTGATCGGTGGTGTGCTGGCACAGCTGCTGCAGAACGCCGGCTACACCCCATTGTATTCATATCGGGCGGTAGTGTTAGGGTATACCCTGATCGGCCTTATGCTTGCCTTGCTGTTCCTATTCGTATCCAAAGCGGTGGAAGCCCCCACGCTGGTCGAAGCCATCCCTCTCCAGCGCCGGTTTGGGCTGCACCGCTCACGCGGGGTGGTGTTCAGGCTTTCCAGCCTGTTCGCCCTGGACGCTTTTGCCGGTGGGCTGGTGGTGCAATCGATGGTGGCGTACTGGTTCAATGTCAAATTTGGCGTCCAACCGGCTGCGCTGGGGACAATTTTCTTCGCCGCCAATATCCTTGCCGGTATCTCTGCCCTCTCAGCTGCCTGGATTGCCAAGCGCATCGGTTTGATCAACACCATGGTCTACACCCACATCCCCTCCAATATTTTGCTGATCTTAGTACCGTTCATGCCCACGCTGCCCCTGGCCATCACAGCACTCTTACTCCGGTTCAGCATTTCGCAGATGGATGTGCCCACGCGCCAGTCCTATACTATGGCGGTGGTCAGCCCGGATGAGCGCTCGGCTGCCATGGGCGTGACCAGCATTTCACGTTCGGTGGGTGCGTCGCTTTCGCCTGCCATCACCGGGCAGTTTTTAGCGATACCGGGTTTGATTGGTGTGCCCTTCGTCATTGCGGGTGGCTTGAAGATTATTTATGACGTGCTGATCTGGAGAGGTTTTCGGGCGGTTAAACCTCCGGAGGAACGGTGAGTCTAACCTTCCGCTGGCTGGGTGTGGCAGGGGTGGTGCTTGAGTCTGCCGGGCAGGTATTGGCACTAGACCCATTCTTCACCCGTCCATCATTACTGCAAATGCTCCGGCCAGTGGGATCAAATACAGACCTGGTCGCTGACAGGTTGCCTGAGTGCCACTTTGTTCTGGTGACACATTCCCATTATGACCACATGATGGATGTGCCTGAAGTGATGCTGAATACACGAGCGGTTGCCTATGGTTCACCCAACTCCTGCCAGCTGCTACGCATAATGGGCATCCCTTCAGTGCAGTTTCATGAAATCTGTGTGGGAGATAAGCTGTCGATGGGGGAATTCCAAGTGGAGGTGATCAGGGGTCAGCATAGCCCAATCCCATTTGGATGGATTCTTAACGGCAGGCTGAAACCTGAATTACGACCTCCATTGCACGCGTGGGAATACCGCATGGACGAATGCCTGGGGTACTGCATCACCATTGAGGGTATGCGCGTGCTGGTTTGTGCGGTTGAGCCCCAACCTGCCGACTTGCTCTTTGCTGTGGCGCAGGAAACCAAACCGTACTACATGCGGCTATTCCAGGGGGTCCACCCGCATACATTCGTACCCCTCCACTGGGATAATTTCACCCGCCCGCTCGATAAACCACTGCGCAGATTGAACCGCCCGGGCAGGATGTCTCTGCAGCAGCTGGTTAACCTGGCCGAGGGGTCCATGCCAGATTGTAATGTGATCATCCCGGAGCTTTTCAAGGAGTACCCAGCGCGGGAACCCAAGGGACGCTCATAATCAGTTCATTGGGTATGACGCCCGCAAGCGACCCTTACTTAGGAAATAACTACCGAAATCTTATGTATATCTAAGGATTGATTTCTAACCGTGCATCGTGGATGGGTTATACTTCGTATCGGCAGTCTCCCGTGATTGAAATATCACTATTTGATCGTGGTTTCAATCTGCAGGGGGGATTATCTCGTATTGTACTTTATACGCGGTGCAATGCATAAACGTCAATCAGGATGTCTTCATCATGCTTAAAGTTGCTCTGATTTTTCCGTATTTCCGCACAAAAAGCTCCACCGAGATGCTTTTCCAACCCCTGGGTGCCGCCAGCCTGTCTGCCCAGCTGAGCCAGCGCCATATCGAAAATCAAATCTTCGATTGCACCTTCCAGACTTACAACAAAGTGGCAAAAGATCTGCTTGCTTACCATCCTGATATTGTTGGCATCTCGTCAATGATCATGCTCAGTCGCGACACCTTCCGCTTCGCCGAGCTTGTCCGTGAGCGGCTGCCAGAGGCATTGCTGGTGGTGGGCGGACCCATGCCCACCCTGTATCCGGAGCGCTACGCCGGCGTGTTCGACCTGGTCTTCAGAGGTGAAGCCGACCTGAGCTTCCCGGATTTCTGCCAGGATTACTTCACCTGCCGGGCTGGACGGAAAACATTATATGAGCTTGAGCTGGCCCATTATCCTGGTTTGTACGGTCGGAACTTAGATATATTGGTGGATAATCCCGGCATCCACTACAGCGCGCAGGAGATACGCGGCTTTCCGATTCCTGACCGAAGCGGGTTCGACCATGCCAGGTACCAGGGGGCATGGATGGAGAAAAATGGCACTCGCACAACCTCGATCATGATCACTTTGGGCTGTCCGTTCGACTGCGACTTTTGCTCACGCCCGGTATTCGGCCACGTATACCGGAAACGCGACCTGGATGTGGTGTTCGAGGAGATCAGGCAGATCGAGCTGCTGGGATACAACCAGCTTTGGATCGCGGACGACAACTTCACACTGAACCTATCATTGCTACAGAAGTTTTGCCAGCGCATGATCGGCATGGGCATGAAATGGAGCTGCCTCTCCCGTTCCACCGGCATCGATGCAGAGATTGCTCACCTGATGAAGGAAGCCGGCTGTCAGCGGGTCTACCTGGGCCTCGAGACGGGCAGCGATGCGACCCTGCGCCTGATGAATAAGAAAGCCACCCTGCAGGATGGTATCCAGGCCGTGGAGCATTTTCGCCAGGCGGGGATCGAGGTGGCGGCGTTCTTCATTGTGGGCTATCCTGACGAGACCACTGACTCTATCGAGCAGACGTTCAAACTGGCTCTCACTCTGCCTTTAAACGAGATATCCTTTAATGTGCCTTTCCCCCTGCCAGGCTCAGCCCTGTTTGACCGGGTTAGCGGCATTGACCCAACCAAAGATTGGAGCCAGGAAAACGATGTGACCTTTGTATACACGTCGGAGTTCGATCCGAAATGGCTTAAACGTCGCATCCGGCAGACGATGCAGGCATTCAATCAGCAGGTGGAGCGTCCGCCGGTGGGCTAACTAGGTTGCTCAGTGCAGCCGGGTTAACAGCCAATCGGTGGATCCCTCGAATAGCTTCAATACGAATGGCGCCAGCTTCCCCAATTTGCGCCTGAGTTCGAACTGTGCCCGTCCCTTGATGATCCCAAACCACATCTTGGCTTCGGAGAAGTCTGCATTATAAATAAGCACGTGGCTGCCAAAAACACTTTCACCGGGATTCCACTCCCGCTTGATCTGTCCTTTGACCCGTTCGTATAAAGCGGTGCCCGGCAGTGGGTAGGGCATGGTCAGACCCAGGTAATCCAATGGCAGGGAGGTGGTGAAATGCAGGGTGTTCAACACGGTCTGGTTGGATTCACCTGGATAGAACAGGATGAAGAATGCCCCTACTTCCAGTCCAGCCTCATGAGCAGCGACCACCGCATGCCGCGCCTCTTCTGCAGTGATCTTTTTGTTCATTAGCTTGAGCACCGTATCATCCCCCGATTCAATCCCAAAGTACACTCGCCGGCAACCGGCATCGTACATCTCTACATAGGTGGCATCATCGAGTGAATCCACCCGCGCCAGGCATTCCCAATAGAACTGTAAACCCCGCTGCTTGATCTCCGCACATACCTCCAACACCCGTTTCTTTCGCAGGGTAAACACGTCATCCGCGAAAGAGATGCGGTCATATCCGCAAGCCAGAGCCTGCTCGACCTCATCTACCACATTCCCCGCTGAGCGCTCACGGTAGGAACCGCCAAAGATGACGTTGCTGCAAAACTCACATTCGTAAGGGCAGCCGCGTGTGCTCATCACCGTAGTGATAGAGTAACCGTATTTTTTCTTACCGAATTGGATGTAGCTCTGGTTCGGCAGGAGCTGGCGGGCAGGGAACGGCAGGCTGTCCAGGTCCTGGGTAAACGGACGGTCAGGTGTGGAGATGGTTTCATCTTCTTCCTTTCCATCCGTGGTGGTTTTCTTAAGCATGGTAATACCTGCGATGGCGCTGAAATCACCCCCGGCCGTAAATACGTTTACCAACTCAAGCACCGTGGCTTCCCCTTCACCTCGCACAACCACATCAAAATCACGCACGAAGG
>JBGPBQ010000220.1:0-6920 GCA_041481345.1 Anaerolineae bacterium
GCTAATACCAACACAGTCGTAGATACATTACCTGATCATGGGAAGTATGGTCTATCCATCTCACTGGATGGCTCGAAGATTTTTGCTTCCGAAGGCTGGGATGGTGTCGTCACGGTCATTGATGCAGACACCATGGAGGTTATTACTTCCATCGATGTCGGAGCTAGAACCTTTGAAAGTGAGCTGTCCTGCGATGGCAGTGAGCTGTATGTGGCTCGTGAAGCTGCCACGGTGCCGGTCCTAAACACCCAAAACTTTGAACTACCTTATGATATTCATATCAAAAACACAAGCTCGATGTATGGCATCGCTATTTGCCCGCATAACGTGGGGAAAGGGATTTACCTCAACCCCTCCCAACAAAATTGGTTTACTGAGGTGGGTGGGACCCTCACCTACACATTACAGATGATCAATCTGACCGGTGTGACAGACAGCTTTAGCCTGGAAGTGCTGCCCGGTAATACCTGGACGACCAGCCTGTCTACCAATCAGGTGGGTCCTATCGAGGATGGTGAGAGCATCACCTTCACTGCATCGGTGCAGGTGCCCCTAGATGCTCAGCCTGCAGATACTGATACTGCCACCATTCAGGCAACTTCAGTCACTTCCCCATCCGTCACCACCAGTGCAACGCTCAACACCACGGTCACAAGTGGGGAGCTGGCATACGTGCCTATGAAGAATAACGGGTTGGCGTTGATCGATACCCAAACCCATACAACTATTAACTCGATAGACATGGCGCAATATGGGTGCCATTTCCCTCAACGAGCCAGACTCACACCCGCTGGCGGAGAGTTGTATGTAATGTGCGAGGATTCTCATAACATCGTGATCCTGGACACCACAGATCTCTCCTGGGTCGCCACAATCGAGCGGTCTGGTGTCTGCCAGCAGGACGTGGCATTTGTTCAACTTGGTTCCTATGCCCTCGCAAGCACAGGTAATTGCCAATACATTTATCAAATTGATGTAATCGATACCGCAACCCATACTATCGTCCAATCCATCCCCACTTCAGGTTATGGAATAAATAGTATTTCCGCGCATCCCTTCCTACCCCTGGCTTATGCTGCTGGTACTCAAATGCCAAGCTGGTATAACGGTGCAGTTCTGGTTATTGATACCAGTACCTTTACAGTTCAAACCATTCTCCCTTATGGTGGGAATGTATGGGATGTGCAGCCTTCACCGGATGGAAAGTGGGTTTATGCGAGTGAATATTTTAGTAGTCTAGCCAAAATTGATACTAACACCAACACAATCGTAGATACATTTTCCGGTGCTGGCGATGGTTATCGCGGTTTAGACATCTCACCCGATGGCTCGATACTCTTTGCTTCTGGAGCCCAGTATGCCCAAGTTGCTGTCGTTGATGCAACCACCCTGGACCTTGTTACCAACATCAACGTCGAAGCGCCAACTGCAGAGATAGAGCTCACCTGCGATGGCAGTGACCTCTACGTAGCCCGTGATTATTACACATCGATCCCTATCATCAACACCCAGACCTACATTATTAACTACGATATCCCCATACAAGGCACAAGTACCGGGTATGGCATAGCCATCTGCCCACAGTATTTGGCGCAGGGTGCCTTCCTTGACCCGCCTGAGCAAGCTAAAGACGGCGGCCACGGGGAAGCTGTGACTTACCAGGAGACGCTTTTCAATAACTCTGGTATCACCGAGACCTTTAGCCTGGAAGCGCTTAACTACCAGTGGGATACGCAGCTTTCCATTGACCGGATTGGTCCGCTCTCGAGTGGGGAAAGTGCCAGCTTCACCGCTACTGTTATAGTCCCTGTGGACGTTCCCTGGTATGACACTGACAACGCCAGCATCCTTGCCTCAGGGGTCACCAGTCCATCACTAACCGCTGAAGCCCAGATTACTACCACCGCCTTTGCCCCAGCACAGATCGGGGTTGAACCGAACACCCTGGAAAGCACACAGCTTGCTGGTGAAGTGACTACTCAGACTTTGACCATCAACAATGGGGACGGGGTGACGCTGACCTATAATATTTCTGAGGGGGTATTCCTGAAGAATGTACTATCACTGCACCTAAATGAACCAGCTGGATCTGAGATATTTTATGACAGCTCAGATTATGGGAATGATGGAACATGCGGGGGTACAACCTGTCCAGCTTCCGGAATACCTGGAAAATTTGGAAGAGCAGTTAATTTTGATGGCACTGATGATTATATAAGTGTACCGGATGATCCGACTTTAAACCCACAGAACGCTATAGCCATCAGTGCCTGGATAAACGTGGAAGACTGGAATGGTAACCGACGTATATTACAAAAGGGCAGTGATGATAATCAATATAGGTTTTTAGCCGAGGGAGGCTTTAAATTCAATATTTATAATGTGGGAGAAGTAACAACAGATCTACCTTCCCCGGGCAACTGGCATCATGTTGTGGGAATGTATGATGGCAGCCAGATGCAAATTTGGATTGATGGCGAGTTAAAAGCAGTGCAAGCTGCCAGTGGATTGATCCCGACTACAACAGAAACTTTATATATTGGTACCAAATGCCCTGATTGTTGGGGTAGTGACCATTTCTATGGCAAGATAGACGAAATATTAATATTTAGTCGGGCATTGAGTGCAGAAGAAATCCAAGCATTGTATCAAGGTTGGTTACCGGGTGGGGATGCCCCCTGGCTTTCAGTAGATCCGGTTTCGGGTAGTGTTCCTCCCAATGGCTCAACTCCTGTGCAGGTGACTTTTAATGCCACAGATCTCACCCCTGGTGTGTATGATTCTTTTTTGGCGATCCAGCACAACGACACTAAACATGGTTCACCTATCATCGTTTTCGTCACCCTCACAGTAGAACCAGTTATCGTACCTCCCGAATCAGTTACCATCACTGGACCAGAAGCGGGTCAAGTGGGAGAGAGCCAAGACTTTACCGCCTGGGTTGAGCCCATCTCCACCACCCTGCCTCTCACTTATGTCTGGGAAGCCGATGGACAAGTGCCCATCACTCACACCAAGACGCTGACTGATACTGTCAGCTTCATCTGGGAAAACTCTGGCACTCAGTTAATAACCGTCACTGTGAGCAACCAGGCGGGCTCGGTGAGCACGACCTATCAGATCACCATCGTCCCTGCGACATACACAACCTACCTGCCTCTGGTACAGAAGGTACACCAGGGCAGGTTGGATGTGGATCAGCTGATTAATATCGATAGGTGGATCAATAATTTGCCCAGATTAAACCGGAGGTAAACCTTCACCATCCTTTTTCCATCCGGTTTCGAATCGCGGAAAAAGGAAATAACTCTATACTAATTCCCAATTATACAGACTTCACAAGTCTCCATAACTTGTGAAGTCTATTTTTATAACGACAAGTTGGGAATTAGAAATTGTCAAACAAGAAGGGCATCAACTTACCCACCTCCACGCCACAGCAGCGGAAGCCAAAAATGCCTGCTCAAGGGCGGAGAGATAACGTGTACGATGGCAGATGACTCGACTTCGCCGAGGGCATTACTGGCGGTGACAACCGCTGTGTAAACCCCCACATCGGAATAAACATGGCTGACCACAGCCCCGTTGGCAGTTGTCCCATCTCCCAGGTCCCACGAATAAATCACATTGCTGCCGGTTATGATGGTTGCAGTCAGGGTGGTGGTCTCACCCAGGATGGTTGGGCTGTTGTTGACCGCCAATAAGCCCGTGATGGGCACTTCATATACTTCCACTTTGGTGTGAGCCATCGCTTCACTTACTGAATTGATGGTGGTCACCGTAGCGGTATATGTGCTGATTTCCGGGTAAACGTGGCTGACGATCGCCCCGGTGGCAGTGACGCCATCTCCCAAATCCCAAGCATATTCAATGTTGGTGCCTGAAATAACTGTGGCGGTGAGGAGGGTGGTCTCACCGAGCACGGTTGGGCTGTCATTGACGGCCAACAGACCTGCGATCGGATCCTCGTAAATTTCTACGTCTGTCGAAGCCTGGGCCTGGCTGACTGAATTGGTGGCGGTCACTGTGGCGGTATATGTGCCAAAATCAGGGTAAACGTGGCTCACAACTGGCCCGGCGGAGGTGGACCCATCACCCAGATCCCAGTCATAGGTGACGTTGGTTCCCGAGATCACGGTCGCAGTGAGAATGGTGGTCTCACCGAGCACGGTTGGGCTGTCATTGACCGCAGTCAACCCAGAGATGGGTTCTTGTGCAGTGCCTAGGATGTTGAAAGCGGCAGGAGTGACCGTCTGTGCCGAACCATCGGAAACAGTCAATGTGTAGCGGATGAAAGCCTGATCCGTCGAAGGCAGGTCAGGCGGGATTGTCCACTGGTAGCGCCCATTAATGGGCAGGTTGCCGGCGACCGGCTGCCAGGGTCCACTCGGACCATGGATGGAGAGCTCGAGGGATACTGTACCCGCTTGTCCTCCTGGAACAGCGTTGATCCAGTCGACGAATACGACCACACCAGCATGATAGGACTTATTCGCCGAAGGGGCAATCGGTTTGATCTGCAGTGTAGCGGGTGGTGTGGCTTCTTTAAAAACATGCAGATGATTCTGAGAGTTAAATTCACCACCCTCTTCTGAAACCAGCACGATATCGGGATAACCATTATGGTCCACATCGCCTCCCACCCGGAAGGCCTGGGCATAACCCGGAGCGGGAGTAGTCAGGTTGGCAATCTGGGTCCAGCTGCCAGCGCCATCACCACCCCAGACGGTCAGCTGACTCGTCCCAAAGGCGATCACATCCGAATTCCCATCCATGTCCATGTCGAAGAGCTGCACAGCCTCGTAAGGACCACTGTTGGGCAAAGAGCCGGAGATATCCTGCCATACACCTGGAGAGAGCCAGGTCCAGACCTGGACGGAGCCGTTACTGGTGGTAAGACCGAGCTCATCGCGCCCGTCGTGGTTGACGTCTCCCAGCGCCACACCGATCACGCTCGCAGCCGGGGGCAGGTTGCCTTGCTCCAGGCTGAAGCCGCCGCTGCCATCACCCAGGTAAACCGTGCCATACTCGTAGTTGACTGCCAGGTCAGGGTTGCCATCGCCGTTCACGTCACCAAAGGTGAACTGGTCATTGCTGAAACCATTATCCTCGGTTGTGCTCCAGGATTGCACCCAGCTGCCATCTGACTGGTTCAGATAGATGTGGACACCATTGCAACAGCCAAAAGACGTTGATCCCAGGTCCAGATCGCCATCATGATCCACATCGGCAAAGTCGGTCCCGAACATGCCCCAATTCTCACCGTTGGATGCCAAGCCGTTATCCCAGGCAGTCCAGCTTAGGCCAGTCCCATCCCCCAGGGCGACTTCGAGCAGCTGGTCACCCAGGTCGCCATCGTAGTTGTGGTGCATGCCGTAGCCCACGTCCATTATGCCATCATTGTTGACGTCACCCAGGGCGATACCGCCGTAGCCGAAGTTATCCCCATAGTGCTGCCAGGACCAATGCCCAGCGCCATCGCCGAACCAGACCATGATGCCCTGCTCCTCGTACACACCGCCATAATGATCACCAATCGAGATCAGGTCAGGGTTACCATCGGCATTCACATCTCCCATTTCCATCTCGATCGGACCGGCCTCGAGGTTGGGCGGGACGAGACCAACGGAGGATTCAACGTAAGAGATGCCATGGGGCTGCCGATTTTCTAGAGGGAGCGCAACACTAGTGGGACCAGTGACGAGCAAGCTGATTAAGGCAAGTAATGATACTGTAACGATGATACGGACCATCTAGCATCTCCTCAAAATGCGATTGGCTTGATTACCCCGTGTGGAATGAGATTATTCTACACTGATTCACGATTCCGCACAGCGCGCAGGGGGTTGTGACGGAATAATCCCCCCACACACCTACCTGTGGAAACTGGCCGACAAGGAAGGATTTACTTATCCGATGGACAGGAATACAAGTTCCATTGACCAGAGATCGAAAAACTACCGATTGATAATTGCTTGCCTTGCCAATGTTTATCAAATATTAATCAGATATATCTTGACACGATATGATGCAGGTCCTAAAATATTCCAATCAGGATGTGATTTATCCAAATATCTATCGGTTGTCTGGATCAGTGGGATTGTGGTTGAAATGAAAGTTTTTAGTGTAAATTCTTTTAAAATTAAAGAATGGTAGCGTTTGGGGCAATTTCTAGATGTTTATACAGGAGGATTGAATGCGTAAAGTTATTTTTTCTATACCGATCACGCTGGACGGGTTCATAGAAGGACCTCACCGTGAGCTGGATTGGGTCATTGCTGATGATGACCTGCATAACTACTACGCAAGGATGTTAATGAACGCAGGCATGATTTTTTATGGCAGAGTAACTTATGAGCTCATGGCGAGCTATTGGCCAACTGCCAGCAACGATCCCACCATTCCCGAAAGCATGCTCAACTTTGCTAATGCGCTGAACCCCCTACCCAAGATCGTTTTTTCAAAAACACTGCAGCACGTTGGCTGGAATACAACAGTGATGAAAGCAGTGATCCCTGAAGAAATCAACAAAATGAAATCTAAACCTGGAGGCGACATCATCCTTGGAGGGGGTGCTTGGCTTGCCCAAACATTCATCCAGAATGGATTAGTGGACGAAATCCAGCTGATGGTCCAACCGGTGGTCATCGGAGCCGGTAAGGCGCTGTTTAAGGGGATGGACAGGGAATTGAAGCTTAATTTCAAATGGAGCCAGACTTTCCAATCAGGTACGGTGGCATTGTGTTACCAACCAGATGGGAAAGTGTAATATCCAATAAGACATATCGAAGAAAACCGTTGCCGGCGATGAGCTACATGCTGGAAAAACAAGCGGATCTAGCTGGTAATGTAATGGAATCTCCAGGAAATCAGTGATCCTAACAAAAACAATCTAAATAGTTGTTAAAACCCAATAAACA
>JBGPBQ010000221.1:0-6870 GCA_041481345.1 Anaerolineae bacterium
AGGGATGGCCGAGTGGCTTAAGGCGCCTGTCTTGAAAACAGGTATGGAGAAATCCATCGTGGGTTCGAATCCCTCTCCCTCCGCCTACGGGGAGGTGCCAGAGAGGCCGATTGGGCTCGCCTGCTAAGTGAGTGCGGGGGCCAAAACCTCCGCCGCGGGTTCGAATCCCGCCCTCCCCGCCTTGCGTAAAACTTTGACGTTGCTGCCGACTATCAATCGATCTGGATGTAACAGTTGCTAAGGTACAGAGTGTCTGTGCATTTCGCTTTGTATCTCTTGATTAGCATTGTACACTCCTGTGAATGGCAGGTCAAGCTATTGTCAGGCATGTCAATGAATTCCCAGTCTTCTGTCCCCATCTGTTCCATAACTAGATTGATAGGTTCAACTCACAAGTCGCACTTGAGAATTGTACTTGTGGATTACAGCAATTCGAGTTGGGTGGGTTTTGGCTTAATCTGATTAGCTCGTTCCTTCATCCATTCCGGTAGCTTTGAAAAGGATTCTGGAATTAGGTACGGGAATGCTATCCCGCCTTTTTCTAATAAAATCCGATTACCTTCCGGCATGTCTTGATATTCCAGGATAAATACCGGAATCCATTCGGCTTTCATGGCCTCGGTTGCGCCTGCCCAGGTTCCACCTTTCTCAACATCACTGGCAACTACTACTGCATAATCAGCCAGGGCGTAGATGAGCTTGTTGCGTCCCATGGCTGTACCGACCGAAAATCCAGCATCGGGTGAATATGGTGTAACCAGACATAAATCCCCACGCACGAGGGCTGCTCGAGCATCGGGAGAACGGATCGCTCTCTTCAGACTGTCTGCCAGGATGCCAACCGCCGTCCCGCGTCCCTCAAGGGCAGAGTTCATGCCAATACTATCCACCCCTTTCGCGCCGCCTGAATAAAGCACCAAACCCGATCGAGCGCAGGCATTGCCAATATAAGCAGCACAATCCTGTCCCACTTGATCGACATTTCGTGAGCCAATAACAGCGATTCCAGGCTGGCCCAGCAGGTCCTTGTTGCCTGCGTAGAACAGAGTGGTGGGGGCTGAATCTTTCAACTGCTGGCGATAGCGTTGCGGATAGTCTTCATCCGCTCGAGTTATAACCCTGATCCCAAGTGATTCGAGGCGTTCCAGCTCTATCGCTATCGTACCGCCGCGTTCGAGTAACCGGGATATCCTTTGAGCTTCTTCAACTGTGAGGCTCAATTGCGTGGCAATGTCTTGTTCGGAAAAATCAAGGAGAGATCCCGGACGCAGGGATTCTGTTTGAAGCTTGCGTGCTAAGGGATTCCAGTCACGCAGGGTCAATGGAACTGGATCTGGATTAGATTGCAAACCCAGGTGTGAGCAGAGCAACAGCAATACTTGTGAGTCGGGAGAGAGGATCATATATTTTTCCCTGAAGCGCGAGCCAGAGTGAATGGATACACTTCACCACTTCCTTGGCTTCTTAGCAGATATCCGGCCATGGTGAGTGTCCAGCCTGAATCAATAATATCGTCGATCAATAGCACTGGCCCACCTGGTACATCTCCATTTACTGACAAACTATTCACTACATTTCGGGCTTGCATAGTACTATTTTGCATAGTCTTTTGTTCAGGTGGTTCGCCTGTCCGAATTAAGGCAAGTATAAATGGAATGCCCAACTTCTTAGCTAAACGCTTCGCGAAATCAGAAACCAGGATTGGATGGCGATGAGAAGGGATCGCAGTCATCCAGGTCGGAAAAGGAGCAGGAGACCAATTTTGAATGATCAATTTGAAACTCGCCTCAACCAACTCGTCACTGAAATGTCCATTCACATACTTACCATCGTGTACCAATTTTCCCCACCCAGCATCACCATAATAACACAACGATCGCCCCAGGCAATTTTGCAATTCGATAGGAATGACCCTCTTTTGATCCACAAATACTCCAGCTGGCCAGCGTTTACGAGGTTCGATCGAGATTATCATCCCCTTCAGAAAATTCTCTGCCTGGGCCACCAACGCGTGTGAAACGGTATTGGGAAGTCCTTTTCCGCGGCAGTTAGCGCAGCGACCACAAGGCTTTGGATCCGGATCATCCAGCGCCTGTAATAGAAATTCCATTAAACAACCTTGGTGATCCAAATAGGCTTGCATCTGGCTTTTCTCAGCGCGCCTCAAGGCAAGGACGCGCTCGATTCGCTCAGTATCTGGTCGCCAGGGGTTTGGGGTCCGGAAGTAGAGCACTTTACCATTATAAGAAGTCCCAATTGCTCCATCGACCTCGAGCAATTTCAGCGCTTTTTCAACAACACCTCGAGCGATATTCACTTTAGATAATAGCTCTTCAAAAGAGAGCGATTCGTATCTTCCTAGGGTATCAAGGATCTCCTGCATGTTCTGCACGCTGGGGAATGCTGTCTCGATGAAGTAATCCTGGATTTCGTCATCTTCTGTTCCGCTTAGAAGGATGCCATAGGCACGATCTACCGCACGACCAGCACGCCCAACCTGCTGATAATAAGCAATAACTGATCCTGGTCTTTGAAAATGGATAACGAAACTAATATCAGGCTTATCGAAGCCCATACCAAGGGCAACCGTTGCAACAAGGATTGGAATTTCATTATGTATGAAAGCCTGCTCTATCGCCGGCCGGTCAATTTCTGCATTATTCCCGGCATGATAGGCTTCAGCATTGAAACCGTTTTTCTTCAGCCATTCGGTTACCCTTTCAGTATCTGGAACCGTAAGGCAGTAGATAATGCCACTACCTTGAAACTTGGGTAGATTTTCCACCAGCCATGCCATCCGCTCGCTTTGATTGGCTAGTTGTATGTTTTGCAAGCGCAGAGTTTGGCGGTCTAGCGCACCGCGTAAAGTGACCAATCCTTCACCCAGCTGCGACTGGATATCTTCAATTACCCTGTTATTGGCTGTGGCAGTAGTCCCCAAGACAGGAACTCCTCCTGGAAGCATCTGTAAAATACGGGTAATCCGACGATAATCCGGCCTGAAATCGTGACCCCAATCAGAAATACAATGGGCTTCATCTACAACGAACAGGCCTACTCGACCTGCCATTACAGGTAGGACGTATTTCTGAAACCGCTCATTATTGAGGCGCTCTGGTGAGATCAATAATATGTCGCATTGATTCTCAGCTAATGCGTTTTCAGCTTCTTCCCATTCCTTCTGGTTGGCGCTGTTAATTGTGAATGCTCGAATACCAATTTTTTCAGCCATCTCGATCTGGTTACGCATTAGCGACAGCAATGGGCTGATCAGCATTGTTGGTCCAGCGCCTTCATCACGGAGCAATTTAGTCGCCAGAAAGTAAACCAGACTCTTTCCCCATCCGGTCCGTTGTACTACCAGGACGCGCTGTTTTTTGAATGCAATGGCATCGATAGCTTCCCATTGTCCTGGACGGAAAACAGCGTCCTCTCCTATCATCTCCTTAAGTAAGGTCTGAGCTTTAGTGATCATCATATTCGTTGAGTTAGGAAATTAAATTCGTGATTTATTCTTAATATCAACACTTGTAGAATACCGAACCAAAATATCACCTATAACGAATAATACGTGTCCAATATACTGGTAAGCAAATTATTGACCAACTTATCAGTAAAGATAACACGTCTAACGACCCATATTTTTAAAGTGTAACTCAGGACAGAGACGCCGTTTTTGGAAACGATCTAAATGAAGCTCAACACCAAGGTTACCATTAGGAATGCTGCTTTATTGCTAAGATATCACCTGAAATGTATCAAAAACCACCTCGGATTAGATCGTCAACCATAAACAAACCAGTCTCATCCCTGGCTGCCCGCCTGTAAGCGTGAACTATTTGGCGACACCGATAATGCTATCGTCCGGAGATCCAAAGTCGATCTCAACACCGAGCTCACAACAATCTATGCGAACTGCGTACGGTTTGGTTGACCACAGAATAGCAGATGGTCGACACGCGATCAAGTAAATTTAGCACAAGGAACAACCCAGCAGTTTTTCAAAATTCTCTTGAGTTAACAGTGCAGCCTCAGTCGATTTCTCAAGAAATGGTGCTACATCGCTGGCGCTTTTCTGCCAATCGATTCTTCTGAGTCTTTGGCACAGGATATCCCGCCAGTTCTTCTCATCCGGGACGGGTCCATCCCAACCGGTCTGCTGTAAGGCATTTTGCAGGAGTAAGAAGTTGGGATTTGGCCAATCTGGATCACTGAGATACCACATCAAGTCATAGAGGTCTCGCCCTTTCACATAACGGCGTTGGAAAAGGGCATGCAGCTTGCCAGCCAGGAGCGAAGATCGATCATGGTGCTGTAAGCGTAAAGTGACATGGCGCCGGATGAGTGTGATGTTCAACCCTGCCCCAGACGGCGGATTGGTATCGACCTCAAGTTTCACGGCCAGGACCTCATCTCTTTGTGTAGAAAGACTAAATTCATAGAGAAGGTTGTTGAATCTCACGAAGGCAGCGTTTACCGCCCTTTTGTCGTTTATCTTGATCCCGATCTGGTAACCTTCCTTTATGAATTCATCCTGAATTGCTTTCAAATAGGCTCGAAAATCATAGCTGTCATCTGGCTTTTCCAGGGCAAAGTCCAGGTCTTCAGAATATCGAGGAATTGCATACAAAAAACGCAGTGCTGTGCCACCATGAAAAGCCAATGGAACCATTGCCCCAGCGCGCTGCAGGCTCTCCAAGATCCTTGCCTGCAAATATTCCCGCACCATGTTGCGACCAGTGATTGGACTAGCGACGTCTCTCAATAGCTGCTCGATATAAGCTTTCATAAGTTCTCAAATTCCTCTTCCATGCCAGCCAGCTTTTGAAGCGCTGCGACGGCGCGCAGGAGTTTGGGTTTCTCAATCCGCCCAGCCAGGTTCTTGAGGATTTGCCAATCCAGCTGATTCAAGTTCCCCAGCCTCAGCTCAGTGAGATAATCAAGAGTATCCCCTCCTGACTCCAGATAGATTAGGTCGAGTAAGGCTTTTTCCGGACTGGCGATGAAGGCTTGCTGTCTTTCATCGATACCTTCCAAACGATAGCCATTAAAAAAGTCTACTTGGATATGGCGAAAGTTAAAAATTCCCAGTGGCGTCTCCCAGTGGTTTGGCCGCATGGTGGTAATGCTGGTTGTCACTGGTACGTACTCGGGGATCATGCCATAATATGCCAGCGCCGACTGCAGGCTGACATAAGACGCGGGAAGCATACGGTTGGCGACCAGGAATGGATGTGGATTTACCTTTTGAAAAGGGGGTGCCAGGCCATAAAGGCCGCGGCGGAGTTGATAGATTTTACCAGCTTGCGTCCAGCGCGAAAGCTGGCGGTGGATATCACGCCGGTTGGCATTTCCGGCCATCAGCAATCCGGTTTCAAATACCGGTTCTTCTCCTACAATTTCGAGTATTTCCGCAAATTCCATGCGAATAAGATACCACAAATGGCATCTTAATGCAATGAAATAAACAGGTCACAAACCGGCATTCTTTAGCTCATCATGAAAAGCAGGCAGATTTCGATTCTCCTGGCGTAGGGATGCAATCAAAGATTGCCAGTCCCCTTGCCTTCCAAGCCGTTTATACAGCCCTCGCACCACTTTCAAGTAATTAGCAGCCTCGGCGTAATTATCACGCCCACGCCGATCAATCAAGCTCTTTATTCGATCCAGATACAATTGGATGGCTTGTTCAGGGCGACTTTCTTCGGCTGCTTTGGCTACCGTTATCTCTAGTGAATAGGGATATTCCCACCGATGACGGGCGGTCATTCGGACTTTTTCAAGGGCATCCAATGCCAGGTCAATTTCACTTTCTTCAAGGTATATTTCGACAAGCACACCGAATTGTTTGTGATTAGTTAGCTGGTTAATCATCTCGATTTGATTGTCGGGCCACAGATTGATTTGAATAGCCAGTTTCTTTATCCCTAAATATTCAGCTGTAGAAGGTCTTGAAAGAAACAACCGCTTAGCCAACTCCAACGCTTTTGGAAAATCGCCCTGCAGGCTGGCATAATCCTTCAACCAGACAGATAAGCGAAAATCGCGGCTGGTCTCAGCTCGAGCATGAACCATCCTTTCAGCCAAAGAGCCATGACCACGCTCGACGAATATGTCAGCCAGGGTCAATAGGTTGTAATCATCAGCCTTCTCGGTTTCACAGATCGCCTCTTCCAGGCGACCAAGCTGAAGCAAGCGATTGACCAGGTCGTTCAATTTACCAGATTGGCGACAGATCTCGAGGAAAGATTCATCATCCAACTTTTCAGCCTGCAAATCCAGCAACAATCCACCCAAGATTTGCTGACCCCAATCACTCATAGCCAGTAGCTCTGATTGTATCCAGCCAGCCAGTAATTCCTTCTCCTGTGTTGTCGCGTTTTCCAATAGGATTTCGGGGACATTATCTCCGATGCCAACACCTCCCATCTTGATGTCCCACAAGTACACGTTAAAAATGACCTGCAGAATATCTTGCCGCATGTTTGTATCATTGATGGACTCGAGACAATCACCTAACCCTTCGACGCAGTCGTCAACCAGCTCTCCAAGCCGGTCAGATTCATCACCCATGACTAGATCTTCATACCGCAGAATTTCCTCGGCAACCACCCGATAAATCATGGCGGCATTGGTATGGTCTGCCTGTTCCAAATATTGCCCTGCCAGGTTCAACAACTCATCCAGATCACGGGCGGCCTCGAATAAATCACGTCCACTCCAATCATAATTACTCCCGCCGAATGCATGCGACACCTGGCGGCGGATAACTGCGGGGTTGATGGCAGTCTGGTCTGTACTTTTTATTGGCAATGGTAGTTGTAGCAGGTATTCAAGGTCAGGATAGCGTTGCAGCATTTGACGGACGAG
>JBGPBQ010000222.1:0-6864 GCA_041481345.1 Anaerolineae bacterium
CATAGGATATTTGAGGATGACCTGTAGTTGTTTTCATAAATATCCAATCTACAGGCCAATTCTCGCGATTTAAAGAATAAAAAATCTTAAATGGCAGCAATCTAATCGTCTGCAATGGATGGCTTAAAATATATTGGATTGCTGCCTGACCTGCTGTTGCGTCATATTGTGGATTCCAATAATTACTTGGCGGAGAAATGTAAGCCCCGGTTGCAGCTGGGTTATTGCCAATCCATAAATTCATCCCTCCATTGAGTGCAATGGGGACAAAACGACCGGTAACCGAGCTGGCGTAGACTATCCATGGAATTAAAAAAACCACACTGATTGAAAAGGTTAATAGTCCTTTTTTTATCCTGCTCGCCAGGACACCTTGCTCAGTATTTATCAGGTATAACAATACTGGCAAGAATATCATCAGCGGGCGCATTAAAGTTGCCAGTGCAGTGAGAAACGCGATCCCGATCATTATTCCCAGGTTCCATCGGTGTAAGCTCATCAGCAACGCTAGGAGCAGACAAAATTGCAACAGTATTTCGTATCTGACCAGTGAAATGGTTAATATGTAGGAAGGCATAATTGCCATGATCAACGTGCTGATGATGGCAATCCAATCTCCAAATAACTTCTGTGCTGTCAGGAATGTGACCACTAACAGCATTATGGATAATATCAGGTTGAAGATAAGGGCTATTTTTGTCGATGCACCAAATAAAAAGTATAAAACTCCGAGTACAAGTGGATATCCAGGAGGCCAGAACGGAAGTCCATAGCCATTGCCTTCTGCCAGTGTGATAGCCAATTGGTTATACGCGATTTCATCACTCACAATTTCATGTGGGTTTACGATCAGCCAAACTATTCGCACGAATAGACCTATGGTGATGATCGAAATAAGATAGATCCACGGCTTCTTGACGGATCTTCCCATTTCGTTCGGGTTCTTTTCTCCCCTCATGAAATCAGCTGCCATGCAACCCTATTTTTCAGCGTGATATTCATAATAAGAAATTCTTCATTTGAGCGTCTCTTTTTAAGCGGAGCTACCATTCAATTCATGCTTTTTTTAGTAGCGCAAACGGTGATAAAAATTGTAACATACGATTTGTTCCTTAACCCTCGATGCTCCGGCCATGTACCGCCCATTATTATTACTCAATCGATTACATTTCCAGATTTTCCCACCCCGCTGGAAAATCTGGGATACTCCATTCCTTGGGTGGAACCCACTTTTCCCAGCCATCACAAAATGGGGATGCCTGAGCATTCAGCATGGCGATCACTCGCTCCCCTTCCGCTCGGATTGCCTGTGCTTTCACTTGTGAATATACACCCAGCGCTTCTGCCTCTGCAAACTCATCCTCATCCTTCCATTGCCAGCTTAACCGGTCGGGGCTGATCACGATATCCAGCATTTGGTCCATGGTATCAAAACCAATCCTCGTCCGGCGGAGAGGTTGTTGTAGATGCACATACCAGCAGCGTAGGCTGTGTGTGTCTGTCGACCACATGAGCTCAATTGAACAGGCTGCTCCTGGTATGTTCAGTGAAAGAATGTCATTATCTGTCCAATTATGATCTTCTAGCTCAATTCGGTTGTACAGTTCGTCACTGACGGTCGGTCGCCTGACAGGTGAACGTGTGGGTGTTCCTACTGGCCAGTAGAGCGCTATCAAATCAGGTACATCCTGGACGATGTAAGCCGGGCATGCCCACCATAGCTTACCCTTCAAGATGCCGCGCATCACGATAATATCACCGGGTTTCCAGTGGATACTGATCTCCTTAACAATTCAATTGGTGTCAAGCCTTATTCATAGGCAAATTGGTGCCACAGTACGGGCAATTCGCCGACTGCGGCCCGGTCCACTTTACCTCGTGCCCGCGGATGGGTCCATTACAGCTCGGACATACCTGGGGCAGCAGGTCGATGTGGTGCTCGGGTGGTGTTGGGGGAGCTATATCCTGAGCAGGTTGAGACGGAATACTTTCTGTTTTTACAGCTTCGACCGTAGCTTGCTCTTCATATGCATTCGGTAGGAAACGCTGTAATAGCCCTTCGTAAATTGCACTGATCGCCATCAAGATCAGGATACCAGGCCACCACCAATTATTGCTGCCAAGGATATATAAGCCCAACAGCCAGATCACCAGATGCAGGCTGCGCCATGGTCCAACCAGCTCCTTTTTTGGTCTTTTGCTGCTCATGAATACTCCTTAATCACAGATGGTCGTAATAGCCACAGTCATTACTATACTTCAAGTCTTAAAAATCGCAAAGCAAAAGCGCTTAGCTCAATGTGAAATTTTTCGGAAAAGAGGGGAGTCGGTTAAAATAAAAAAGCAGCGATTGGTAAAAAAACCAATCGCTGCTTTAGAGTTAATTAATGTAGACCACTAAGATTCAGTAGCATGGGGTAGAAATATCGAACACCGGTTATGGTAAAGTTCGCACCCACATATGTGATTACATAATAATCTGATAGTGAAAGCGTGCCCTGCAGGATAGCATACGTGCCAGCAGATTCGCCGGGTTGGCGGATCAACCCACCGCTGAAAGCATCGCCAGATAACAGAAAGCCGGCCGTGATCTGGTAAGTTAATTCGGGATCAACCTGGCCATACGCTTTGCTCTTGGCATCTGCGACTATGGTGACCGCCCGCAGCGTGATTTCGTCATTAACGCTGCCATTGGTGTCATTGTAGTTGCCGGACACATCAACGAATGTCCAGTGGTCGTCCGAGTAGCCTGCGATCTCAGTGTGGGTTGTTCCAGTTAAATCAAGCCCGATCAGCTCCTCACCCACCACGCCAGTGCAGTTACCGGTGGCAGTATGCGCTAGGCGGTCGTATTCCACCACATATGGGTTGACCACGCACACAGCTTCGGCTTTGCTGATCACGATCGAGGCATCACCGCTCTGGTCGTTATAGTTTCCATTACCGGTGAATGACCAATGAACCGTTCCTCCGGGCACGTCCTTGAAGGTCGCACCCAGATCGAGCGTGCCGGGATTCTCCCCACCGATGCCTGAGCAAGTGCCGTTTGCACCGTGGTAGGCTGCGTCGTACACATCAGTGTAACCGCTGATATCACACATAGCTTCAGCTTTGCTGATCACGATCGAGGCATCATCCGTCTGATCGTTATAGTTTCCGTTACCGGTGAGCGACCAATGAGCCGTCCCACCGGGCACGTCCTTGAAAGTTTCTCCCAAGTTGAGTGTGCCGGGATTCTCGCCACCGATGCCTGAGCAGGTGCCGGTTGCACCGTGGTACGCTGTGTCGTACACATCAGTGTAACCGCTGATATCACACATAGCTTCAGCTTTACTGATTAATATCTCCTCGCTGCCGCTGGCATTGTTGTAATTGCCGGTTACATCGGTGAAGACCCAATGCGCGGTCCCGCCGGGAACGTCTGTAAACGTAGCGCCCAGGTCAAGACCTTCGAGCGACTCATCGTTCACACCGCTGCACAAGCCACTTGCTCCATGCGGGTTGCCATCAAACACGCCGGTGTAACCATCAACCGAGCAGGTTGGGTCGGTTTTGCTGATCATGATCTCCACGTTTCCGTTAGCATCGTTGTAGTTGCCGGTTATGTCGGTGAAGACCCAACTTGCGGTCCCACCGGGGAAGTCGGTGAAGGATGCGCCCAGGTCAAGCCCTTCGAGGGTCTCACCGTACACACCGCTGCACGTGCCGGTTGCCCCGTGGGGGTTCCCATCATAGACGCCGGTCCATCCATTGACTGAGCAGGTCGGGTTGGCCTGGGTGATGGTCAGATAGTCGCTCACATAATTCAGGTTATAGTCAATCGGTAATGCCAGGCTTCCCTGAAGGATTGCATATTGCCCAACGGCCTCACCAGATTCGCGGGTTAATGTTCCAGTGAAAGTGTCATTGAAGACCAGGCTTCCTTCGGTGATCTGGTACGTGAATAACGGATCTGGGTCTCCAAAGACCTTAGTCTGTGGGTCCGCTGTCACGGTGATGGGTCGCTGGACTACATCCACGCTCTGGGATGCGCTGCTTGGAGCAAAGAATGTATCTCCAGCATAAGACGCAGTCAGCAGATGCGTGCCGCTGCCGACTGCTGTGGGTGTATAGGTTGCAGTACATGTAGCAACACCATTCTCGCCTGCAAGCGTGCACGGGTTGGGCACGAAGCTTCCGCTACCGGCAGTTGTCCAGCTGACTGTCCCGCGAGGAGTTTGATCGCTGGTAGATCGGGTGACCGTCGCCACACACATAATGCTGTCTCCATATATTACCGGCGACCCATCCCCACACTCTACACTCGTGGTTGTGCTGTATTCATAATATATCGTGATCTGCATGGTATCAACAGATGCATCGGTGGTTGGGTTTCCATTGTTATCCCGATTTGCCGCCAGTGCCACTCCGAAATCAGGTGAATTTATATCCGCAGACGACCAGGTTGTACCCCACAGATCACTGGCACCGCCATAAGTTGCTACTGTGAGAATTGTCGGCCATGCAGCAGTTGTGATGGCTTTATTATCACCAACAATTGCTCCACCTTTGACCATGCTTACCATATTATCGTATGCATTTGGGTGACCAGAGAACATGCGATTAATTTTGACCTCAATGCCAAGAATTGCGGCATCGGCCGGGATGATGAAGCCGTATTGGGTTCCTTCTAGGTAATTTGAAAACCGGTGGCCGTGATAAAGGGTCACTGTTGCATATGGGGAGTCCGGAGTAGTGATATTGCCCGGGTTTTGCCATGCTTCGGTGCCAATATCCGTTACGTTGCTACCTAAACCAGGGTTATTAGGGCCGGCTGTATCCGCCAGGGCAGTAGAAACTGGAAGGGTTATTAATAAAAGGATAATGATGATGCCCATTCCTGTTGTGGTTTGAAGTATGGATTTTAAAGATTTCATTTAGCGATTCTCCTTTTGAATAGATGAATAGATTCGCTAAAGTATAGTGGATGATTGACTTCAGGTAACTTACACCTTTGTAATGTGGAGAGCTCCAGGCATGACGATATTGTCAATTACATGAAAATTATTTATTTTTAGTTGGATTTAGTTTAGCGCACGGTGAAGTATTTCAGTAATTGACAAAATGAGCTAATAGCTAATCGCTAATTGCTGATCGCTGGTTGCTATTTCCCCGTTCCCAGCTTGAAGATATTCCCCGAATGCGTTAAAGCCCAAACATTGCCCTGGGAATCCTGCTCGATGTCCATAATCCAGCCGAATCCGGCGATGTCTGTGGTTATCGGTTGCCATTCCATTCCGTCTCGCAGGGCGGTGAACTCTCCCCCCAGAACGAGCTCACTTGTCGGCAACGCGCTCATGGCATAGATGCCCCCGGTGAGAGGTGGAGTAGCGATGCGTTGCCATTGCGTATTGTCCCAACGAAATAACGCCCCGCGTGTATCCGATTGATCCCGTGCCACCTCGATCCCACCAGCCCACACCGAGCCATCGATCGCCTGGCTCAACGCATACAGGTGGTCAGCGCCAGGCAGCACCGCGCTCGACCAGGCTGAGCCATCCCAATGGAACACCATTGCTCCCAGGTCAGATCTACCCGCTGCAAACACATTATCTGAGCTAACCGCCAGCACCGCACTCAACCCGCAGGTGCATTCTGGAAATGCATTTACTTCCTGCAGGTCTGTCCCATTCCAGTGCAGGGCATACGGACTGTCCTTTCCGTCGATACCCTTCATTACACCCACCATCCATACATCATTGTTGGAGGCTGCATCCACTGCATATAATATCTGGGTCGAACCGCCAGGTCCCTCTCCGGGTCCGTGATAGGGTAGCACTTCGCTCCACTCGTTCCCATCCCACTTAACCACTTCAGCTCCATCCCCCACAGACCAGCCGCTTGTCAGGCTGGATATGCTCAGGTCATACAGCGGGTGAGTAGCTGGTGAGCTTGCCTCCTTCCATTCCAGCCCTTCGCGGTGAAGAATGAGCCCGTCATCTCCCACCGCCCATGCCTGCCCATCTGGGCTAAAGCCCAGGGCGTTTAGCGGTATGGAGTACGAGATCAAGCACAATCCCACCGTTCCAGCTGCGTCCTGGCAAATCCAATGGTTGGTAGAGGAGATCACCCTTCCAAAGAATGGATTGGGTATGATCTTGAAGCTGGTGAGGACTTCTTCAGCAGCCTGAGTGCAGGCTACATGGTCGGCACCTGGTGTCATCTGGTAGCAAGTTTTGTCCTCACCTTCACCGGTGCAGTAATTTGCATACAGCAGCTCCCCTGCCTGGCTGACGCGTGTCACTTCAAACTTGGTCGCGCCGATTGGCCGGCTGTAATTCTCCACCTGGTAACCTTCAGCAACCTTCCCGACCGATGGCTCCAGCTTGCAGTCATAGATCGAGCGGTTGGTCAGCGAGTAACCCATGTATGTAGTGGGATAGAATGAATTCAACGTCCAGGCTGTCGGGTCGTACCCCATCGAGACCAGGTTGGCTGGCTTTGCCAATTGTGATGAGGTTGGTCGGTCGATGAGCATTTCGCTCGAAAGAATTATCGGGTTGGTATTGCTGCTGCCCTGGGGTGTAACATGGGGTGTGGAGGTATTGCGCGGAGTACGCGTTGGTTTGGGTGGTGACGTTGGCGAAGGCGTCCAGGTGGGGAGCATGAGGTTGCGTGGCTTTCCGCCGGAATTGATTGGTGTGGGTAGGCTGGGCGTCTGTGTCGACGGGGCTGCGGGAGCAGCACAGCCTGCCAGTAAAATGCTGGTGCCCAACAGGATGAGCAAGCTCCGTTTCACGACATGTCTCCCATCTGTCTGCGAATTGACTGCGCATTCCTTTCCAGCTCGTCAGCCGACGGTCGGGTGAAGTAAGCCGGGCTGAA
>JBGPBQ010000223.1:0-6854 GCA_041481345.1 Anaerolineae bacterium
CGGGCAGGTGTTATTGTGAATTCACTTCGAAGGCAATCCCCACCAGGTTTTGCCAATTGAAACAGATAGGAGAATCTTCATGACGCCCCAACCAAAAAGAAAGCACTCTTCTGGTAGACGTGATCGTCGGCGAGCCCATGATGCATTGGCAAGTCCCAACCTGGTTGTTTGCAGCAACTGTGGGGAAATGCGCTTGCCCCATCGGGTATGTCCAAACTGCGGTCATTTTAAAGGTCGAGAAATCATCGAAATTAAAGAAGAAAAGAAGTAATCATGAAACGGGCCGTGAATTTCACGGCTCGTAAATTTTTATCACCACGGCCATGAACGACCGAAAAATCGCATTTCTTTTCCCTGGGCAGGGCTCCCAATCCGTTGGAATGGGGCAATCGCTCGCCCAGGTTTATCCCGCTGCCAATGATATATTCAGACAAGCGGATGAAATCCTCGGTTTTCCCCTTTCCCAATTGGCCTGGGAAGGTCCGGAGGATTGCCTCAACGATACGATTAACACCCAACCAGCCTTATTCACCCATTCTATTGCGGTTTTACAAGTGATCCGTTCATTGAATCTTGATCTCCTGCCTTCATTCCTGGCAGGTCACTCGATGGGAGAGTTGAGTGCCTTGGTTGCAGCTGGAGCGGTCTCTTTCAGCGATGGATTGCACCTGGTAAGGATCCGAGGTGAGTTGATGAAGCGCGCTGGTAACCTAACCCCCGGCGGTATGGCTGCGATCATGGGCCTGGACATTCCCCAGATCGAACAGCTTTGCAGAGAGGCAAGCACTCCATCCGAAATCGTCCAGGTTGCCAACGATAATTGCCCTGGTCAGGTGGTCATCTCCGGCTCGAATACAGCCCTCGATCGGGTCCAGCCATTGCTAGAACAGGCCGGTGCAAGACGCGTGATTCGCCTGGCAGTCAGTATCGCTGCGCATTCACCCTACATGTCTCCCTCGCAGATAGACTTTAACCAAGCTATTGCAGCAACCCTGATCCGGAATCCATTGATACCCATCATCAGTAATGTCTCAGCATCTCCAATGCTGGTTGCAGATGAGATTAAAAATGACTTACAGAATCAGCTCACCCACCGTGTCCGCTGGACCGAATCGATCCAATATCTCATCTCACAGGGCATCTCTGAGTTCTTCGAGATCGGGAATGGTTCGGTATTAAGCGGCTTGATCAAGCGGATCGACCGCGCTGCCGTTGCCATGACGCTTGGCAGCCCAACTGATTTCCAACTTATAGGATAAACATTAACCAAGCTGTAAGAATCCTCTCTGGTATCTCCGTTTCCCTAGTAGTGTATAATAATGTGGCTCTGATTCGATTAAACTGTTTGAGGAGTCTCTCATGTTAAAGGTGGATTTTTGTTCCCTTGATGGACGTATCGCTGTAGTAACCGGTGGCGCCCGAGGTATCGGTCGTGCAATTGTCGAGAAATTGGCTGGTTTGGGCGCCAATGTGGTCATTGCAGATATGCTTATGGATCTGGCTGAACAATCAGCCAACGAAATTTCTCAGCTGACCGGCAGAAAAATCATCGCCATGAGCGTGAATGTCACAGACGGAAAATCCACCGCCGAGCTAATCGACAAAACCTTACGCGAATTTGGAAAAGTGGATATCCTGGTCAATAACGCTGGGATCACCCGCGATACTCTGATCTTGCGCATGGATGAAGCCGATTGGGATGCCGTCCTGGATGTAAACCTCAAGGGTGTGTTTAATTGCTCCAAAGCTGTCGTCCGCCCCATGATGAAACAACGCTATGGGCGCATCGTAAATATATCTTCCGTATCCGGGCAAGCCGGCCAGGCAGGGCAGACCAACTATTCAGCCTCCAAGGCCGGGGTGATCGGGTTCACCAAAGCACTCGCCCGCGAAGTTGCTTCCCGGCAGATCACGGTGAATGCTGTTGCCCCAGGCTTTATACCCACCGCGCTAACCAACGATTTATCCGATGACCTCAAGAATTCCATCCTGAGCGCCACACCAGCGGGACGCATGGGAAAACCGGAAGAAGTGGCCGCTGCAGTTGCTTTCCTTGCCTCAGAAGAAGCTGCCTATATTAACGGTCAGGTGCTGGCGGTTGATGGCGGCATGGCAATGATGTAATCTGATCTCCCCCTGAAATGGAGCCTCACAATGAAAGATGACAACATAGCCCAAGGAACGACCACCATCGCCCCGGATGTTTTACTAACCATCGCCCAGCTGACCACGCTCAACATCAATGGTGTGAGCCACCTTAGCCATGTCCAAACCCCCGTAAACCGGCTGCTCAAGAAGACTCAAAAGCGAGAAGGGGTCTTGATCGAGGTCGTGGATGATGTGGTCTATGTTGATATTTATGTCGTGCTTAGTAGTGATGTCAACGTTCGGGATGTGAGCCATAATATTCAGCATGAAGTCTCTCGAGCCATCTCAGAAATGGTGGGAATGGTGGTTGGGAGGGTTAATATTCACATCGAAGATATCGACTACCCATCGGAGGTAGAGACTTAATCCAATGAAACCTCGAACCAGGGCACGCAGTATTGCCCTGCAGGCACTTTACGAAATTGATATCACCGGTCACCCACCGGAAATAGTTATCGCAGAAAGGTTATCTGAAACCCCATTAGAAGATAACCTGGGTGATTTTGCTAGAAAAATAGTATTTGGTATCCAACCTATCATAAATGAATTAGATCAGATTATTGCCAGACATGCTCCAGAGTGGCCTTTGGATCAGGTAGCTGTAATCGATCGAAATATCATGCGCATCGCTCTATGGGAAATCGCCGTTAGCAACCAAACGCCGTTGAAAGTAGCGATCAACGAAGCTGTCGAATTGGCTAAAATTTACGGTTCTGAGAGCACGCCTCGCTTCGTGAATGGCGTGCTGGGTAGCCTCGCCTTGCATTACAACGATATCGTTCAATATTTTAAGAAATTTAACTAGGTACAGAAATGGAAATACTCGGTATCGGTCCTCTTGAGCTATTCTTTATCCTGATCATCGCTTTAATCATCCTCGGTCCGAGTGATATGGCCAAAGCCGGCCGGACTCTTGGTCGCTTCCTACGAAAAGTCGTTACCTCACCTGAATGGCGCACCGTCCAAAAAGCGTCCCGCGAATTGAAATATCTTCCCAACAGGTTGATGCGCGAAGCCAGCCTCGAAGACCTGTCCAAAGATTTTGCCGATATCAATAAAATTGGTAATGATCTTAACAAGGAAATCAAGCAGGTACAATCGGACCTTTCCTCCTGGACCACACCACCGGAGCTCATGAATTTCGATGAGCATTCACCTGAACCTACGCCTGAAATCGGGTCCCCAGCACCTGATTCTCCACCTAAAAATGCCCCGCCCCCGGCTCCTGAAACAGCAAGCAACCCTGATCCTGAAATTAGAACTGATTGACCTATGCGCAAGCTGCTCCGCTACCTCTGGAAGTTTATAACAGCACCATTCCGATTCATCATGTGGGTGGTGAGTAGCATCCTCACTACATTGAAAACCGGGTCAAAAAACTTAAAAGCATATTTCAATGAGGAAGAAATTGACGATGCACCGATCGGCGAAACATTAGCCACCACAATAGAAAACCCGTCGTCACTGCTCCCACACCTTAATGCTCTGCGCAAGCACTTATTCCGGGCGATGCTGGCTGTCGTCATCACCACCGCTTTATCATTTTTGTTCGTCCATCAAATTCTATCTTTCCTCGCGGCACCCATATTGGGTGGCATCGAAAAGCTGGTCGCTATCGACCCCACCGAGAATATCGGTACCGTCATGCGGGTAACCCTGTTGAGTGGCTTCACCATCGCATTACCCTACATCATCTTTGAAATCTGGCTATTTGTTGCTCCAGCGCTTAAGGTCCGCTCAAGGGTAAGAGGGCTCATTGCCATCCCCTCCGCAATCATCCTTTTTGTGGGGGGAATGTCCTTCGCATTCTTTGTAATGCTCCCCACGGCGTTACCATTCCTGTTCAATTTCATGGGTTTAACCACCCAACCTCGTCCCTCTTCGTACTATAACTTTGTCACCAACATCATGTTTTGGATCGGGGTGTCGTTCGAGTTTCCCCTGGTGATCTATTTATTAGCCAGCCTTGGATTGATCAAGGCTAAAACGTTGGCCTCCCAATGGAGGATCGCCATCGTAGTCATCGCAGTCGTGGCTGCCGTGATAACTCCGACGGTCGACCCGGTCAATATGGGACTCGTCATGATTCCAATGATCATCCTATATTTCATCAGCATCGGCCTGGCTTATTTTGCTCAGCGAAATCGGGCACCAAAACAAAAGGAGGCGCTGGAAAAAGTTTAATTCTTCGAAATCGTAAGACTTTCTACAATTCAATAACCCATACCTTATCTTAGTAAGGAGGTATCCATGCATGAACGTATTGCCATAGTGGGAGTAGGCTGCACAGGTTTTCGACCCATCACACCTGAGCAGTCGTATAAGGAAATGGTTTATGAAGCTGCCATGCGTGCCTATAATGATGCTGGTGTTGATCCCCGCCGAGACGTGGATAGTTTCGTAACCGTCGCCGAAGATTTTCATGAGGGGACTAGCATCTTTGACGAATACACTCCAGATCAAATCGGGGGCGCGCTAAAATCGGTGCATACCATCACCGGGGACGGTTTACATGGTATCGCCACAGCCTATATGCTCATTCGCACCGGACAATTCGATGTTGTCGCGGTTGAAGGTCACAGCAAAGCTTCCAATATCAAGACCCTTTCTGAAGTCACTGCCTATGCGCAAGACCCTATTTTAAATCGCCCATTGAAACTGAACACCCAATTCGTCGCCGGCCTCGAAATGAACCGATATCTGTACGAGACCGATTCGACCGAGGAAGCCTGCGCCGCCGTCGTCGTCAAGAACAGGTTTAATGCCATCAAAAATCCCCTGGCACCCTATGGGGCGAACCTTTCAATCCAAGATGTGCTTTCCGGGCCGGTCCTTTCCTGGCCTCTTGGAGCGCGCCAGACTGCAGAACACTCCGATGGTGCCATCGTAATGGTGCTGGCAGCGGAGGAAAAGGCGCTCTCTCTCACCGATAAGCCAATCTGGATCTTAGGCGCCGGTTGGAGCAACGATTCACCCTCGCTCGAAAACCGTGATTGGGCGCATGCCATCTATGCTGAAGAAGCTGCCTGGATGGCTTACCGGCAGGCGGGCATCAATAACCCCCTGGAAGCCATCGATATCGCCGAAGTGGACGATACCTACGCTTACAAAGAGCTGCAGGCACTGGAAGCACTCGGTTTTTGCCCCGAAGGTGAAGCCGGCACCATTACCTTGGAAGGGTTCACCAATCCCGATAGCGGCCTCCCTGTTAATGTATCGGGAGGCAGCCTTGGGATGGGAAACCTGCTGGATGCCAACGGCCTGGCGCGTGCGCTCGAGATTGTGCTCCAGCTGCGCGGCGAAGCCGGTCCTCGCCAGGTTGAAAATATCAACATCGGTCTGGCGCAATCCTGGCGTGGCGTGCCTACTACCAGTGGTGCAGTCCTGATCCTCACCAACTAGAAAGGATGCTGATATGGGATTACGAAAAGTAGCTGTTGTTGGTGCTGGCATGACCAAGTTCGTCCGCCGCGCCCTGGAAACTCCCAAGGAGCTAACCTGGGAAGCGGCCCATATGGCACTTGAATCGTGTGAGATGACCATGGATGACATCGAAGGAGTGTGTTTTGGTACCGCCCCCGATGCCTTCGATGGAGTCCATTTCAACGGGGAGTACGTCAGTGATGGGGCGGGTGCCTGGCGCAAACCCTATATGCGCTCCTACGTCGGGGGTGGGACGGGCGTTTTCGTACCCATCCAGGGGTGGTATCACATTGCCTCCGGCCTGTTTGACGTGGTCATGGTCGTGGCGGAAGAGAAGATGTCTTCCTTTTATCCCCATGCCCAGGCGGCCTTCCTGACCATTTTTGACCATACTACCGAGCGTCCCCTCAAGCCTAACCTGCTGTGGATTTTTGCCCTGGAAATGAACCGTTATATGACCACCTACGGCATCTCCAAGGCGGATATTGCCCAGGTGGCAGTGCAGCATAAGCGAAATGCTGCCAATCACCCCTGCGCCTTACTCGGCGACGCCAATATCACCGTCAAGGATGTCCTCGATTCGGAAGTGCTCGCCTGGCCGGTTCAGCGCTTTGACGTCAGCCCGGTCTCCGATGGGGCTGTCGCTGTCATCCTGGCAGCCGAGCATATCGCCAAGCGCATCACCGATAAGCCCGTGTGGATAGAAGGCGTAGGCTGGAACCTTGACACGTCCTATTGGACCAACCGCGACCTGGCTTATCCGCGCTATGTAGAGTACGCTGCCCGCATGGCCTACGATATGGCCGGCATCAAAGAGCCGCGCAAGGAAATCCACATCGCCGAGCCTTATGACCCATTCGATTACAAGGCCCTCCACCACCTGGAAGGTCTTCAGCTTGCCGACCGGGGCAAAGCCCCTGAATTGTACAGTGATGGTACCGCCGCCATCACAGGCAACATGCCCATATGTCCATCTGGAGGGCTTCTGGGCGTCGGCAACCCGATTGCTGCCGCTGGGCTGATGAAGATCGCCGAGCTGTTCTGGCAGCTGCGTGGTGAAGCCGGTGGTAGGCAGGTTCCTGGTCAGCCGCGGCGAGGGTTGGCGCAGGCTTGGGGTGACCTGATGCAGGTCGGCACGGTTGTGATCATGGGCAGATGAGGAGGCTATCATGACTGCAAAAATCAAAGAATTCCCTGGAGTATCACTGAGTGAGAAGGATTTCGCCGACGGCAAAATTTTGTATAATTACGACAAGCTCAACGGCATTTATGCCTGGGACACC
>JBGPBQ010000224.1:0-6786 GCA_041481345.1 Anaerolineae bacterium
ACAGGACTGTGATTGCATTTGCTTGTATTTCCAGGTTGATATCATGCAAAGACTCTTTGTCATCTGAATATCGTAAATTTAAATGCTCGACCTTTATTTTGTACATGCCTGCCACTTACCATTGCCTACGCGCTCGCGCCCTGGAACGGATGATGCTCGCGATCAAGTTCATCCCTAAAACAAAGGTGATTAGCACTAAAGCAGTCCCATATTGTATCTCAATCGGCATGCCCGGCACCTGGGTGGAGATGACGTACAAATGGTACGGCAAAGCCATCGTTGGTTCAAATATCGAGCTCGGTAATTTCGGTAGGAAAAACGCTGCTGCTGTGAACAGGATCGGGGCAGTCTCACCAGCCGCCCGTTCCAATCCAAGGATCACTCCTGTCATGATCCCTGGTAAGGACTGGGGCAGGACGATCTTCCGTATAGTCTGCCATCGCGTGGCTCCGACAGAAATGCTGACCACCCTGAATTCTTGCGGAACTGCTCTCAAGGCTTCCTCTGCAGTACTGATGATCACCGGGAGCGTCATAATCGATAAAGTTAGTGCCCCGGCTACGATGCTGGTCCCAAACTTGAGAAAAATAACGAACATCCCTAACCCAAACAGCCCGTACACAACTGATGGAATTCCGGCTAGATTTATGATTGCGATTCGAATGGTTCTCGTCCAACGGTTGTCAGGCGCATATTCCGACAGATATATTGCAGCTCCAATTCCCAATGGTACTGAGAAGATGGCAGTTCCGATAGTGAGTAATAATGTACCCACGATGGCAGGGTAAATCCCACCTTCTTTGACGCCATTCGTTGGGAAAGTGGTAAGGAATTCCCATGATATTGCCGATATACCCTTGATAAAAATATAGATCACGATTGCAAAAATCGGAATAACGGTGATAAGTGCTGTTAAAGTTAAAAAGCCAAATCCAAGCTTTTGTTGGATCAAACGTGCGGTTGAGGAACCTGGATTTTTGAACAATTTAAACCCTCAATCTATAATATCGAATTCTAGGACAGAATCCGTTCAGATCTTTTCCGCTGAATAAACATCGTTGCCGAGGCTGCGATGTTTATCCCCAGGGAGATGATAAATAAAACCAGGCCTATAAAAAATAAAACATGGTAATGCGTGCTGTTGTTAGCCACCTCACCCATTTCAGCTGCGATGGTTGCTGTCATCGTCCTGACCGGTAGGAATAATGAATTCCATTTGATTGGCATAACCGCTGCATTTCCGGTCACCATCATCACCGCCATCGTCTCCCCAATCACCCGTCCGATTCCCAACATAACCCCCGTCAATACCCCACTGCGCGCAGCAGGCAAGGTGACCCGCCAGATCGTCTGCCATTGCGTGGCTCCCAAAGCTAGAGCCGCATCTCGATACGACCTTGGGACCGAATCCAGCGCATCTTCTGCTACAGATACAATCGTCGGAATAGCGACAGCGCTCAACAAAATACTGCCAGCAATAGCTGAAAGACCGGTGGGTAAATCCAAGAATCGTCGTATGTAGGGAGCTAATAAAAGGATCCCCAAGAACCCCAGAACTACCGATGGAATGCCTCCTAACACTTCGACGATCGGTTTCAACACCTCGCGCGCCGAGCGTGGAGCCACCTCTGCGATGTATACTGCCGTGCAGATCCCAATTGGGACAGCAATCAGCGCTGCTCCCAATGTGACGATCAAAGAGCCTCCAAGCAGCGGTAGTAAACCAAAATAATTCTCGATGGGATACCAGCGTGTGGAGATCAGATTGGTGAAGCTTACCTGTCCAATGGTGGGTAACCCTTCACGCAGCAAAAAATAAAATATCAGTAGAACAAAAATAATCGCTGAATAGCCGGATATCCTAACCAGGGGAGTAATGATTAATTCGGTCCATTTGATCGATGATTTCATGTGTACCTTTGTATAACGCTATGGCGATTTTATCGGGACGAACCCTAATTGGGTCACAATATTCTGAGCTTCTTGGGTCTGTATCCAGTTTATATACTCCAAGATTCGCCCGGTCGGTTGACCATCTGTGTACATATACAAGTCGCGGGCAATAGGATATTGCCTATTGTTGACCGAATCAGCCGACGGCATGACGAACGGACCAGAATCACTGCGTCCTACCGCAACGACTTTTACCTCCGGGGTGACATAACCTAATCCATCATATCCGATCGCATTCGGATTATCTCTGGTTTCAGCTGTAATACCTTCTGACGATGGGAGCAGCAGCGTATCGCTGGAGAAAAGCGTTTTATTTTTTGAGTCGCCCAGCCGGATGACATTTTCCAGGAAGAATACATGCGTTCCAGAATTCGTTTCGCGTGACAGACGCACGATTATACGGTCCTCGCCTCCCACCTGTTTCCAATTATTGATTTTTCCGCTATATATATCTGATAATTGTTGAATGGTTAAATGATTAACCGAATTGGACGTGTTTACAACGATGGCGATCGCATCCCTGGCGACGATATACTCCATTGGATTGACCCCGTTCGTTTTTGCCTGTTGGAGTTCCTCTGGTTTTATTTGCCTGCTCGCGTTGGCAATATCCACTGTTTTATTGATCAAGGCCGCAATACCGGTGCCGGAGCCGCCCCCAGTAACCGATATATCTATATTAGGATCGAGTTTATGATATTTCTCTGCCCAGGCCAATGCCAGATTAACCAGAGTGTCTGATCCTTTATTTACAATCGCTTGTGTTTGAGAATTACTTGAGCCGCTTTTTGTTGAATCAGCCCCCTGCCTACAGCTGGACAATAAAAATAATATCAGGGCAGCGGTGATAAACCATGCTCTTTTCATCGAGAAGATTATAGCTGTAATAATTCTCTCACACAAGGTAATTACGATAAATTTAGATTTAGTGTAAAATCTTCTTATTATGAGTGACTTGGACCTGGTTTTTAAAGTGACAGACCTTGACTTTTACTATGGACCAATAAAAGCACTAAATCAGATTAATATGGATATCAAGCCCAATCTGATTACCGCCTTGATCGGTCCATCGGGTTGTGGGAAGTCTACCTTTGTACGTTGTCTTAACCGTATGAATGACACAATTCCAGGTACTCGCGTGGAAGGTAAGATCCTGCTCAACGGGATGGATATTTACGCCGAAGATGTGGATTTGGCTAATCTCCGCCAGCGCGTGGGGATGGTATTTCAAAAACCGAATCCCTTCCCTCAATCAGTGTATGATAATGTTGCTTTTGGTCCGCGTGTGGTTGGGCTTACCCGGGTAAAAGATGAGCTGGATAATATTGTGGAGCGCAGCCTGCGCAAGGCTGCCTTATGGGATGAGGTCAAGTACCACCTGGAAGAGAACGCCCTCGGTTTCTCGCTCGGTGAGCAGCAGCGCTTGTGCATTGCGCGTTTATTAGCCGTCCAGCCTGAAGTTATCTTGATGGATGAGCCCGCCTCAGCGCTTGACCCAATTGCCACATTGCGTATTGAAGAATTAATCATTGAGTTGAAGAAAAATTACACAATCGTCATTGTCACGCATAATATGCAGCAGGCTGCCCGCGTTTCAGATTTCACAGGGCTGTTCTGGCTGGGTGAGCTGGTCGAATTTTCTCCGACTGCAATTATGTTCACCCATCCAGAAAAACAGCTATCTGAAGATTACCTTACCGGAAAAATGGGGTAAATTCTCTGGGAGTAATGTTTTAATATTTGGGGTAAGAATAAAAACGAAAAGCTAGCTAGATTTCAAGACATTCTCCAGCTTAAGCTGCAGCTCAGTGTCGCTTGGTTCAACCAGGATAGAGCCATCACTAAAAACGATCGTCGGCACGCTGCGCATGCCATTATTTGTCGACAGGACGAACTCTTCGCCCACCTCATCCTGGTCAATATCGACCCATTTATAGATTATCTGGTTTCGATTGAAATACCTTCGCGTCCGCAAACAGTCTCCACACCACCAGGTACCAAAAATTGTGATTGTTTTCTCCACGTCGAATACCTTTGCTCAAAATTATTTGTCTAATAATAATATAATATGAATATTCTACCAAATCTTGGGGTCTTATGAGCCACTGGTTCTTGGGGACGATTGGGTTTAGTTATAAAGATTGGGTGGGACCATTTTATCCACCCGGTGCTTCTCAGCGTGAATATCTGCCTTATTACACGAAATTATTCAATTCTGTGGAATTGGACACGACCTTTCATGCCCTCCCTCGCATCGAAGCGGTCCAGTCCTGGTACACCTCCGTGCCGTCTGAATTCAAATTATGCCTTAAAACGCCCCGTGTGATCACACACGAGATGGGGCTAAAAGGCGCACACGGGTTGATGAATGAGTTCATCGATGCACTCTACCCCTTGCAAGAGAAAATGGGACCGATATTAATTCAATTACCTCCCAGCTTTACCCAGGAGAATTTTCCTACACTCAGCGAATTTCTCGCAGCTCTACCCACTTCACACCGCTACGCGGTTGAATTTCGCCATTCTTCCTGGTTTAACGATCGGACTGTCCAGTTGTTATCTCAAAATCAAATATGCTGGGTGAGCATCGATTTTCCCCATTTACCCCAAAAAATAATTCCGACCACCGATTTCGTGTACATCCGGTGGATTGGGATAAACAATAAGTACCACTACCATTCCTATGAGCGAGTAGACAAAAATGAGCAGCTCAGCTGGTGGTTACAAGCCATCCGTGAAGTTCTGCCAGAAATTCCCATCGTTTACGGATACTTTAACAATGATTACACTGGTTTTGCCGCCGGAACTTGTAAACGCTTCATGCTTCTGGCAGGACTTATGGATGAGGAGCAAAATCTACCTTTCCAGGAAAGGTTGTTCTGATTGTCAAAGATCTGTACCAATTCGATAAATTTTTAGGTTAATCAGGAGAACTTAAAATGTTAGTCGCCATAATTAATGTACATGTCATACCGGAGTATATCGAGGGGTTTAAAACTGCTTCTCTTGATAATGCCAGTAACAGTATCAAGGAGTCTGGCGTCATCCGCTTTGACGTCTATCAGCAGTCGGACGATCCCTCCAAGTTTACCCTGGTTGAAATCTATAAATCGGATGACGACCCAGCCCGGCATCGTGAGACGGCACATTATGCCCGCTGGCGGGATGCAGTGGCTGAAATGATGGCGGAGCCGCGCAGACGCACCACTCACAATGTCATCTTCCCGCCTGAATCGGAGTGGTAGATGCAATTTGAGTTTGCCACACCCCACAGGATCATTTTTGGGCCCGGAAAGCTGAACTCGATTGGCAGCCTGGTTGCAAGCTTCGGGAATCGAGCCTTCATCATCTCTGGTGCTCCTCCAACGGTCTTCGACCGGTTGGTTAGTTTGTTAGGACAGAGTAAGATTGCCTATTCGACCACCAAAGTGAAGAATGAGCCCACTGTTGACAATGTTCGCAGCACAGTCGAGCTTGCGCGACAAACATCTATCGACGTTGTTATCGGTATCGGCGGTGGCAGCGCCATTGACATGGCGAAAGCAGTTTCAGCCCTACTCACCAATCCAGGGGATGTCAGCGACTATTTGGAAGTCATCGGCTCAAATAAACCGCTTTCAATTTCCTCTCTGCCTCTCATCGCCATACCCACCACTGCTGGAACCGGCTCTGAAGTCACTCGCAATGCTGTCATTGGGTCTCCAATTCACTGTGTTAAAGTCAGCTTGCGTAGTCCCCAACTTTTCCCACGCATCGCGCTGGTCGATCCTGCGCTTAGCCTCACTCTCCCTCCATCCATCACTGCCATTTCCGGCTTGGATGCACTCACACAATTGATTGAACCGTATACATGCAATGACCCCAATCCAATAACTGATGCCCTTTGTGCAGAGGGAATCCGTCTTGTTGCCCGCTCATTTTATAAGGCCTTTGACCATGGAGATGATTTAGCCGTCCGTGAAGACATGTCTCTAGCCGCTCTGTTCAGCGGGATGGCTCTCGCCAATGCCCGCCTGGGTGCCGTACATGGGTTGGCCGGCCCTATCGGCGGTGAAATCCCTGCCCCGCATGGAGCAGTCTGTTCTGCTTTAATTGCCCAGGTGATGTCGGCTAATATAAGCGCACTTCAAAATCGTTCCCCAGGTCATCCTACTTTGGACCGCTACGCAGTAATCGCCAGGCTCCTAAGTGGAAATCCTACAGCTTCCGCAGAAGCGGGAGTTCAATGGGTGCAGGGTTTCTGTGCCCATGCCGATATTCAGTCCCTTTCGAAGTTTGGGTTGACAGAAGCTCAGTTCCCAAAAATAATCGAGAAAGCTAACCTAGCTAGCAGCATGAAAGGCAACCCGATAACACTTACTGAGTTCGAATTACGTAATATATTGAAGATGTCCCTTTAACCCTTATATAATCTCTTGCTCTCATCCCTAAACGGATGTAAACTATCTTCTGGAGGTGACTATGAGCACAGGTAGAACCCTTTCGTACGTCGCAGCGGCTATTTTGATCCTGATAGGTATTGTCGCGCTGTTTTTCGGGATTATTTTTATCTGGGGCAGCGCCAGTGCAAATGCTCAGAGCGGATGGGTTGGCATCGGTCTGACCTCGGCAATTATCGGTCTTGTCCTCATCGGGGGAGGCGCATACCTGATCTCTCTGGCAGGGCGTGGCAAGATGGGAGCTCCCACTGAAAATGTTACCCTAAAAATTGATCTCCCTGCTAATGTCAATTTGGAAACTATGAAGTGCAAATCCTGCGGCGGCTCTCTGACCATGGATAATATTACGATGGTTGCCGGAGCTCCGGTTGTGAACTGCCCTTATTGCCACACC
>JBGPBQ010000225.1:0-6774 GCA_041481345.1 Anaerolineae bacterium
CCTAATTACCTTTCTCTGCTCACCATCTGCGGTTAAATCCATTCCATTCTGATAATATGTTAATAGCGAATTTCCCCACTCTCTGGTATAATCCCACCCGCTGACTAGACCGCCCGGCGGCATGTGCTGCCTGGTTGGAGACCTGCTAGAAGCAAATCTAAATCATCTGGAGCAGATGTCATGGATAAGGACACAAAAGCAAAAACAATGGAAACATTCGCCCGTCATGAGGGCGACACCGGATCACCCGAGGTGCAAGTTGCAATTCTTTCAAATAGAATAACAGAGCTCACCGAGCACCTCCGTGAGCACAAGCACGATGAGAGTTCTCGTCGTGGATTACTCAAGATGGTGGGGCAACGCCGACGACTGCTCGCCTACATCAGGCGAAATGACTACCAGCGCTATATGGCGCTGACAGATCGGCTGAACATCCGCCGCAAATAGAAAGACCCACCCTTGAGTAGATGGGACGAAACATTTCCCATCTACTCTTATTTAGGGAGAAATTTAAACCAGCCTCAGGTCGGGAATTGATGGATAACGACAACATATTTTATCCCAGGCGGCTTTTCGATGCCGCCTACATTCGTTGTCGCTAACTCTCAGTTTCTGACCTTGAAGGCACAATCAAATTAGGAGAAACTGAATAATGAAACCCGAATCAAAAAAATATAACGCGATGGTCGGTGGCAAGCCCATCACCTTCGAAACCGGCACGCTCGCAGGTCAGGCCGGCGGTGCAGTCACCGTCAGCCTGGGCGACACGATGATCTTCGCTGCTGCCACGATGAGCTCCGAGGTTCGCCTCGGGATCGATTACTTCCCCCTCACCGTAGACTACGAGGAACGCATGTATGCCGGTGGACGTATCCCCGGTTCGTTCTTCCGCCGTGAAGGCCGACCCTCCGAGGAAGCCATACTCATTGCCCGTCTGACCGACCGCCCACTGCGCCCGCTCTTCCCCAAGGACCTACGCAACGACGTCCAGGTGATCCTGTACTCGTTTTCGGTCGACGGCGAGAACCCGATCGATGCCTTAGCCATCAATGCGGCTTCCACCGCGCTGATGATCTCAGACGTCCCCTGGGGCGGTCCGATTGCCGCAGTACGCATCGGGTACATCGATGGTGAATTTGTGGTCAATCCCACGTCAACTGAACAGGATCGGTCTGACCTTGACCTGCGAATCGCCGGCACGCGTGACGCCATCCTGATGGTCGAATGCGGCGCTCAGGAAGTCCCTGAAGCGGTTATGGTGGATGCATTGAACTTTGGTCACCAATCCATCCAACCCCTGATCGATCTCCAGGAACAAATGGTACGCGAGATCGGTAAACCCAAGCGCACATATGTATCCTACAACCTGGCGGAAGCTGTCCAGACCCCGGTCAACGAGAGGGCTGCTGCCCGTCTTAACGAGCTTCTGGATGCCCCGCATACCAAGGCTGAGCTGGATATAGCCATTTCAACCTTACAGCAGGAAATCGTCACCGAGCTGACTGCAGAGGATGAAGCCCTCGCCCCCAATATCATCGAAGCGATTGACGAAACCCTTAAATCTATTGTCCGCCGACGCATCATCGAAAACCAGATCCGCCCAGACGGTCGCGGCCTGACGGATATCCGTCCTATCTGGGGCGAGGTTGGTCTCAGCCCGCGCGCCCACGGCTCAGGTCTGTTCACCCGTGGTGAAACCCAGGTGCTCACCCTGGCAACCCTCGGCACCCCTCGCGATGCCCAGGAGATCGACAGCCTGACCGGTTCCGAATCCAAGCGTTACATGCATCACTACAATTTTCCACCCTTCTCCACCGGCGAGGTCCGCCCATTGCGCGGCTCCTCCCGGCGAGATGTAGGTCACGGAGCCCTGGCAGAACGTGCTCTCCTGCCGGTCATCCCTTCTGAAACCGAATTCCCCTACACCTTGCGCCTGGTATCCGAGGTGCTTTCTTCGAACGGCTCCACCTCCATGGCTTCGGTGTGTGGTTCCACCTTGGCACTAATGGATACAGGTGTACCCATCAAGGCACCTGTAGCTGGAATTGCCATGGGTCTGATCATGGAAGGCGACAAGTACTCCATCCTCACCGATATCATGGGAATGGAAGACCACCTGGGTGACATGGACTTCAAAGTCGCTGGCACCCGTGATGGGATCACCGCCTTGCAGATGGATATCAAGATCAAAGGCATCACGCCTGAGATCATGTCGAAAGCCCTCGCCCAAGCGCGTGTGGCCCGCCTGTTCATCCTGGACAAAATCCTGGAGATCATCCCCGAGCCTCGCCCCGAGCTCAAGAGCTTTGCCCCACGCATCACCGTCCTGCACATCCCCTCCGACAAGATCGGTGCGGTGATTGGACCAGGCGGCAAGATCATCCGCAGCATCCAAGATGAGACCGGCGTGAAGATCGATATCGAAGAGGACGGCACGGTGTACATCGCTGCGACCGATGGACCGGCAGCCGAAAGAGCGCGTGAGATGGTTGAAAACATCATCGAAGTGCCAGAAGTCGGGCGCATCTATACGGGAAAAGTGGTCCGCATCACCGATTTCGGCGCTTTTGTCGAGATCCTGCCCAACCAGGACGGTCTGGTGCACATCTCCCAGCTGGATAGCGAGCGCGTAAACAAGGTGGAAGATGTCGTTTCCGTCGGTGATGAGATCACGGTTATGATCACCAATATCGATGATAGTGGCAAGATTCGCCTATCCCGCCAGGCAGTCCTCGAAGGCTGGACCCTCGAAGAAGCCAAGGAGCACGACCGTCCCTCAGGAGGTCGCTCAGGCGGCTCGCGCGGTGGCGGCGGGAGACGTCCCTACAACCCCAACGGTGGCAACCGCGATCGACGTGATCGACGCTAAATAACAATAACAGCCCGTTTTCTATTCGAAAACGGGTTTCGTTTTATTTATGCTAAAATCAATTTGATGGGTTACAAGTTTTCCACAACCGAGTACCGCTACCCTTACGAATATCTCATCCTGCTGCTAACCGTTCTGGTGGTGCTGCTGGTGATCGCCTTCACTGCGGCTGCCACCGTGTGTGGCAGCGCCATCTTTGTGCCATTGGTGGTCATCATTGGCTATTTCGCCAGCCGGAATAACCACCACGCCCTGCTCGCTCAGGGGCAGCAGGTCACTCCTGAGAGTGCGCCAGGGATGATTCCCATCATCGAAATGAATTCTGCCCGTTTACAGGTGGAACCGGTGGACGTTTTTATCGTCCCTTCCAACCGGTTGAATGCCTACACCTTTGGGATGGACAGCCCCAAAGCGATCGTGCTCTACTCACCCCTGTTTAATATCATGGATCAGGACGAGATCCAGTTCATCCTTGGGCATGAAATGGGGCACGTTAAGCTGGGTCACACCTGGCTGAACACGCTGGTTGGAGGCATGGCAGGCATCCCCAGTAGTTACGGTGCTCTTGCCATCATGGAGCTGGCTTTCCGCTGGTGGAACCGGGCTTGCGAGTACTCAGCCGACCGGGCAGGTGTTCTGGCGTGCTCCAAGCCTGCCAAAGCCATTACCGCTCTAATCAAGCTCGAGGCCGGTCCAGCAGCCCGCACCCAGGCCGGCATGCAGGCTGCCATCCAGCACATCGAGGCGGAGGATGGCGATATCCTGCAAAATATTACCGAGCTGGTGGCGACCCATCCCATGATAGCCAAGCGCGTCGACGAGATACGCAAATTCGCTGCCTCGCCGGAATACCGCACCCTTCAGGCGAAAATGGATCAGAATCTCACTGCATGATGGTTGCATAATCTTCTAAAACTCATGGACCTGTCTGAATTTGCCCTACGTATGCCCAAAGCCGAGCTTCACGTCCACCTGGAAGGCTCGATCCTGCCTCGCACCTTGCTCAAGCTGGCTCAGCTCAACCATATCAGCCTGCCAGTCGATAATGTAACGGGTTTGGAAGATCTATATCGCTTCCGAAACTTTGACCAGTTCCTCGAAACATACCTGATGATCACGAAGTGCTTGCGTACAGCGGATGACTATCGCCTGATTGCTTATGAGTATGGCAGCGAGTGTTTCCGCCAGAATATCCGTTATGCGGAGGTGACCTTCACTATCTTAACTAACACATCCCTGACCGCTCTTCCCTGGCAGGAGATCCTGGGTGGTTTGAATGCTGGTCGCGAACAGGCTGGTGTTGATTTCGGGGTGCGCTGGCAGTGGGTTTTCGATATCGTCCGCAATAACCCGGAAACCCAGACTGCCGTCCTGGATATTACCCTGGCAGCCCGTGACCAGGGTGTGGTTGCCCTTGGGTTAGGTGGTCTCGAAGTCGGTTTCCCCCCTGAACTGTTTGCTGATACTTTCGCCCTTGCAGAAGCTGAGCACCTGCACCGGGTGCCCCATGCGGGGGAGATTGCGGGGCCTCAAAGCGTGTGGTCGGCGATAAAATTGCTGCATGCCGAGCGGATCGGTCATGGAGTTAGAAGCATCGAAGATCCGGCTTTAGTTGAATATCTTAAGTCCAGCAAACTACCCCTCGAGGTCTGCCCGACCAGCAACATCTGCCTGAATGTCTATCCAGATTATGCTTCACACCCGCTGCGCAAATTATGGGATGCTGGCTTGTTCCTGACCATCGGCTCTGATGATCCACCCATGTTCGGCACCGACTTGAACCATGAGTACCAGGTGCTGGTAATGGATTATAATTTCACCCAACCTGAGCTGGAGCGCATCAGCTTGAATGCCGTCCAAGCCAGCTTCCTCAGCCCGTCAGAAAAATTGAAACTGGAGCAGGAATTCCAGGCAGAATTCAATCGATTATCGGTAGAATTAAAGTGAGGTGAATATGAATGCTGAGCATGACCCGTACAAAGCTCTAGCAACAAAGTTGGACAGCCTGCCGAACGGCTTCCCACCCACCGAGGATACTTCTGAGCTGAGAGTATTGGCTAAGATTTTCTCGCCCGAGGAAGCCGGGCTCGCTTCTCTCCTCTTGATCAAACTGGAAACTGCCGCTGAAATTGCCGAACGTTTGCAGCTCGATTACAACCCCACCCGTAGCCTGCTTAAGAGTATGGCGTCCAGGGGGCTGATCAAGGCCGGAAAAGCGGATGGTGGGCTAGGCTATGGCATATTGCCGTTCGTAGTGGGTATCTACGAAAACCAGACTGGTGATTTGCTGGATGCAGAGCTGGCCCGCTTGTTCGAGGATTACTATCAGAGGGCGTTCGCGAAGACGTTAGCCGTACAACCCTCAGTTCACCGCGTCATCCCGGTGGGTGAAAGCATAAAAATGGATATGCAGGTCGCACCATTCGAGTCAGTCGTGGGGATTATCGAGAACGCCCAGTCGTGGGCCGTGCTCGATTGCATCTGCCGCAAGCAAACGACCCTGGTTGGAAAAGGCTGCAGACACACCATTCGTAATTGCATGGCAATGAGTGCCTCGCCCGATGCCTTCCACACTACGGATGAAGTAGATGCTCTCTCAAAGGAAGAAGCCTATGCTGTCCTTCGCCGCGCTGACCAGGAAGGTCTGGTCCACACGGTGAGCAATAACCGACAGGGCAACTGGTACATCTGCAACTGCTGCACCTGCTCGTGCGGTATCCTACGCGGCATGGCAGAGCTTGGGATTGCCAATGTCGTCGCCAGCTCGGCGTTTGTTAACACGGTGGACGAGAGCTTGTGCAATGCGTGCGCGCTGTGCGTGGAGAATTGTCAGTTCGATGCCCTTACGGTGGATGGTGTTGCCGAGGTGAACGAGACGCGCTGTGTTGGCTGCGGAGTATGTGTAACCGCCTGCCCCGACCAGGCGCTGATCCTGGTACGCCGACCCGAGAGTGAGATCAAGCCCGTCCCCGTCAGCATCAAGGAATGGGGTGATCAGCGTGCCGCGACACGTGGCATCGATCTCACCCCCCTGTTATAAAGCTCTTAGGACCGCCTAAGGCTTACAAAAACTAGTCACACATCCCCCTTTATCCTTCTTCCCTGCCTGGGAAGGGGGAATGAGTCGATACTATTAAATAGTTTATTTACCCTGTGTGGGTAAGTATGGCATTTTAGGCCGTGGGATGCCCAGCTGCTCTGAGAGTACTGCTCGCATGGCAATCCTATCATCCCAGGGATACTCGATCTCGCCAAAGCACATCGATTGCTCGTGCCCCTTGCCGCAGGCGATGACTACATCGCCCGGGTGCGCCAGAGAGATGGCGAAGCGAATTGCCTCACCCCGGTCGGGAATCCGCCAATAGGTTTGGTTCTCCACCCCGCCCCTCAAGTCGGCTCCGGCGGCCATCTCATCCAGGATATCCTCCAACAACTCCGTGCGTGGATCCTCAGCCGTCAGGATGGTCAAATCAGCTAGCTCGATTGAGGTTTCAGCCATCATCTTGCGCTTCTGCCGGTCGCGCAAGCCTGCAGCCCCAAAGACGGCGATCACTCTCCCATGGGTGATCTGCCGTACGGTCTGTAGCGCTTGCAGAAGGGCATTGGGGGTGTGGGCAAAATCTACAATGGCGGTAAAGTCTTGTCCGAGGTCAATTCTTTCCATCCTCCCGGGCACAGAGTGTACTGCAGCAATTCCCGCCTGGGCATCTTCTGAGCTAATACCCATGCAATACACTGCGGTACTTATCGCTGCCAGGCAGTTTGAGATATTAAACTCCCCCATCAAGTGGCAGGCAATTGGGAATTGCCGCTTCTTCCCGACCACCATGAAGCTTAACCCTTCTGACCCGTGTTTCACCTGTTCCGGGCGTATATCTGCCTGTGGATGGAATCCATAGCTGATC
>JBGPBQ010000226.1:0-6744 GCA_041481345.1 Anaerolineae bacterium
AAGACATGGGTCTGCTGATCATCGATGAAGAACAACGCTTTGGTGTTACTCACAAAGAAACGCTCAAGAAAATGCGCACCGAAGTGGATGTTCTCACCATGACTGCCACACCCATCCCGCGCACGCTGTACATGACCCTCACCGGGGTGCGTGACATCTCGACCATCAACACGCCACCAGAGGAGCGCCTGCCCATCATCACCCACGTGGGACCGTATTCTCCCACGCTGGTGCGCCAGGCGATCCTGCGCGAGCTCGAGCGCGGTGGTCAGGTGTTCTTCGTCCACAACCGGGTGCAGACCATCGGCGCCATGAGCAGCCACCTGGAAAAATTAGTCCCCGAGGCGCGGGTGGTGGTGGCGCATGGTCAGATGCAGGAGGACCAATTATCCCAACGCATGGAGCAGTTCGCTGCTGGTGAAGTGGACATCCTGTTAAGCACCTCGATCATCGAATCAGGCCTGGACATCCCTAACGCCAACACCTTAATTGTGGACCGCGCCGATACCTTCGGTCTCGCCCAGCTGTACCAGCTGCGCGGCAGGGTTGGACGGGGAGCTCAGCGCGCCTATGCATACTTTTTCCGCCACAAACGCCTGGCGCCGACGATAGAAGGCAGACAGCGCCTGGAAACGATCGCTGAAAATACCCAGCTGGGTGCAGGCTATTCGATTGCCATGCGCGACCTTGAAATCCGCGGTGCCGGTGATATCCTGGGCACGCGCCAGCATGGATATATCGCCTCCGTCGGTTTTCACCTGTACACAAGGTTATTAGCCGATTCTGTTCACCGGTTGCGCACGGGGAAGGCCGTCCCGGTGCTTGCCGAAGCGCTTGAGAAAGAACAGGCAGCGCCTGGGCTGCCCATCTCGGTGGACCTCCCCTTCCCGGTCAGCCTGCCGTCCGGCTACATTCCGGATCGACCGACCCGCACCCGCCTGTACCGTCGTCTGGCAGATCTGCGCACCCAGGATGAAATCGATGCCCTGTCTGAGGAATTTATCGACCGTTTTGGCCCTATCCCTGAGGAAGCCAGGAACCTGCTTTTCCAGCTCAAGGTCAAGCTAATGGCTGAAAAAGCCGGTCTCTCAGGCGTCAGCGCTGAAGGCGGTCAAATCATCCTGCGCTACCCACCCCTTCCAGAAGGTGAGACTTCCCGATCATTCCCGGAATTGAATGGGAATATACGCACCGGGAAAAATGCCATATGGATCCCTTTCTCTGAAACCAACGGCTGGCAGGAGATACTGGTGGATGTTTTACAGAATTTAATTACAAACTGACATCTAAATGTAACTTTTTTTCTCGATTAGGTTAAAATATATATAATGTCCACTGTCAAAATTATTGATTGCCATAAACAAATTTCTTCACCCGATGGTGTTTGCCCCTTAGGAGCGTGAGGAGGAATCTATGAATTATAAAGATTTCCAAAACCGTGTCGATTATGGCACTCAAATGTTCGATTCCGGGAACCTGCAAGCTGCACTGGAGATATTTACAGCCCTGGTCACCAGCGATATCTCTGATCTCGATAAGTCAGCGATGTGCCTGAACATTGCCGTGGTTTATGACAAATTTGGTAACGTCCAGCAGTGCCTGGAATGGTACACCAAAGCTGTCCAGCTAGAAAAACCCCACTGCAGGTTTGAAGGCCAGGAATACCTCGCAACCTACCTCAAACAGATCAACCGGCCGCGCGAAAGCATAAAAATCCTGGAGAACCTGCTCGTTTCCACACATTTGACCGAAGCGGATAAAGTGCGTGTCAAGGAGAATATCGAAGAGCTGAAAGTTGAGATCAATAAGCCAACCTATCACCGTCCAGGTTCCCAGGAAGAAGGATCAGACTAAACCACCGTGCTTGGTTCTCCATGCCAGGCCATTGAATCCGCATGGATGAGCTGAAATAATCCTCATGCCATCTGTTCTGGAATCACTAAACTCAGCACTGCACCGGGCATTTTTGGACAATCCAAACGTTTATCTATTGGGCGAGGATGTGCTTGACCCATATGGTGGGGCATTTAAAGTCACCCGCGGTCTATCCACCCGCTTCCCCGAGCGAGTGATCCCGACTCCCATCTCTGAGGCAGGCTTCGTTGGTGTAGCAGCAGGTATGGCTTTACGCGGTCTCCGACCTGTGGTGGAGATCATGTTTGGCGATTTCATCAGCCTCATCGCTGACCAATTGATCAACCACATCGCCAAATTCCGCTGGATGTACAACGAACAAGTGAGCGTCCCACTGGTAATCCGCACCCCAATGGGTGGGCGGCGTGGGTACGGGCCCACTCACAGCCAGACGCTCGAAAAACTATACCTCGGCATCCCGGGGCTACGCGTACTGGCGCCAGCGGCGCATAGCCTCCCGGATGGAACAGGCGACCCGGGTGATTTGCTCTACCATGCGATCCTGGAGAGCGAAGAACCCGTGCTTTTCATTGAGAATAAACTCCAGTATTTACTACCTGTGCTCAGCCAGCAAGATCTAGCAGGTTTTGGCATTAATGATGATCGGGCTGCATCGAGTGTGGGCTTACCAACATTCACCCTCTCTATACGCGGAGCACCATCGCCTACACTTACCATCGCAGCCTATGGCTACATGGTTGAGCTTGCCCGGCAGGCAGTCGAGCGCCTGGCATATGAGCATGAGGTCTTTGCCGAGTTAGTGGTACCCACCCAGCTATCCCCCTTCGTAATAGACCCTATTATCCATTCAGTCAGCTGCACAGGGGCGCTCCTGGCGGTTGAAGAAGGGACCTACACCCTTGGATGGGGGGCTGAAGTGGTTGCCAGGACTGCTGAAGCTTGCGGCACAAGACATATAAAATATAAACGCCTGGCAGCCCAAGAAACACCCATCCCTGCCTCCGGTCCGCTCGAGGCGATTGCACTACCCGGCGTGGACCATATCATCCAAACTGCGCTTCAGATGAAGCTATGATTTATACAATGGCGGGGAAAAATTGGGTGATCCATGAACAGTGGTTTCATCAAAGTGTCTGTTCGTGTTAAAATTCACCATAGTTTACCCCTCGAGCCATGACTGAACCTACCGCGATTACCATTCCATTGATCAACCCCAACGAGCCGGGTGCTCTATTAGCTGCACTGTACGTCACCTCCGGGCAGCGGGTGGAACGCGGGAATAAGTTATGCACACTGGAGACCACCAAATCCACCGTCGAGCTGACCGCAGAAGCAGACGGCTATGTGGTTGGATTGACATCTACGGTGGGTCAGACCCTCCTGGCAGGCGAAATCCTGGGATATCTGGCCGATTCACCGGATTGGACTCCGCCTGCAATTCCTGTGGCTGCTGAGGGACAAAAACTCTCCCGCCAGGCAGACTTGCGCATCAGCCAGACTGCGCTCATCCTGGCGCAGAAGCACAATGTGGACCTTACCCAGTTCTCCAGCGAAGTGTTTATCACCGAAAAACTGGTCCAGGGGCTGATTGAGCGCTCCGCTGAGCCAGAGCTCGAGCTGAAAGCCGGGCAATTCGACCCGAACGCAGTCATTATCTACGGCGGCGGTGGGCATGGTAAAGCCTTGATCGACCTGATCAGAATGCTTTCAACCTACCCAATCGCAGGGATTGTTGACGATGGAATCCCAATCGGTTCAGGTATCATAGGCGCACAAGTGTTGGGCGGGTCAGCAATCCTGGAGAAATTGATCGCTGCCGGCGTGCACTTGGCTGCCAATGCCGTGGGAGGGATTGGGAATATCACCAGCCGGATCAATGTGTTCGAGCGCCTGGCCTCAGCCGGTTTTTACTGCCCGACGCTGGTCCATCCGACCGCTTTCGTTGAGCCGAGCGCCACTCTATCGGAGGGCGTGCAGGTCATGCCGCATGCCTACGTCGGCAGTGATGTTCACGTGGGATTTGGTTCAATAATAAACACCGGTGCCATCGTCTCACATGACTGCACCATAGGTGAATATGCCAACCTTTCGCCCGGCGCCATCCTGGCAGGCGAAGTCTCAATGGGCGATGCTGCGCTGGTTGGGATGGGGGTCACGGTGAATCTGCATGTCAAAATTGGCAGCCGTGCCCGCGTTGGTAATGGAGCCACCGTGAAACAGGATGTTCCCGAAGGCGGCATAGTTCGGGCTGGCATGATCTGGCCTGAATGACCCTCGATCTATTATTTTCAAATCTGGATAATAAAAGATACTATGAGCTCATCTGCTAAACCACCTACACCCTCACCCATCACCATGTCCTCCCCTGATCTGACCGACGAAGAACGCCAGGCAGTGGCAAGGGTGCTGTCAACCCCTAACCTATCCATGGGTGACCAGATCGCCGCTTTTGAAGAATCTGTGCGCTCATACACCGGCAGCAAGTTCGCCGTGGGAGTCAGCTCAGGCACAGCTGGTCTTCACCTGGCTGTCAGGGCTTGTGGCATCGAGGCAGGTGACCTAGTAATCACCACACCCTTCTCCTTCGTAGCTTCGGCAAATGTCTTACTATATGAAGGAGCGGTGCCAGTATTCGTGGATGTGGAGCCGCGCACCGGCAATATCGACCCTTACCTCGTCTACGCCGCCACACAGGATATCCTCCAGGGCGGTAAAAATGCCCAGGCCTGGATGCCTCCCAAGGGTGCCAACGCAGGTTCCACGCTCAAAGCCATCCTACCCGTGGATGTATTCGGTCAGCCAGCAGACCTCGAGCTAATCTTGAATACCGCCTGGAAGTATAAGCTGAAAGTGATCGAGGATTCGTGTGAAGCCTTGGGTGCAGCTTATAAGGGTCACCCTGCGGGCACCTTGGGTGACTACGGGGTGTTCGGTTTTTACCCCAACAAGCAGATCACTACCGGTGAAGGCGGGATGGTGATCACCGATGAAGAAGACGCGGCTTCTTTAATGCGCGCCCTGCGTAACCAGGGACGCGCCCCTGGAGATACCTGGCTGCAGCACACCCACCTGGGCTATAACTACCGCCTGGACGAGATGAGCGCCGCCCTGGGAGTCATCCAGATGCAGCGCCTGGATCTACTCATCGCCAAGCGCGACCAGGTTGCAGGCTGGTATAGCCAAAGGCTGGCGGAAATTCCGGGCATCGAGGCGCCTACGGTTGCAAAATACACCTCCAAGATGAGCTGGTTCGTTTACGTGGTGCGTTTTGCACCCGGGCTCGATCGGGATGAGATTGCTAAAAAGCTGGGAGCTTTGGGCATCCCTGCCCGACCTTACTTCCTGCCCATCCACCTGCAGCCATACATGGTGGAACGCTTTGGGTACCAGGGAGGTGCTTTCCCGGTCACTGAGGACCTTGGGAGACGCGGGTTGGCGCTCCCCTTCTCTGGTGTGATGGATGAAGGACAGGTGGAGCGGGTGTGCCAGGCTCTTCGGGAAGTAATCCAATGAAGGTATACTTACTCATTTATGATTGCTGGCTGAACTTTCTATAGATTTTCTCATCTTGGTATCTCAATTAAAAGATAGAATTTTTACTCTTATTCACGACAGCCCGGCGTGGGTTCGTTTACTTAGCGAATTGGAATCTGGCTATTAAGTTATAGGAATTGTCCAGATATTTGCCAGGGCAATTATTAAGTGTATACTTGGGTGTCATCAAAATCCTAGGAGTAATCTATGAATATCACCATGTGGCGTAAAGCCTTGCAGGTCATTCCCCATGTTTCAAAAGAAGAGTGGGGCAAGCTGGATGTGATTTCCAAGTGGCTGATCTCGACCCGGGCGGCAGTATTGATCATGACTTTTCTGAGCGGAGCATTTGCCGGTATTTTTGCGTTTCGTGACGGCAATTTTAACCTCGTCAAATGGTTGCTGTTGACTGTGGGCTTGATCTTTTCACACGCCACCAATAACCTGTTGAATGATTTTACCGACTTCAACCGCGGTGTGGACAAGGATAATTACTACCGGGCGCAGTACGGGCCTCAACCCCTGGTGCATGGTCTGATGACCAAGCGCCAGCACCTCACCTATACCGGCATCACCGGAGCCATCGCCCTGGTATTGGGGCTGATCCTGGTGATCATATCTCACAACTGGTGGACCCTGCTGCTCCTCGGATCAGGTGTCTTTTTCGTGCTGTTTTACACTTATCCACTCAAATACATCGCCCTGGGTGAACTCTCCGTGCTGCTGGTATGGGGACCTCTAATGATCGGCGGCGGATACATCGTCATCACTGGCAGCTGGAGTTGGACGGTGGTGCTCGCCAGCCTGCCCTACGCCCTAGGTGTGACCGGCGTGATCTTCGGCAAGCACATCGACAAGTATGAGATGGATAAGGAGCGGAAGATCCACACTCTACCTGTGGTGATTGGTGAGCGCCCCGCGCGCTACATGCTGGTAGTGATGCTCGTCCTGCAGTATGTGCTCACTCTGGCGCTGGTTCTCACCGGTTTTTTCTCGATATTGATGGCGGCAGTGGTGCTGGCCATCCCCACTTTCCGCAAGATCTGGCCAATGTTCAGCGCCCCCAAACCGGCTGAAAAACCAGCCGATTATCCGGATGTGTGGCCGAATTACTTCGTAGCGGCCGCATTTATCCACAACCGCGCCTTCGGTGTATGGTTCATGCTGGCCTTGATCGTTGATTCAATCCTGAAAGTTTCCTACCCGACGCTATTGAGGCTCACTCTCCTCAAATAACCGTTCACCCGGGCGGAAATTCCAGCTCTTCCTTGCCAGCTAGTCGGTCCTGTATACGCTGGACGACGATATCCAGGTGCTGGGGCTTATGCACGAAGT
>JBGPBQ010000227.1:0-6703 GCA_041481345.1 Anaerolineae bacterium
ACAAACTCATAACCATAAAATTAATAATGCAAGGAGCATAAGGTGATAATAATTGTAGCATAGTTGGTATGGTTAGAGCGCTACGTGTGGTCGGAATGACAACAGTGAAGCGCTCAACCACAGTTATTGGCGGATATTGCCACCTTGGTGTGAATATCGATCAAATGAAGATAATCTAAGACTATATTAGAATCAACTATTTAAGACCAAATTCAGCAGATTATTAGCAATGTTTAATTATCTTATCACTTTGGGGCTCATTCCTCGGTGATATGATAATTAAAGTTGTGTGAATAAGGTTGTCTGGTTGATTATGAATTATCCGGAGGAGTGTAAACCATTTTTAGAATAGGGGAGTGAGGAAAATTGCGTTTTGTTGACATTGCACTTCTAATCATAAGCGCTTCGCTGGGGCTATTTCTAGCGGTTTTCATTGTCCGTAATCGCAGAGCACCCGGATCACAAGCGTTAAGTGTGTTGATCCTGGGGGCGTCCATATGGTCGTTGGGATATGCATTTGAGCTCCTGGCTTCCAGCCTGACCGCCAAGCTTTTTTGGGAGAGATTTGAATTTTTTGGGATCGTAATCATCCCCCTCGCATGGTTCACCTTCGTAGCCCAATATCTAGGGTATCCCAAATGGATGAAGCGCATCCTGCAGCACCGGTTCCTGTTGGGGATCATCCCGGTCGTGACCTTGCTGCTCGTGTGGACCAATAATCTGCACAACCTGGTTTGGCAGCAAGTTGAATCGGAACCGGTTGGCCCTTTCATCATGCTGGACTTTACCCGGGGACCATGGTTCTGGGTTTTAATGATCTTCAGCTATACGCTTTTGTTGCTGGGATCGGTCATGTTGGTAACAAGCTTATTCAATATCGTCCGCCTGCAGCGCTGGCAGGTAATCCTGGCACTTCTGGCAATCCTGCTCCCGTGGATAGGCAATATCCTCTACATCACTGGAATCAGCCCCGAACGTTTTTTAGATTGGACTGCATTCTTATTCTTATCATCCGGTGTTTTATTTTCGATCAGCTTATTTCGCTTCCAATTGGTCAATATCCTGCCGATTGCGCAACAGACAGTATTCGACGGACTGACGGAATGCGTCATTGTTTTGGACTTAAACGATAACATCGTCGAGAGTAACCCATCGGCTAAAAAGATGATCAGCTGCCTGGGTGATGAATCGCTAGGTAAGAATCTATCCCTGGCGATGCCAGATCTGGTTGAGCATGTCAAGAAGGCAGGATTCGCAAAAGAGTATATCGCCGAGTTTACCCAGGCGGAGAGCGAGGAACTGCAGTATTATGATCTGCACATCTCCTTACTGTCTGATGCATACACCAATCCAATCGGGCACGTGGTGGTCTTACACCAGATCACCAAGCTCAAGCAAGTCCAGGCAGAGCTGGAGAGGGCGCGCGACCAATTGGAGCTGATCGTATCGGAACGGACAGATGAATTGAGGCGGGCGATTGAACAGCTGCAAGAGGAGCTGATTCAGCGCACGCTAGCGGAAAAACGATTTGAGGACGTGATCGAATTGGCTCCCGATGCAATGTTTGTATTGGACCAATCGGGCAAGATCCTGCTGATCAATGCCATGGCAGAGCGCCTGTTCGGCTACCCGCGGGAAGAGCTGATCGGGATGAACATTGCGGCAAATTTGATCCCGGTGCGATATCGTGAACGTCAGCGCATTTATTTCCAGCGGTTTTTGGAAGACCCATCAATCAACCAATCCAGCTTTGGGGTTGACCTGTATGCCATGCGAAAAGATGGCAGCGAGTTCCCGATGGAGGTTGATTTAAGCCGCCTGGACGCCACCAGCGGTTTTTGGGTGGCGATCAATATCCGTGATATCAGTGAACGCATGCGGATTGAAACTGCATTACGCGAAAGCGAACAGACCTACCGGGCGTTGTTTGAGAACGCCGGCGATGCCATCTTCCTGACCGACCTGGAAGGTGACATTCTACAAGTCAATCAAAAATCGGCTGAGCTGTTGGGGTTCACCCGAGCAGAGCTGCAAACTTTATCCATCCAGGATATAACGGTTGCTGAAGAATTAGCGGATGTAAGTGGGAATATGGAGCGCTTAAAAAATGGTTACCGTCTCATGCCATATGTCAGACACTACCTTAAGAAATCTGGCGAGGTGCTGCCGACTGAAAATAATACGGTGCTGGTAGCAGATGCAGATGGAAAACCAAAGTTTTATCAGAATATCTCGCGAGATATATCTGAACGGATCAAGGCTGAGCAAGCCCAACGCCAGCTGTTGGAGGAGATCAGAAGGTCGAATGAGCAAATGCGAGACCTGGCTTTACGGCTGCAGGAAGTTCAGGATCTGGAAAGGCGCGAGCTGGCAACTGTGCTGCACGATCGAGTTGGACAGAACCTAACCGGGCTCAACCTGAACTTGAAAATCCTGCAAAACCAGCTTCAGCCGGAAAATAAGTCGGAGATACATAAACGATTGAGTGATTCATTAATGATCGTGGAGGAGACGACCCACCAAATCCGTGACGTGATGGCTGATTTAAACCCGCCTGTATTGGATGAGTACGGGCTGATGGCGGCGATAAAGTGGTACAGCGGCGACTTCAGCAACCGCACAGGCATCGCCACGCAGGTGAGTGGGGATAAATCGGATCTTCAGTTGGAGCCGAGCGTGGAGAAGATCCTGTTCCGCCTGGTCCAGGAATCGCTCAATAATGTTGCCAAGCACGCCCAGGCAAGCCGGGCGGATATCGGTGTAAGAATTTCCAGCGAGATGATATATTTGACAGTGAAAGACAATGGGCAGGGTTTTGATACCCATAATATCAAAGAAATCGCTTCAGAACCGCACTGGGGATTGCTGTCCATGCAGCAGCGTGCAGCTTCCATTGGAGCCGAACTGGTAATCGATTCTTCGGTCGGGGCTGGAACTGAAGTGTGCGTAAAAGTAAGGAGGAACCATCATGGTGATTAATGTTGTACTTGCAGATGATCATACAATCGTAAGGGATGGATTGCGGGCACTATTGGAAGCCAACCCGGAGATAAAGGTTGTGGGAGATGCGTCCGACGGCAGGCAAGTCTTGGAACAGGTGAACGAGCGGCAACCGGATGTGGTGATCATGGATATTTCCATGCCTGGATTGAACGGGATCGATGCGACAAGGGAAATCCTCGCCTCGAACCCGCAGGTACGCGTGATCATCCTTTCAATGTTGGGCACAGCCGACCACGTATTCCATGCACTCCAGGCAGGGGCACGCGGATACCTACTCAAAGAATCTGCTGGGAGGGAAGTGATGGACGCGGTCCAATCGGTATATGCAGGTGAGATGTACTTCTCGCGACCGATCACGCACATCGTGATCAACGATTACGTCCAGGCGCGGGCTGAAACGCAAAAAGATTCACTGGGAAGCCTGAGCATGCGGGAGAATGAAATCCTGTGCCTGGTGGTGGAGGGTAAAACCAGCGCAGAGATTGGCAGGAGCCTGAACCTCTCGCCAAAGACGGTCGAATCTTACCGTAGCCGGATGATGCAGAAGCTGGGCATTTCAGATCTACCCGAATTGATCAAATTTGCCATCAAGCATGGTTTGATTTCACTGGACTAGATGTCAGGCGATGCATGGGCAGTATTTCACCCAGGTCAAAGCGTAAGGATATGTTAAACCCTTTGAACACCATTCATTCGATAAAAATAATCCATGATTCCTCGCATAAAATCACCCATCTTCCTTGCAGACAACGGGTATCTTTTCAGGTATCATATGAATTGGTTAGGGTGGACATTGAGCGATGAAATTTTATTGAGCAGACAGATATCAGGGAGACCATCGCAGAACCATTTGCGAAACCGGCTGAAAAGCCGGTTTCATTTTAAACCATATCGGGTAAATGAGAATGAGAGGTCACTTCAATAATACTTAGGTTAGGACGATAGGTTGGCAAATCCACCCAATCAATCATTACAAATGTTTTTATTTGAGCAAAATCAACAAAGAGCAGATTGCTACGCCGCAAGAAAAACCCTTGCGGCTTCCCTTAAAACATAGGGATTCCCCCAAAAAAACGGAGTACTCCCCCAAAAACAGTGGGATTCTCCCCAAAAACCATGGGGATTCCCCCCTGAAATAAAGGGGGTTTCGCAATGACATCGATCGATAATTATTGTCCGATGTTTTGTATATAGGTCAGCTTGAATGCCTGCTGTGGTGCAGCGGAGTTCAATACTAGCGGAGGTTATTTCCAGAGGGGAGTATGGTGGAGGACAGAAAATGCAGGTGCAATGACCAGCTCATCGCAATGAACCCAGCCAGGACAGGAAAGGTCAGCCAGGCGGTGGGGTGTCTAGATTTTCTCACAAAAATCAAGGATGCCGTTATTGAGGGCTAGTTTTCTAGCTTGACCATTTGTCCGGCGATTAGGTGAGCATAGTAAACAAGCCCACCAGGTGAGGAAAGGTGAATATTTCTGTCTGCGCCACCCCATAAAAAGAGTCACAGATTCCTCGCAAGAAATCACCAACATTCCTTACAGACAAATAATATCTAATTAGGTATGATTACAAATGGTTAGGGTGGACATTGAGCGATGAAATTTACAAAGGTCTCTTGACCCGACAAACGACAGGAAGTACATCGCAGAACCATTTGCGAAACCGGCTGAAAGGCCGGTTTCTTTTTAACCTCTTCAGGCGCAGCCATACCGAAATAGAAGTAATTACTGCTCTAGGACAGCATTCATAGTAAGAAAGATCGAGTGCCGGGCAAAGGCGCTCGGATCAACCTGGGCTATAATACAAACGCGGTTCTTTTATGGAGGAGCTATGAGGATCAATTTCGATGGAGCAGCACAGACAGTTACTGGTTCGCAGCATTTGTTGAATATCAATGGTTATAGCCTCCTCCTGGAGTGTGGATTTTACCAGGGCAAAAGGCAGGAATCGTACGAACGCAATAGCCACTTCCCGTTTGAAGCTTTAAAAATTGATGCGGTCATCCTTTCACATGCCCATATTGACCACAGCGGCAACCTGCCTAACTTGGTGAAGCAGGGCTACCGTGGTCCGATCTACACCACGCCGGCTACGGCGCACCTAGCAAACATCATGCTGATGGACGCCGGGCATATCCAGGAAGCAGACGTTGAATTTGTCAACAAGCGTCATATAAAAACAGGCGAACCGCCGGTAAAACCACTATATACCCAGGTGGAGGCCGCCCTGGTGGCGCAATACTTCAACCCAGTAAATTATGACCAACCTTTTACACCCATCCCCCGGGTGAGCAGTCGGATCGTGGATGCGGGGCACATCCTGGGCTCGGGTGCGGTGGTGCTGGATATCGAAGAGAAGGGTCATAAGGTTCGAGTATGGTTCAGTGGGGATATCGGCAGACGCAACCTACCCTTGATCAATGACCCAGTGCTACCGGATACGGCGGATATCTTAATCATGGAGTGCACCTATGGTGATCAACCGCATGGAGACCCCGCGCTGGCTTACGAGGAGCTGCGGCAGGTGGTCGGACGAACGCTTAACCGTGGGGGCAAGGTGATTATCCCTGCGTTTGCTGTGGGCAGGACGCAGGAAATTGTGTATGTGCTGCACCAGATGTTCGAGAGCCATCAATTACCCAGTGTGCCGGTGTACGTGGACAGCCCGCTGGCGGTGAATGCTTCGGATATTTTCAAGATGCACCCGGAGTGCTTCGACGACCAAACCAAAGCTTTCATCGAGGCGGACAAGCACCACACTGCCCTCGGGTTCGACCGCTTGATCTACACCCGCTCGGTGGAAGAATCAAAGGCTCTGAACGCACGCAAGGACCCGATGATCATCATATCCGCATCAGGCATGGCAGAGACGGGGCGGATCCTGCATCACCTGCGCAACAATATCGGGGACGCGAAGAATACCATATTGATCGTCTCATGGCAGGCTCCCAATACACTTGGCAGAAGACTGGCAGACGGGGAGAAGAGGGTGAGAATATTCGGCGAGGAATATGAGGTGAAAGCTGAGGTGGCAACGATTGGAGGCTTATCGGCACATGCCGGGCAGGATTTACTCATGGAGTATGCCCTGCGTGTGAAGGGGAGGGCAAAACAGGTCTTCCTGGTGCACGGAGAACAAACTCCTGCAGCGATACTATCTGAGAAACTGGTGGAAGCAGGCATGGATAAACCAGCATTTCCGCAGTGGGGAGAAAGTGTGGAGATCTGAACGTTTGGTATAATGAATTTTCCACGGGAGAGGTGCCAGAGTGGTTGAATGGGACGGTCTCGAAAACCGTTGTGGGGCTCGTCCCCACCGTGGGTTCGAATCCCACCCTCTCCGCAGCTTATAAGTAAAGACAGCATTACCACCACTTATTGCCGGCACTTAATAGATTTCTATTGAGAGCCGGCTTTTTGATTCTCTCGAAAAGCCGGTGGGAGTTAAGGAAATGCCAACACAATCTATCCACCCACCGCCTGACACCTGGAATGCCAGGAACTTACTCACCGTGCTCGAGGTTGCTGAATGGGCACGAGTCCACCCGAAAACCGTTTACCGTTGGATTAAGGATGGCAGACTCGAAGCTATTCAATTCGGGCCTCGCACTTTCCGTATCCCGGAAGATGCCATTGGAAAGTTTCTGAATAAAAACGGTTATAACAAATCTGTTGCCGATCGAAAATCTATAGGGCAATAG
>JBGPBQ010000228.1:0-6662 GCA_041481345.1 Anaerolineae bacterium
ATTGAAGGGTTCAGGAACGATCAGATCATCGCGATGATAGATGCCAGCCTCAAGGAGGCAACGGTATGAGCAGCAATGGAAAAATTCGACGCGATATACGGGAGATCGTTCATGACGAAATGATCATGAAGGATCGCATCGCGAAGATCCTGAAGGACGGTCCCCAGACCATCCCGGAGTTAGCCGAGGCGATGGGGTACCCCAGTCACGAAGTGGGGATATGGCTGTTCGCCATGCGGCGCTACGGCGAAGTCGCAGTAGTTGGCAAACCCGATGTGGACGGATATTTCAAATATGAACTTGCTCAAAGCCAGAAACGTCAGGATGAAGGCTCATAATGGCGAAGGTACCATCTAAACTAGCTGCAAAATTAAAACAATCCGAAGAATTCAATGCTGAAGCTCGTGACTATAAGGTGGAGGAGTATTAATATGAGCGTCCGCGTCGACCCACAATTTTTAACTGAGCTCAAAAAATACGGCGCCTTGAACGTCGAGAAATGCTTCAACTGTGGCAGCTGCACGGCTATTTGTCGACTCTCGACCAACGGTGATACTTTTCCACGCCGCATCATCCGCTACGCTCAACTCGGTTTGAAAGAACCGCTGCTCGGGAGCAAGGAACTTTGGTTGTGCTACAACTGTGGTGATTGTTCCGATACCTGCCCACAGCAAGCCGAGCCAGCAAACTTGATGGCGGCTGCCCGGTGTTACGCGATTGCCCATTACGCCCCGCTAAAGATTGGCACACTATTCTGTAAAAAGCCATTATTAGGTGGTCTCGTCGCTACATTCATGGTGTTCTTCTTTGGGGTATTCATGTATGCTGAACACCAAACGATGGCTACCGAATCGCTGAGGCTGTTTGGGTTTATTCCTTATGAAGTGATCCACAATCTAGGCCTGGTTGCCATGATCCTCATCGGCTTAATCAGTTTGGCAACCATTTTCACAATGATCTCAAGGATTGCCCGCAGTAATCATCTCTCGTATAGGAATTTCATTAATGGTTCTCGCATGAATTGGTTGCAGGCATTCTGGGATGCAGTCGCGGTCCAATCTTTGGCACAAAAGCGTTATAGGGATGAATGTGATGCGCCGGAGAATCGACAGACCTGGTATCTCAGCAAATGGTTCGTGCATGCTGCCACAATGTGGGGATTCCTGGGTCTCCTGTTTGCGACAGCCTTGGACTATTTGCTGGATATTATCGGTGTCAAAGCCACCGGCACGTTTGTACCTCTCTGGTATCCAACCCGCTTGATTGGCACGCTTTCTGGGTTATTGTTCTTGTATGGGGTCTGTGTGCTACTCTATAAACGTTTAAAGAAAGTGGATAAAGCCCATAGCTTCTCACGCCCCTCCGATTGGATCTTTCTGACGCTGCTATGTGTTAGCGGCGTGACCGGCTTCATCATTGAGATCGCTCTGTATCTGCCGGGCGCGCCATTGTGGGGCTATTGGATGTTTATCTTTCATGTGGCTGTTTCGATCACCCTGCTTCTCTTACTGCCCTTCACTAAATTCGCCCATGCCATTTATCGGATCGTGGCGCTTTACATCCATGCTCTGAAACCTGTTGCAGAACATGAAACTGTCTCCACCAGCGCGGATTGAAGGGATAACTGGTGGATCAACTACCAGGAGCTTTTCCTGACAGACAAAATCTTAACTATCAAGAAGGAGAAACAAAATGACTGAAAAGATGGCCGTCGTCTGCAATGGCGACACCCCGGCAAACATAATGCCGACATTGATCTTCTCCGCATCCGGCATCGCACTGAACTACGAAGTGCATGTCTTCGTCTGCCCGGCTGGGGCGCGCTGGTTCGTGAAGGGTGAGCTGGAGAAACTCGGTACCCCCAAGGGTATGCCCAATCCTATCAAACTCTTTAACGACATCCTTGATCTGGGCGGAGAGATCGTGTTCTGTGAACTAGCTCTGGAGAACAATGATATCAAGCCTGAAGACCTGCGGGACCCACGGATCAAAATTAAAAAAGCCCCACCGTTCCTGATGGATGTCGAAGGAGCTTGCCAGACGTACGTGTTCTGATCCTCAATGTAGCAACTTAAACCATCTCCCCGCCTGAAATTCAGACGGGGTGGATGCATTTCTTACGTTTCTTGCTCCGGGAGACGGATCAGGTCTGCATTCTCAGGAGCGTGGATAAATCCCCAGAATGCGTCCCGCGGGCGATGTGGGTTACTGCCTGTTTTACGCACCATAAAAATCGTGCGATTGAGGTTTAGCCCATCCACTCTGAGGTCTACAACATTGCCTCGCTCAAGTGGGCAGGCCGTGGCCAGCTTGGATACAAATGCGATGCCATAACCCGCTGCAACCGTTCTCACGATAGCCTCTGCATTGCCCAACTCCATAAATATATTCAAATCAACAAGGCTGATATCGAACTTGGATAGCTCGGATAATACCACCTGGCGGGTGCCAGAGGTTTCTTCTCGAATAATGAGTGGTTCTTCAAGCAGTTCGCCTGGTTCAATCACTTTGCGAAAGGCCCAGCGATGGTTAGATGGAACGATCAGAGTGATGGTGTCGCGGAAGAATTCCTGTGATTCTAAACCGGCAGCCAGAATTTCATGGCTCAATACCCCGATGTGTGCATCGCCTTCCAAAAGCCTGATTGTGACATCCTCTGATGTGCATGACAGGATGCGGACTTTAACACCTGGATAGAGGCGACAAAAACGAGCAGCCAACTGAGGTAATACGTATTTCCCTGCTGTAGTGCTGCAAGAAATCCGAAGCTCGCCCACCACATCACTTTGTATGGAAGCCATCATTGCCTGCATATTGTTGGTATCGTGTAACAAGCGGCGTGCCCAAGGTAGAAGCAGTCTGCCAGTCTCTGTCAATTGCAGACCCGTGTTGGTGCGAGTAAACAATACTACCCCCATTGTATTCTCCAATAGTTTGATATGGTGGCTCACAGTTGGCTGACTTAGATGAAGCTGCTTGGCAGTTTCCGAAAAATTCAATGTTTCAGCCGCTAGTAGAAAAGTTTCTAATTTATCAATATCAACCATGTTAATCTCCTGTCATCCGTTCCTCGAAGCGTTCAGTGATTGGCTCTTTGGTAATCCCGTCGCTTCTATCTTATGCCAGTAAAGGTGCATCCATTGATCAATGGTCTGAGTTCTGTCAATTGTGATTGTTTCAGAAAAGGTCAACAACCTGTGTGCTAAAACCTGCAGCTCCGGGCGAATCACCACCAGCGCTATCTGATATCCATCACCGCGAAGAACATCTAGCGCGGCCTGCCAGCCACCCCGGCGAGTCAACTCCAGCGGTCCCAGTTCATCCAGGATCAAAAGATCACAGGGTAGGCTGTTTTCGATTACATGGTTACCCCAGGCCAGGGTAGAAAGGTCAAAGTACCATTTTCCTTGTTGCAAATTAAAGGATGAATCGGATGTGTAGGATGCCAGGGGGTGTGTTTCACCAGTACGCACATCTTCAGTCAGGATGCCAGTCTTGAGCCCACCTTCAAATACGGCTGGTGAAAGCAAACCGGCAGGGTTCCAACCCCGGAGGTGGGCGCGCGCAGCCAGGGAGCGACAGAAGGTGGTCTTTCCCGCTTCGCGCGCACCGGTAATTAGCCAAAGACAGGGAATATTCATGTCCACAGCACCTGCCGGTGTCCGTCCACATCCACCAGGCGGATTGGCAGGTCGTAGACACGGCTGAGTGCCTCAGCAGTGAAAACTTGTTCCAGCGGGCCAAACTGCGCCACGCCGCCCGGCTCAAGCAGTAATACATCATCAGCAACGGCCAGCACTACTTCAGGTTCGTGGTTGGTCATCAATAGGGTGACGCCCTGGGTGCGCAAGCCGCGCATGATTTGAATAAGACGGGATTTATTACGCAGATCAAGGTGTGCGGTGGGCTCATCCAGTAAAAACAGGCGTGGGCTTTGGGCAATGGAGCGCGCCAGTAGCATTAGTTGGCGCTCCCCGCTGCTGAGCTGCGGCACGGGATGTTCAGCCATCGCAGCCAGCCCCACCTGCTCTAGGGCTTGCATGGCAGCCGCATAATCGGCAGGAGTGGGCATCCCTAAGGGTGGCAGGTACGGGGCGCGCCCCATCAGCACATAATCCAGCACCGTGTAATCGAAGGGAGTGTGTTCGCTTTGGGGAACAAGCGCTAGCCAGCGCCCTCGCTCTTGGCGGCTATAACTGCGCAGGGTGTGACCATCAAGGCAGATCTCCCCATCCCAGGCAGACAGCCAACCCAAAGCCAGGTACAGCAGCGTTGTCTTCCCAACACCGTTTGACCCCAAGATAGCCATAATACGCCCGGGGTGCAGTTCAAAGTTTACTGCTTGTAAGATTGGCTGGGCCCGCCGGTAGCCAAAGGTGACGTTTTGGAAAGAAAGCATGAGGGGACTCATGATTGGGTCTTCGCCTTTTGAAACATCATCAGAGCCAGGAAAATCAGCGCACCAAAGAGTGAAGTGAGAATACCGAGCGGAATTTCCCCGGCCAGCAAGGTGCGAGCCAGGTCATCGCACAGCAGGGTGAACAGACCTCCAAGGAGCATAGCTGAGGGAAGGCTGAAGCGCGCCTCAGCCCCGAACAAGCGCCGGGCAATGTGCGGTATGATCAACCCCACCCAGCCGACAATGCCGGTGATAGCGATAAGGACAGCGGTGGGTAAAACAGCGAAGAAGATCAACATCCACCGCTCCCGCCCTGGTGCAGCGCCCAACGAAAAGGCGGTTTCCTCACTTAACGCCAGTAGGTTGAGTCGCCAGCGGTACAAGAAGATGACCAGCAATCCAGAAAGCACCACCGGCAGAACGGTCAGAAGCTGCTCCCAGGTGAGGCTAGCCAGCCCGCCCAGAAGCCAGAAGGTAATCTCAGGGAGTTGGCGGAGGGGGTCAGCCAGATATTTGAGCAGCCCCAAACCGGCAGAAAAGAGCGCAGAGACAGCAATACCCGCCAGCACCAGGCGCAAGACCCAGCCCCCATAGCGCAAACGATGCGCCAGCAAGTACGAGAACCCCAACCCAGCCAGAGCAAAGAAGGCTGCAGCAGACTGGGTGACGATGGCAGAACCACCCAAAAAGACGATGCTCAGGGCCGCGCCAAAGGCCGCCCCCTGCGAGACGCCCAAGAAGCCCGGTTCTACCAGCGGATTGCTAAAGAGCAGTTGAAAGACAGTGCCAGCCGCAGAAAGCGTCATCCCCAGCAGGATCGCGGTGAGCAGGCGCGGCAGGCGCAGGTTCACAACCAGCCGCCAGGCTAATTCATCACTGGTAAGTCGATTCCATGACAACAGGCCCGGGGTGGGATAACGCCCGACCAGCAAAGAGAACCCCGCCATAACCAGCAAGACTACAGCCAGAACCAGCAAATGGCGCTGAGAGCGATGATTACGGGCGTAAACAGCTGGCAACGCACCTGAAGTGCTCATCAGGGGAGGTCACCTTTGAATGTGGGGTGAATATTCTTCTCAAAGAAAGACGCATCCAACCCATAGAGGGTCTGATAGAACGTCAAGGCTTCCGCAGTCATATCCAGGTCAGGGAACTGCTCAGGGTGCAGGCGGCCGGCCAGCCAGATCAGGCCAAGAACCCAACGCGTGTCGGGCTGATCCCAACTGTAGAGGTCAGCGGGGAAGGCGTAGAGTTGGCCAGCTTTTATGGCGCGTAGAGCCTGCCAGTTAGGGTCAGCTTCCAGCCTAGTCACTACGTCCGAGGAATTTGTATTATAAGAAATGATGAAAATTTGGTCAGCATCCCAGGCAGCAATCTGTTCCAGCGCGACTTGCGTCCAGCCATTGGCGGGGTTGGCATCCGCCCAAACTGGATCGCCAGCGGCCATTTGCACCATCTGGGTCTGCATCCAGGCTAGCGGTGGCACATTGAAAGCCACGTTGCCATCTTTATCGCTGTAGTAAAGCATCAAGACATGCGGTTTAGTTTTCACCTCACTGACGGCTTGCTGAATATGCTCCGCTTTAGACTGATAATAAGCGACCACCTCAGTAGCGCGAGCTTCGTTTTGAAATACCTGGCCCAGAATGGTCAGGTCGCGGGTGTACTGTTCAGGGGTCTCGAAATCAACGTAGATGACCGGAATCCCCAAAGCTTCTATGGGAGCGCCAACTGTTTCAGCCAGGTAACTCTTCAGAAGTACCAGGTCAGGATGGAGGGCAGCGATCTGCTCAGCCCCGGCGTTGTTTTCGAGAGTGGCTTTTTGACCGTAATTGGGGTCAATCAGGGAGATGAAATTGCTCGTACCCTGACTAGTGTTGCCCAGTCCAACGATGCGTTCAGGCGCTTCGGGGAAAGTGTAGGCGGCGTCGGCGAGCATGATCAGGGCTTTACCGGTGATGACGATGCGTTGCGGTGAAGCTGTAAGGATGACTTTCCTCCCCAGGGCATCGGTCACCTCGATGTGAGTAACAGTTTTCTCTGCAGGTGGTGGGGTGGACGTTTGAGGAGTCGTCGTCCGACTACAGGCAGCCAGCAGCATCAAGCTTATCCATAACCAGAGCCACTGTTTCATAAGGAGGTCTCCTTTTCGACAATAGGATTAAGTTGTTGCTCTGGTGCCGACTGGTCGTCCAGCCGTGGATAGGGACGGTTGGCGAAGAAGCGGGCAACAGTCAGGAGCAAAGCCCACAGCTAGAAGTGC
>JBGPBQ010000229.1:0-6648 GCA_041481345.1 Anaerolineae bacterium
CATATTAAACCCGGCAACAATGTGATGGTTGGCAAAGATTTTACACTATTTGCCGTTATCGATGGATACGTCCTATATGAAACCATCCGTGATGACCGCAAGTTGGTAAGTGTTTTACCAGCAAAAGCGACTTAGATTATTATCAGTAGTGAAAGGATTATGATTATGAAGGCAGGAATTCATCCGGAATATTATCCAGATGCACTGGTAATTTGCGCCTGCGGTAATACCTGGACAACCGGTTCGACCAAGAAAGTGATTCATACGGATGTGTGTTCAAATTGCCATCCATTCTTCACGGGTGAGCAGCGCATCGTCGACACTGAGGGGCAGGTAGACCGCTTCTATAAGAAGCTACAGGTCCGTCAGCAATATATCGATGACAAATCAGCACGTGAAAGCGCCCGGACATCACCCGAGCGACCGATCACCGAGCTGGGGTTAGGTACAAGGGCGACAGAAGCATTGGCAAAAGCCAATATCACCAATGTTGGACAGGTGATGGGGCTGTTGGAAAAAGGTGAAGCAGGCATCCTGGCTGTAGATGGATTTGGAAGGAAGTCACTGGCTGATCTGAAGAAGCATCTGCGCCAGTTAGGATACGAGCTGCCAGAAGCGGCACAGGAAATCGTCGTTTAAGCTTGCGGCTCATCCAATATCAGTTAAACTTAACAGGCAGATGCTTCCCGCGTCTGCCTGTTTGCTAAAAAAAGACATTATTCATTTGCAGTATTGAGCAGATAAAAATTGGAGGAGAGGTGGAACATCGAACAGGATCGGTCGAAGTCATCACAGGCTCGATGTTTTGTGGAAAAACAGATGAGCTGATCCGCCGGTTGCGGCGGGCGACCATCGCACGGCAAAAGGTCCAGGTGTTTAAGCCGGCGATCGATTTCAGGTACGCGGTGCGGAAAGTCACTTCGCACGCAGGGACTGATTTTGAAGCCATTCCGATTGAACAAGCCAGTGAGGTTTTAGCGCACCTGGATCATGATACGACTGTTGTGGCGATCGATGAAGCTCAATTCTTCGACGACAAGATCATCGACATTGTACAGAAGCTGGCTGACCAGGGTCTGCGGGTGATCGTGGCTGGTTTGGATACGGATTTCAGAGGTGAGCCTTTCGGACCGATGCCGGTATTAATGGCCAAAGCAGAACACGTGGATAAGCTGCAAGCCATCTGCATGGTGTGCGGAGAACCAGCGTCGCGCACACAACGTATCATTAATGGGCAACCGGCTCGGTATGACGAGCCAGTGGTCATTATTGGAGCAGCAGAGATGTATGAAGCACGCTGTCGTAAACACCATGAGGTACCCAAGGAGTGAGATATGCAGGATTATCATGAATTCCTGGAAGAAGTATTAATCCCAGAAGCTGAACTTCAGAAACGCGTCGCTGAGCTAGGGGCAGAGATCAGCCGGGATTATAAAGGAAAGGAGCTGCTGCTTGTGTGCATCCTGCGTGGCGGCGTGATGTTCCTGACAGACCTCATGCGCCACATCACCATCCCGCACATGATCGATTTCATGTCGGTATCGTCCTATGGTGTGGGGGCACGCCGTTCGAGGGGTCAATCACGGATTACGCTGGACCTCAACACGGATATCCATAACATGCACGTGTTGTTAATTGAAGATATTGTTGATAGCGGTTACACCGTCAAAGCGGTGTTGGAATTATTGAGCGGCAGAGAACCGAAAAGCCTGAAAATATGTGCACTGCTTGATAAGGTCGAACGGCGGGAAGTGGACGTCCGAATTGATTATCACGGATTTGTAATCCCAGACAAATTCGTGTTCGGATATGGATTGGATGCAGACGAGTATTACCGGAACCTGCCTTTTATTGGAGTGTTGGCAGCCGAAAAGTATGATCCTGGAGATTGATCCTGGGCTTGTTTTTAATTCTGCTTCTGAACGAGCAGCACAATGAATGATTACCCAGCCAGATTAAACCAACCGCTGATGAAGCGGATCATTGCTTTGTTGCCTAAAGACGTGCCGATCTACCTGGTGGGCGGGGCGGTAAGGGATGCATTCCTCAACCGACCGAGCTTTGACCTGGACTTCGTTACAGGTGGCAATTCGATGCGGATGGCACGCAAGCTGGCGGATGAATTGGGGGCGGCGTATTTCCCCTTAGATACTGAACGAAAAGTAGCCAGGCTGGTTTTAAAACCAAGTGAGGAAACTAGTCGGATTGGAGCTAATCCAATCCGGGTAGATTTTTCAGCTTATCAAGGGGCTGATCTGGCTGCGGATTTACAAGGGCGAGACTTTACGATCAATGCGATGGCGGTGGAAGTACACCAGCTACAGTCCCTGGTCGACCCGCTGGGTGGGGTACCGGACCTTGCTGCCCGGCGTCTGAGGGCATGTTCGCCAGGTGCGTTCCTGGATGATCCGGTGAGGATCTTAAGGGCAGTGAGGTTTTCAGTGGACCTCGAGCTACGCATCTTGCCTGAGACGCTGCACATGCTGCGGGAAGCTACCCCTCACCTGCCTGATGTTTCTGCTGAGAGGCTGCGGGATGAACTGTTCAGGATGCTTACAATTTCACACCCGGCTACATCCATACGTTTATTGGATAAACTGAATGCACTCGATTATCTATTGCCAGAAGTAGGCAGTCTAAAGGATGTGCAACAATCCAAGCCACACGTATTGGATGCCTGGAACCACACTTTTGATGTTTTATCACGTCTAGAAATCCTGCTGGAAGTGTTGGGGAATGAATTTGACCCTGGTAAAGCGGATAACCTGACCATGGGGTTGGTTGTGATGAAGCTTGGGCGGTATCGCCGGCAGATCGTGGAACATTTTAACAATGCACTGAACCCGGAAAGGCCTCACCGTGGATTATTATTCCTGGCAGGGCTGTTTCATGATGTGGGCAAGTATAAGACACAATCGGTCGATGAAGAAGGAAAAATCAGGTTCATCGGGCATGACCAAATCGGAAGCCAACTGGTATATAAACGCGGGCAGGCACTCAGACTGAGCAACCTGGAGATTGATCGCCTGGTCGCTATTGTGAGCCATCACATGCGTCCGTCGCTGTTATCGCATGGTGAAGAATCACTCAGCCGAAAAGCTATTTACCACTTTTTCCGCGATACCGGAGCAGCTGGGGTGGATATCTGCATCTTATCAATGGCAGATATGTTGGCAACTTATGGACCGGCACTACCCCAGGAAAGATGGGCTAGGCATTTGGACGTGGCGCAAGCCATGCTGGGAGCATGGTGGGACGAGAGGGAAGAGCTTGTTTTTCCACCAGCAGTGATCGATGGAAAAGAACTGATGGAGGCGGTGAAGCTAGACCCGGGACCGCTGGTGGGCTACCTGCTGGAAACTATCCGGGAGGCACAGGTTAACCATGAAGTCAGTGATAAAGATGAAGCGATCAGCCTGGCAAAAAAAATCTTACTTAAAAATATAAATAAATAAACGGGCTGACCGAACGAAGGCAGCCCATTTATCATTAGAAATTAAAGACCATCTAGGGGAAAATCTCATCCAGATATGGTAGATAATAAGACCGACATCCAAGCGGATGAGAGCATTCTTCATATGGGATGCGTGGCACCTGATCCTTTGGATACGTGCCTGTCAGATTCTGGCAGGCAGGGCAGGCATCTTCAGGTACCACGACGACGATAAATTTTATTCGAGGGTTGGCTTTCATGCGTTCGAGGGCTTGAGCAGCCGGGGAGGTTTCCCATAATTCATCGGTCCGGTCAGTTAATCGTAAGGGTTGAGCCTTTTTATCTAGATTCAGTTTTTGGTCTGGCACAATTAACCTCCTGGAATAGTAATATCCTAGATTCTAACCCAAGACATTATAGAATCAAGGGTAATCGAATATGAAGTTATTGAACCAGGGACAAGGTGGGGTTGTTCTGAGTAAATTTCGTCCGCCGGGTGAGTTTCTGAAGATGAGCTACGAGCACCTCAGACGAAAAAGGTTTGGTCAGATAGTCATCTGCACCGGCATCCAACCAACGAGCGACCATATGTGGATCTGAGACTGCAGCGAGAACAAGGATCGGCGCCTGACTGTGTTCTCTCAACCGTTTGCAGAGCTTCCAACCATTTTCGTAAGGCTGCATGACATTGATGATAATCACGTCGGGATTCCACGAGCCAGAAGTCTGAATACCTTCCACACTGGAGCTTACCTTGTTTATTTCATAACCATTAGGATTTAGAAGGTGCTTGAGGAAATTTTCTCCCAGGGCGTCCTGGTCGAGGACAAGCAGTCTCGTGGGTATTAAAATTGTCATAAATTCAATTATGCCTTAAATTGACGACTTTTTCCTTATAATATCTTTGCACTATTGTTAGGCTTGCGTTATAAGATAAGTCAGGATATGATATTAGAGAACCTTAAGGAGGAGAATGGATTTACACTTACCCTGCCCGAATTGCGGACAACCTGTTAACCAGGATGTGCTTGAATGCCCGCACTGTGGAGTAAATCTAGCTTTAGCTGCGGTAATCGGGGAGCAAGAGGTAATCTCCAAAATATCCAGTAACCCAGCGATACCGATTACACCCGAGATTTTGGTGCCTCGGGTGGGAGAACTGCTCATTGATCGAGGGGTGTTAACCCAGGATGGACTCCAGAGAGCATTAGATTATTCGAAGAAACCCGGTCCGGATGGACAACAGCGATTGGTAGGGCAGGCATTATTGGAATTACAGCTGATTGATCGGGAAACACTCGATCAGGTTATCACAGAGCAGATATTACAACTTCAAAGCGCATTACAGCAAGCTAACCTTCGACTCGAGAAGCGGGTACAGGAACGTACCCAAGAGCTTCAGTCAGCGCTTATTAAACTAGCCGAACTGAATCAACTGAAATCGAACTTCATCTCCAATGTATCCCATGAATTGCGCACACCATTAACCCACATCCGCGGGTATCTAGACTTGATGAATGATGGATGCCTGGGGGTGCTAACCGACGAGCAATCCACAGCGCTAGATGTTATGTTGCGGTCAGAGGCCAGGCTGGAAGAGCTGATCGAAAAGATGATCCAATTTTCGCTGGAAGCGACAGGGCAATTCACTTTGCAGATGAAACCAGCGAACTTTAATGATGTAGTCGATACCGCATTAAAACAAGCCAAAATAAAAGCAGCGAACCGACCAGTGGTGTTAAGGGTTGAGCTAAGAGACAGCCCGTGCATGGTGCGCATGGACAATGAAAAAATCCAATGGGTGGTGATGGAATTGGTGGATAATGCGATCAAATTCACACCTCCGGGAGGCTGCGTTACAGTTGGCCTGGAAAAAGTAGTTGAAACGGCGAATTTCCAGGTAACTGACACTGGGATAGGCATCTCATCGGAGAGATTATCTGAAATATTCGAGCCGTACCATCAGCTGGATGGTTCGAGCACACGACGTTATGGAGGAATTGGATTAGGGCTGGCTCTGGTAAAGAAGATCGTTGAGGCCCATGGTTCCAAGGTGGATGTTACCTCTGAACCCGGAAATGGTACATTGATCAAATTCCAATTACCCATCATTGGACAAGATTGAAGATGAATTCACCAGAAGAAAATAGTGAATCATTTGTCCTAAGGCCTGAGGATATCAAGGCAGTATATGCGATTGGTTTGGCAATTGCACAAACTGAAAACATTGATACTGCAATGGACTTGATCGTCTTACACACCCGGCACGTATTAATTTTCGATAACCTGGTCCTATCTACCCCGAGGGAAGGGAATGGTCTTGACCCATCCTATGCACGGGTGGTTGGCAGAGGTAAAAATGCGGAAGGTGAAATCGAATGGGGAGAGGCAATTGCGAACCAGGCTTATACAACCCAGCAAACTTCGCTAACCCAGGAAAAAATTGAGGGTTGGGAAAATAACCGGCTCTTCTGGCGGGATTTCCTAGGACTACCGCTCAAAGCAGGTGAAGATGTGTTGGGGGTGTTGGTGTTTGGCAGGTTTGGTGGCCCGCCGTACACCCCGGACCAAGTCCGACTGGCTGAATTCATCGCTGCGCAAACCGCACAGCTGGTGGAGAATCACCATCTTGTAGAGCGGGTAGCCAAGTTAGAAGCTGAACGCTGGCTGAGACGCATGCAAGACGATTTCATCACGACAATATCCCACGAGCTGCGGACACCGATTGGGTTCATCAAAGGGTACGCAACAACCCTGCTCAGAGAGGATACAAAATGGGATGACAATTCCAAGCATGAGTTCCTGACCATCATCGATGAGGAAGCCGATAGGCTGCACAAATTGATCGAGGACCTGCTGGATTCTTCGAGGTTAAAAGCCGGAACCATGTTCATGCAGCTCCAACCGGTGCGAATCGATGTGATGCTGCGAGAAATCGTTGTCAGAAGCACGACGAGATATTCATCCCTTTCAGTCCAGATCCATACAGATCACGACGTAGTGGTTATGGCTGACCCGACCCGGATCACTCAGGTGTTTGATAACCTGTTGAGTAATGCAGTAAAATACGCACCAGGGTCAGAGGTTGTGATAAGCCTAAAGAATTCTGACAGCAACTGCCTTATATCGGTGGAAGACCATGGACCGGGGATTGCTCAAGAGCATCTTGGGCATTTATTCGAGCGTTTCTACCGCGTACCAGAAACAAGAATTGC
>JBGPBQ010000230.1:0-6636 GCA_041481345.1 Anaerolineae bacterium
AAAATCATAATGACCAATTCAGTATGACCAATTCCCTCTCCAGCAGCTTCGATCACCAGATCGGAGATCCCGGGGGAGAGTCCAGGTAACGGATTGATCTCAAGGATGTAAGGTTTATAGTCGTTATGGACATCCAAGCGGAAATCCACCCTAGACACATCTAGAGCACCGGTGACGCGAAAAACCGCTGCTGCCAGCCAATTTAAGTCATCCTTCTGCTCGTCCGTGATGGGAGCAGGGCATAAATAATTAAGTTGATCCGCAAGATCGACTTTCAACCGGTTGCTATAAACAGTATCCGAATCCGAGAAGGGGGTCAGATCAACTTCCATGGGTGGGAGGAAATGCAGACCAGCCTGGATCCTGCGTGCGTTCTCATCATCGGGCAATCGTTGGGCAACAGGTCCTACGAGGTTCCCCACAAACCCAACTGTGACTTCTCTGCCTTCAATATATCTCTCTACTAAAGCAGGCTGCTTGTATTTATCCATCATTTCGGAAATTTGGTCCCGCATCTCGGCTTCGTTATAGACGATAGAGTTCCTCGAGACTCCCATACCGGTGCCCTCACGGCTGGGTTTGACGAACAGTGGAAATCTCATCTCTGGAGATAATGCTTCATTGATGCGTTCAAAAGTCTGGAATTCTGGAGTAGGCAAATCGTGAAAGGCAATCACCCGCTTGGTCATCGGTTTATCCAGGGCTAATGCCAGGGTGAGGACTTTAGAGCCGGTATATGGGATTCGCATCATCTCGAGCAAGGAGGGCACTTGAGCTTCACGCGCATCTCCAAAATGGCTTTCACAGATATTAAAGCAGATATCAGGCTTAAATTTTGGGAGTGTATCAAATAATGAAAGGTTACCTTCAAAGAATTTGCAAGTATAACCCCCTGAACGAATTGCTTCAACCAACGCATTTACAGTTTTTTCTGAATCCAGGTCATCCCATTGATCTTCAGCCATCCCTTCAAATTTAGGAGCATTTATTTTAAGATTGGCCAGTAATGCAACCCTTAAATGTTTCATGCTTCTCCTTTTATTTTAGATGACATAAGATACAACTATTCGACCATAGTGTCAAGAATAATTGGCTTAAATAAGATAACAGTTTTGCGTATAAGGTAAAATTGGGTGGAATTGTTCAACGTGCTGGAATCCGATATCATTACTGGGTGAGGTCACAATGGATTTTTATGAGCTGATCAACAAGCGCTATTCTGTTAGAACATATAAGCCGGATCCGGTAGATGACGATATATTGCTGAAGGTTCTGGATGCTGCCCGCCTGGCGCCAACTGCGAGTAATCAACAGCCATTCCAGATCATTGTGCTGCATACGAGGGGTCGGGAAAAGGAGTTATTATCCATTTGTCGAAGGGATTGGTTTGTCCAGGCACCATTGGTCTTGTGCATGTGCGGCATTCCGCAATCTGCGTGGGTTAGAAAGGATGGCAAGCAATACCTGGGCGTGGATATTGGCATTGTGATGGATCATCTGGTGCTGGCAGCTACAGAGATGGGACTTGGCACATGCATCATAGGAGCTTTTGATATAGGGAATGCACGCAAGGTGTTATCAATTCCTGAGGATGTGGAACCGATGTTATTTACCCCGTTGGGTTATCCGGCTGATATACCTGGAATCAAAGAGCGGAAGAACCTGGATGAGCTAGTCAAATATGAGCATTGGTAGGGATTATCAGTTGCTATTACAGGATGAACAAGATCCGCTGGAGCATCCTGCACAGCCGGTGGAGGTACCGCCAGCGATAATTTGAGAACCGCTCTGGGCAAAAAAGACCGAGAGAGCGCGCTTAGTCTGGCTGCTTTGGCAGGATTTGCAAGGAATTTGAGTATCTGCGTCCTTGATTGATCGAAGTATTTCGAAACGAGTTCCACAGTCCTTACAAATGTATTCGTAAATAGGCATAAATACTCCTGATACTTATATATTGATTATTTTAATCCTTCTGGTGATACTGGTCAATATGAATTGATGAGGTTAGCTTGCGATTGAGCCCAGATTTTGTGATATTGATATCAGCTGACGCTGAATGGCATGCGCTACAGGAATATTTCCCAGGTAGTCACGTCCTAAGCTCACCCTATGGAAATTGGTTTCCATATCGCTATCCGGATGAACCCAGAATAATTAAACCAATCGTATTTTTTCATGGAGGTTGGGGTAAGGTGGCAGCTGCCGGCTCGGCTCAATATGTGATCAGCCGCTGGCATCCGAAATTAATCATAAACCTTGGCACATGCGGTGGATTTCAAGGTGAGATCAACCGGGGGGAAATCATTTTGGTAGAAAAAACGATAATCTATGACATCTTTGAGCAGATGGGTGATCCGGAAGAGCATATCAGGCATTACCAGACCGAAATCGATAATTCATGGATCAGTGAGCCATACCCGATAAAGGTGGTCCGCTCTCTTCTTGTGTCTGGTGATCGCGACCTATTTTGTGGTGATTTACCGGAATTGAAATCCAAATACAGGGCAATCGCAGGCGATTGGGAATCAGGTGCGATTGCCTGGGTGGCAGCTAAGAACCAGACCCAATGTTTAATCTTAAGGGGAGTCACGGACCTGGTCAGTGAAAAAAATGGGGAGGCTTACGATGGGAACGTCGGATATTTCTATGAAAATACCAAACTGATCATGAAAAAGCTGGTTGAATCTCTGCCTGGATGGTTATTGAAGTGTTTAGAACGTTGTTCTATCTAAAAGAGAAAATAGCCGAGAAGCATGGCTGATAGGGTAATCGTAATATTATCGATATCCATCAGCGGTAATGATTCAACTAAAGTGCCTATGATGGCAATAATAGTGATCGGGAAAATGTAAGTCTGGATGGGTGATGAGAAGATGCCCGCGGCGGTAAATATCCACACAATTAAAACCGAGAATACCCAGCCGCCCACTAACATACCCGCGGAACCCACCAGTGATTTCCCTTTATTCCAGGGTATTTTTATTGAGCCCCATTTACGACCGAATATATCTGCCAGTCCATCGCCGCCGCACATAAGCATCAGGGCAACGATTCCCACGGGTGAAGATTTCCAGTAGATAATTGTCAGGATGACGAAAATGATCCCATAATAGAGTGGACCACGCAAAATCTCCCGGCGGTCACCACTTCTCGACATTGCTTTTACCGATGCCTCGTCCTTGATAATCCCAATGCCAATCAGTAAGAACTGAAGTGTGAAGGCGAGAGGGACTAATGCTGCGAGATATTTGTTGATTGGATTGCTGTTAAATAGCAACCAACACAATACAAACAGGGGACCTGTACCGATGTGAATGAATTTCCGACTAAGATGACTTTCTACCCAGCCTCGATGTGCCAGATAATCATTAATCCTCAGCCAGGCCAAAGCCACAATGAATGTAATGATCAAAGCGAGAATATTACTGGGCAGCATACGTTCACCTTCTCGTCGAGCTAGATTAATATTGGATTGAGAACTTAGTCACGGCCGTGCAATTGACGTTCAATCTCACGCTCGGTGTCGCGTTTAGCTATCTCGGCGCGCTTATCATACAGCTTCTTGCCTTTGGCAACAGCTATTTCAACCTTCGCTTTACCATTTTTTAAATAAACGGAGAGTGGAATAATTGTGACTCCTTTTTGGCGGACGGTATTCCACAATTTGCGTATTTCGGAGCTGTGTAGAAGCAGTTTTCTTGGACGGCGTGGTTCATGATTATAGATGCTAGCTTGTTCATACGGGGCAATATGGGCATCCTCCAGCCAGGCTTCTTGTCCGTCAATGCGCACGAAGGCTTCCGCCAGGCTGATCTGACCTGCCCTGATCGATTTAATTTCACTCCCTTGAAGGGCAATGCCTGCTTCTAACGTTTCAAGAATGAAATACTCGTGACGTGCACGCCGGTTGCTTGCGACTACTTTTTCTCCCATGATTCAATTCTATCATAATGATAAACACAGCCATTCCATGGGGGAGGTGACTGGGGAGATCAAATCATAAATCGAATTCTCCATACGTGCCAAAGGAGTATTTATTCGTGGATATATTTTTCCAAATGCAGGATCAACTTTTCGGCCAAGGCAGCACGCGAATGGTTTTGCCGAGTGTAATTCAGCCCATTTTCTCCCATCGTGTGTCTTTCCGATGGAGAATCCCGTATACCATGCAATGCTTCAGCCATTTCGGCAGGGTCTTCCGGGGGGATGAAGATTCCACCTTTAACACTTTCTACAACTTCCCGGGCTTCTCCATCGATGCTCAATAAAACCGGTCTTTCGCAGGCCCAAGCATCGAATATTTTCGATGGTAGGGCGCTCTTGAAAATATCGGCTTTTTTCAACGGTATAAGGGCAACATCTGCTGCTGATAAATAATCAGGGATTTGGTCACGCGGTTTTTCGGGCAGCAAGGTTAGGTTTGGAAGATTATACATAGCTGCCAAAGCCTGGATTTCAGCTTTCTTAGGCCCATCCCCTATCAATACGATATGGATAGCCGGATCCATTTGTAGTATCCGAGCAGCATCTAATATCGTTTCCAAACCTTGTGCCAAGCCATGGATCCCTGCATAGAGGGCGATAAATTTCTGCTCCAACCCCAATTCCTTACGGATACGCTCCCGGCCAATTGGATTGAAGGTGAACATTTCGATGTTAGCACCGTTGGGAATGAAACATAATTTGCTGGCTGGTATCCCGCGTTGAACCAGGCGGTCATAGATCCCACGCGTGACGACAACCACCTGGATTGCTCTATGGTAACAGGCTTGCTCCAGCCTGGTCGCGAGTGAAATTGCCCGCCGGTTGGATAACTCACCGAGGGCAACGGCTGATTCTGGCCATAGATCACGGACCTCAAAAACAAGGGGAATTAGTTTGATTGCGCTCAAGACCAGCGCCGCTCCACCGACAAAAAGCGGGGGAGAAGATGCATATAACAGATCATATTTGCCTCGAGCCAGGAAAATCCCCGCAATGACTGCGTTCACCATATAAGTCAAATAGAATAACATCCGGTTTGTAAAGTTTTTGACAGGAGAAGCTTTTACCCAAACCCGAATCACATCGATACCTTCAAGGATACAACGCTCGAAGAATTTACCCTTATATGCAGCTGGAATAATTCCTGAAGGGTGATTCGGGAACTCTGCCAGCATCGTCACCTTATGACCCAGCTGGACCCATGTCTTTGCCATCTCATAAGCCCGAGTTTGAGTAGCACCGGCTTCAGGGGGAAAATATTGTGAGAGGTAGAGGATGCGCATCCGTTGTATTCAGTATCCTTATTTCTGCAAATCAAACCTTAGAATTGAGATTTACATTAAAAATATTGATAAATTTGGGTTCGATATTTATATTCTATGCCTAAAATCCAAGATCCTGACCCTGGTGGATAGTAAGTCCAATTTGCTCGACTGAACCCTTCCGTCCGTTGTACCAAAGCAGCCACTTCTGACCGTCATAAATCGTAAATGGCTTGTAAGCAGAATCCGCGTCCCATGTTCCTGCCATTCCCCGTAGAATGATAGGATTATCTTGATGACGCTGCCAGTTAAGGATTCCATCCTGAGAACGGGCGAGACCGATTTGAGCGTTATTTACATTCTGAAACCCAATATACGCCATATAATACCAATCTTTGTCTTGAAAAACCTGGCAACCTGTGACGCGGTCCTTTTCCCAATCCATAATTCCGGGCTTAAAGATTGGATTGTCGGAATATTTTTGCCATTCTAATCCATTCTCACTGGTGGCATACCCAATTGCGTTTGGTTCGTAGATTTCACCGGCAGAGTACCACATACGAAATTGTTGCGTGCTTTCATCATAAAGGACACTTGGACACATCACGGCAGTGCCTTCCCATTTCAATTCAGAAATGAGTGCTGGCTCAGTAGATTTTCGCTGCCAGTTAATTCCATCAGGACTGGTTGCATATCCAATGCTGGATGAGTTTTTTGTCTGGCCTGTATACCACATATGGTAGCCATCTTCTCTTTTTAGTACATATGGTCGGTTGACATTATTTTCCCAATTTGAATCGATAGTAGGTTCTAAGACAATCACCGGTTGGTTCCAGTGAATGCCATCACTACTTTCAACCAGGGCGATGCTTAATTTTGATCGCCAAGAAAACCACATTCGGTAAACACCATTCTCTCGAAGTACCGAGACATCAAAACAAACACCTAAATCACCTCCCAAAACCGGGTTATATTCATATTTTTCCCAACCAGCACTTGTTTCAGGGTGAGTATGTTCAGCAGTTGCAAAATCAATGGTCTTAAATGCGCGGCAAGAAGAAAGGATCAGCGAAAACATTCCATAACTGCTAAGGGATAGAAATTGCCTGCGATTTAAAACATGCTTTGCCATCGATATTCCTTTCAGGTCAATACTAACTCATCTACAATGACGTGACAGTCATATAAACCGGTCTGGCAGTAAAAATGATGGTCAAGAAATAACCCGTACATTATCGGGAGCGAAGTCGCTTCATTAATAAAATGAAGTTCAAGGATTACTTACACCTTCTGAATAGGTATAGATGGTCCAAGACCCAATATTTTCTTTAGGATGATAATGAGATTGAAGATTGGCGATATCATTGTTTATAGCAGGTGTCAGGATCGT
>JBGPBQ010000231.1:0-6618 GCA_041481345.1 Anaerolineae bacterium
GCCCACGCCGGTGGTCTCTTACACCACCTTTTCACCCTTACATCCCTCTTTCCTCCTCCCCCAAATCCTTCGGAGTTGGGGGAGGTAGGAGGGGGTTGCGGTCTGTTTCTGTGGCCCGATCCGTCAGGTTGCCCCATCCCGGGGGTTACCCGGCGCCTTGCTCTTTAGAGTGCGGACTTTCCTCGATGGCACTAGACCACCGCGATCATCCGGTCAGCCTGGGGATATTCATGATACCATAATTTCACCCGCCTCCTGAAGCACGCAGACCTACAAAGTGATGCATTTCATACAACTACATTCGGTACCATTCCAAATAACATGGAGTGCATTTCGGCATTGTCGGTCATGAGTGTTACGGGGTTTTTTCAGCCTTTCTTTCTGCCAGGTGGCGCAAAAAATAATATATCGCTGTATTTTGCGGAACAGGTCACTGAAATAATACGTCTTATACGAAATCAACCATATCTGGGGCATTTACTTTCGAATTATCCAGCTATTCAATATAAGGGTAGCTTAAAGTTGATCAATATTCAAATTAAGGTTGGATTGGAACAAGTAGAGTATAATGCGTCAGATTTTCCCCTGGAGATAAAATGTCTAAAAAACCATTATTTATAATCAAAGCACTTATCCTGCCCATGCTTATCTTATCAGCGTGTAATTTACCCGAGAGGCAGATTTCTCAAGTCCAAACACCAACCTCAACTGCCGTTGTCCTCCCCAAGCCCTCCCCCACTCCTGTTTCTCTATGTGATAATCGGTACTTCCCCAGCCGGCTGGGTAACACCTGGGATTATTCAGGCAGCAACACTGCCACCGGAGATTACAACCGCACGGATACCGTCACCAGGTCCAGCACTGAGGCATTTAGCGTTGACACCACTTTATCCGGAATCACCTATGGGGTTAATTACACTTGCTCCTCCGCCGGTCTGACTGCCGATAACCCTATACAGCAGTATGCCGGAGCCTTTGTGAGTGGGCCGAATGCACCCGTGACCGTGAAATTGACCTCCGTCCAAGGCATCACCCTGCCAGCCAAAATCGCCCCTGGTAACACCTGGCAGCAGACGGCTGATTTTGAAGCCACCTCTCCGCAGCTCAACGCGAACGGCAGGCTCGTCTTCGATTACGTTGCCGTCGGATACGAGAATGTCACCGTCCCGTCTGGGACGTTCAATGCCTTGCGTGTGGATGCCACCATCCGGATCGAAGTCAGCGCGTTTCATATTGAGGCCGGCACATATACCGTATCCACCTGGTTGGCGCCCGATGTTGGATTGGTTAAAAGTGATGGTACCAGCCACGTCTCCGGGATCGATTTTAGCGATAGCATGCAGCTGACCCGCTTTGCTCCCGCGCAATGACACATTTAGGTTGTTGAAAAATACCTGCGCCTTGTTCAGCTTCACCCAGGTTGGTGGTTTGCCACCTGGCCGATCTCTATCCTCACCCCGATATGCCCCAGGCGCAGCTCATCGCCGTGGGTAATCACCACCGGGGTGGTCACCGCGCCGCCATTGAGGAACGTCCCATTTGTGGAAGCCAGGTCCTCCAGCCACCACTGCTGTTTACGGTAGGCCAGTCTGGCATGCTGAGACGAAACGGTCTGGTCATCAAGCGAAAAATCACATCCCGGTTCCCGTCCCAGGATGATCACCGGTTTGATATAGCGCTGAGGCCGTTCCCCATCTACCACCAGGTTGGTTAATGTAAGCGGCGGAGGCTGCCGGGCAGCCAATAATTCTCCTTGCTGTTTCAGCTCCCGCATTAAAATATAGACGGCATACCCAAGGAACCCGTAAAGTATAGCCGCTAATAGGATGCGTAATAATAATAAAATGATTCCGCTCACAACCGGATTATACCTTTACAGCACTTCCGGTGCGGGTGGGTCAGCTGGCAGCTCCTGGGTGAAACCGCTTGGCATGTCTTCCTCCACCCCGTAGACCAGCGGCACACCTGCCAGCCGGATGACGTCCCCAGGGTTAAGTATATGGCTGCTCACAGCCACTTCGTTCACAAAAGTACCTCCCATGGAATCCAGGTCAAAGATCACGAACCTCCCCTGGATCAATCGAAGCTGGGCATGCATTCGCGAAACACGCACATCCTCCAGGTGCACCTGGTTGGATGGGTCTCGGCCAATATTGATCACCGGGTCAGTAAGAGGGTAGGTCGTCAGTCCGTTGACGATTAAAAAAGCCTTGGGAATCAGCCCCACGTTTTTCGGGCTCACTTCATCTGGCCTGCTGTCCACTTCGGTGGTGTGCGAATCTCTTATTCCCTCCTGGCTGTATTCGACCAAAACTTTGATTTCCGCTGACTCGGGAGCTGCTACCACACGGAGCATCGGTTCTCCCGTAAGTAAGATCCCTGATTGGACTGCTGCAGTTTTCAGCGCAATAGTTAACTTGTCCAGCTCAGCCGGGTGTGTCAAAAGTTGTTGCGCCAGTTGGGTTGGCAGTAGCAGTGTGTATAGTTCGGGTGCTCTCGGTTTCGTTCCCTCCGGGTCAGCACCCCTGGATATCCTTCGCACGCCTGCCAGCATCGCCGTGATCAGCTCGCGCTCCAGCTGTTTATGGAACTTCCGCGAAATTCCATCCACGCCAGGCTCGCCTTCGATCAATCCTCGCAGACGAGCTTCCAAACGGGTGAGTGACGATTCAAACCACGGCATGTTCATAATTTAACCACATCGCGCCTCTGTTATGAAGCCTGAATCGGGTCCCCAGGATGAGAATTTTTGCAAGTTTACTCATTCTTTCGCTAATTCCTCAGTACATAAAAGTACGGTATACTCCCTAGACGTATGCAGCCTAAAATTGGTTTCCGTGAACATGCCCACACCGCTGATTGGGAGCTGGAAGTTTGGGCACCCGACCTGCCCGCCCTGCTGGAAGAAGCCGCGCGCGGCATGTACGCCATCTCTGGCGTACAGCTGGAGCCTGGCGTCGCCCAGGACCGCACAATCACTCTCCAGTCTGCTGATGCGGAGAGCCTGTTGGTGCGCTTCCTGAGCGAGCTGCTTTGGCTTGAGCAGGATCGGCAGCTGGCTTTCGACCACTTCTCTATAATCATGGACGATGATTACAATTTGAATGCTGAGCTACGCGGTTCCATCATCGCAAAAATGGATAAAGAGATCAAGGCTGTCACCTACCATAACCTGGCGGTGCAATCCTCCCCGGATGGGCTGCGCGTGAATATCGTATTTGACGTATAAGGGAGAGAGGTTAGAGTGGTAACCCTACAGGACCTCAAGCGAATCAGCGATTACGAGTGGGAGATCCCTCAAAGCTTCCGCCCCGACATGCGCGTACCCGTGCGCCTGTTCGCCACCCGGCGTATGCTCGAAGACGTGATGAAGGATAAATCGCTCGATCAGGCGGTCAATGCCACCACCCTTCCCGGTTTGGTAGGACATGTCATTGTCATGCCCGACATGCACCAGGGGTACGGCTTTCCCATTGGTGGCGTGGCGGCAACCCGCCTTCCCGATGGCGTCATCTCTCCTGGCGGTATCGGTTACGACATCAACTGTGGGGTGCGCCTGCTCGGCTCTCAGATCCGCTTTGAGGCCGCCCGCCCGCACCTGGATGACCTTGCCACTGCCCTCAACCACTACTGCCCCAGCGGTGTAGGCGGGGGTGGCGCCGTCCATACTACAGAAGCCGAGCTGATTGCCGTCTGCCGTCAGGGGTCCCGGTGGGCGCTCAAGCAAGGCTTCGCCAGTGAGGCTGACCTGCGCCGCACGGAAGAATCTGGCTGCGTGGAAGGTGCTGACCCAGATAAAGTTTCCGTCCGGGCGCGCCAGCGTGGGCGTCCGCAGCTGGGTTCGCTGGGTGCCGGCAACCATTTTATCGAGATCGACCTGGTCGAGCAAGTCTTTGACCCTCAAGCGGCCGCGATTATGGGCCTGGAAGAGGGCACATTAGCCGTACAAATCCACTGCGGCTCGCGCGGCTTTGGTCACCAGATCTGCACCGATTACGTGGAGGAATTCCAGGCCGCGGTCCACCGCTATGGCATCCACCTGGTTGACCGTGAGCTGGTGTGCGCACCGCTGAACTCTCCCGAGGGGCAGGACTATTTGGCTGCGATGCGCTGTGCGGCTAATTACGCCTTCGCCAACCGGCAGATCCTGGCCCACAATGCTCGCAAAGCTTTCGAGCAGGTGTTGGCGGGTAAGGTGAAGGATTGGCATCTGCACCAGGTGTATGACATCTGCCACAACATGGGCAAGATCGAGACCCATGTCATCAACGGCGAGCGCATGCAGGTGTGTGTCCACCGCAAGGGCGCCACGCGTGCCTTTGGACCGGGTGCCCCCGAATTGCCCGAGGAATATCGACCCATCGGTCAGCCGGTGCTCGTTCCCGGCAGTATGGGTACTGCATCGTGGGTGCTGGTGGGCACTGCCGCCAGTATGGAGCTGTCTTTTGGCTCCACCTGCCATGGCTCCGGGCGCCTGATGAGCCGGCATGAAGCCAAACGCAACGTGCGCGGCGAGAAACTCCGCCAGGATCTGGAATCAAAAGGCATACACATCCGCGCTGGATCGATGGCGGGGTTAGCTGAAGAAGCCCCCCAGGCATATAAGGATGTTGACCAGGTGGTGGGAGCTGTGGTGGGCGGCGGGATCGCTCGCAAAGTCGCCCGTCTACACCCCCTGGCGGTCATAAAAGGTTAGGGAACTGTTCGTATAACATTAGCGTTAATTAAATCAAACTATATGGAGGCATTCATGACTTTGAAAAGCATCGTATCGTTCTTGATCATCACCCTGGTTCTGGTAGCATGTACAGCCAAAACCCCAACCTCAACCCAGCCTGTGGTGACCGAGAATCCTACCGTCCCATCAACGCAATCTAGCCAACCGACCCAATCTAGCCTGCCGACGCAGTCCGGCCCAGCCACAGCTTATCCGGCACCTGCGGGTGGTACCCCCATCCCCGCCATTTCCACCTACCCTGAACCGGGCACAACCGGCACAAGCACCCAGGTGATCCCAGCCTCGGGTTATGAGCCCCAGTCCGGAGATGCAAGCTTAAAGCGGGACAAGGTGTCCCTTGATCTATCCACAAGTCAGCTTGTTGTGACCGCCTCCGACCCCGCCCAGGCAAAAGCCTCCCTGACCGGCAGTATGTCTGACCCGTGCCACTCCTTGCGTGTGGTGGTGACCCGGGCTGACGCCAACAATACGATCAACCTTGAAGTCTATTCCCTGGTCGATCCAAACACCGCCTGCGTCACCAAGATCGAGCCATTTACCGCCTCGATTCCATTAGGCTCTTATTCCACTGGGCGCTATACCGTGATGGTCAATGGTGAAAGCCTGGGTCAGTTCGATACCGTATTTGTACCCCAGGCCGGTGATGATAAATTGACTCGCGATAAAGCGACCATTGATAAGGCAGCCTCCAGGCTGAATATCTCGGGAACTGTGCCCAATAATGTCGCTGCTGAACTGAAGGGCAGCCTGTCAGATCCCTGCCACCAGCTGCGCATTGTGCTCACAAAAGATGATGCCCAGAACAAGATCAACTTGGAAGTGTATAGCGTCTATGACGCCAAACCCAGCTGCACCACAGTGATCCAGCCGTTCCAGGTGATTTTCCCATTGGGAAGTTTCTCGAGCGGTCATTACACCGTTTATGTGAACGGTGAGCTCCTGGGAGAATTTGACGGCTAAGCCGTCAAAGGCGGTTAATCAGTCGAAGGCGGCTGAGCCGTCGGCCTAAGGTAGGTTGTTTTCTGTGTATACCATACTATCATGAGTGCGTGTTACTCGAGAATTTTCTATGGAGGCATACACTCAAAGGAGGATTTAATGAAACAGATAATCCTGCCCATCACCATAAGCCTGCTGGTCGTCTCACTTGCCGGGTGCGCCCTAATCCCAGACCTCCCGCCCGCAGCCACACCTACTCCCTCCATCCCACCCTCCGGCTATGAGCCGCAGCCGGGTGACGAAAAGCTCAAGCGCGACCAGGTGTTCCTCGACCTGGCAAATAGCCAGGTGGTGCGAAAGGAGAGCCAGCCGGCGCAGGTGAGCCTGATGTTGACCGGTAGCTTGTCCGATCCCTGCCACCAGCTTCGTGTCGTAGTCACTCCTGCTGATGGTCGCAAGGAGATCAACCTGGAGGTGTACTCGCTATTCGAGCCCGGTAAAGCCTGCATCACTGTCATCAAGCCCTTTAGTGTGACCATCCCATTAGGCAACTATTCAGGCGGTCATTTTACGGTCAATGTGAACGGTCAGCTGGTGGGTGAATTTGATGCCTGAGCTCTTGATTTGATTTTACAAATGGTGCCCAATATATCCGGGAGCGGGATGGAAGCAGACATCCTGCTCCCGTTTCGTTAATCATGATTTTCCTTCATTTTCTATCCCCAAAAGACACTTGGCTCTACATTAGGTAATTTACAACCAATGTGGGCAGGTGATCGATTGCCTGGTCAATGGCCACGATCCGCTACGTGAGTAAAGGGTCGATTTTGTGGTTACTCCAGAGTGCCTGGATTATTTGCCCCAAAGAGATCTGTTTACTCCATATTTTCGTATCCTATTTTAACAAACCGTATTAAAAATATATATAAAAAAAGGAAAAC
>JBGPBQ010000232.1:0-6588 GCA_041481345.1 Anaerolineae bacterium
ATACAATACCATCCGCCAAGACTTCAACCTGGCAGCAGGCTTGCTCAATGCCAGCCCCACCAACTTAGGATACGCTGTCGCCGTCACTGATCCCAATGCCACAAAACTGCTTACCTTATCCAACACCGGAAGTGCCTCGGCTAACTATGAAGCATTTGCCATTCCAGGCATCTTCGCTGGCTATGACCCTGTGGGTCCCTTTGCAGAGCATACCCGCCACTTCAGCCCAAAGCATCTTAACGATAAGGATGCCTCGCTAATCTACTATGATCCAACACCACATGATGTTCCGGTGATTAACGGCGGAACCATATCCGCATCCTGGTCCTCCGGGCTGACCTATGCCTGGGGCATTGGTTTTAACACCGAAGCTGCTGACCTGTGGCTGGGCAATCTCCAAACCGCTGGTGGTGATGGTCTAAACTATCGGTACACTACTGATGGTGTCAACACCGGTGACATGATCGATACCACCTCCTGGGTTGGGATATGGAATGCCGACATGACCTACAACCCGTTCACGGATATGCTGTGGCAAGTTAATGTTGGCGGAGACAATTGTATCTACGAGCTAGACCCGACTACAAAAACCTCCACTGGCAATAAGATCTGCCCGGTCTTCGGAACCTCCGAGCGCGGACTAGCATTCGACCCACTGACGAATACCTACTATGCCGGTTCCTGGAACGACGGGATCATCAACCACTTTGCCCCTGATGGCACCCTTATAGATTCAGCGGAAGTCAACCTCAGCATCTCCGGTCTGGCCTTCAACCCCAGCACCGGTCATCTGTTTGTGATGACCAGCAATACTCATCCGGAGAACGTATTCGATGTATATGTACTAGACACCAAAAACGCCTACAATATCCTGGGTGCTTTCAACATCACGGTTGGCGGCGTCGATGTCTTTGGGCCTAGTGGACAAGCCGGCCTGGAATTGGACTGCTCCGGAAACCTGTGGGCAGTTGACCAATTAACACAGAAAGTCTATGTGGCTGACTCCGGTGAGACTGGCGTGTGTGACTGGCAAGGGATGTGGTTAAGCGCAGTGCCTACTACTGGTAGTGTGCCCGTCGGCAATGATAAAACTCTCAATGTAAGTGTGGATGCCGCCGGCATGCCTCTCGGCACGTACCAGGCTTACCTGCGTGTGGTTAGCGATACACCTTATGGCGATCAGATTGCCCCTGTAACCTTAAAAGTGGTCACCAGCTTACAATTATTCTTGCCGGTGATTAACCGATAACCTGCCCATATTAATTCCATAGGAGACAGTTACCTTCAGGTACTGTCTCCTATTCTTTAATTTCGACTGTTGGAGCCAGAATAGGTGCTACAGGTGGATAAATCTCCACCTAATACCTTTCATGAAGATCAGTAATTGTCCGCCAGCCGGGTGACGCGATCCAGGTCGGTGAAGGTACGCCTGATCCGCTAGAGGGCTAGCATAGTGGAAATTCTTCCTGGAAATCACGGTCAAGCGGGCGCGTTAGGGACCGACTCCGGCAGATATTACGTTCATTTATATTTGATTAAATTTCCTGCCCCTTGAACTGGCTCCGATAGAGGTGGTAGAAGAAGCCATGTTTATCAAGCAGCTGCTGGTGGGTGCCCTGCTCGACAATCTCCCCCTCATTGATCACGATCACGTTATCCGCATCGCGGATGGTGCTGAGGCGGTGGGCAATGACGAAGCTCGTGCGACCCTCCATCAGCCGCAGGAGGGCCTTCTGGATACGCGCTTCAGTGCGCGTGTCAACGGAGCTGGTGGCTTCATCCAGGATCAGGATGCCCGGGTCTGATAGGATGGCGCGTGCAATCGATAACAGCTGGCGCTGCCCCTGGCTGAGGTTGCCTGCCCGCTCAGACAGGTTGGTCTGATAACCATCCGGCAGCTGGCGGATGAAATGATCCGCATCCGCCATGCGGGCAGCTTGAACAACCTCATCGTCGGTGGCATCTAATCTGCCAAAGCGGATGTTCTCCATTACCGTATCGGAAAAAAGGAAGGTATCCTGCAACACGATGCCCAGCTGTTGGCGGAGATCATCTTTGCAAATCGACCGAATATCTTTACCATCAATGGTGATGCTACCGTCGTCCATCTCATAGAAACGGGATAACAGGTTGATCAGGGTCGTCTTGCCGGCGCCGGTGGGACCGACCAGGGCAATGATCTGCCCGGCTTGGGCTTGCAAAGACATATCCTTGATCACCAGCGTTCCGGCTACGTAGCCGAAGTTGACATGCTCAAAGTTCACATCCCCATGCAGCGATTCCAATGGGTAGGCGTCGGGAACATCTGGAATCTCCGGGGATGTATCAATGACCTCGAAAACCCGTTCGGCGCCCGCCAATGCAGCCTGGATGGAATTGTACATGTTTGCCAGGTTGCGCAGAGGATTGATGAAGTTTTGTGCATAAATGATAAAGGCAGCGATGATACCCACGGTAACCTGTCCACGGAGAGCCAGCAATCCACCCAATCCTGCCAGTACGATGACGAAAAAATTACCCAACACGTTGGTGAGCGGCATTAATAGCAGGGCGTAACTGTTGGCAGTCACACCGGCCTTGAATACTTCACAATTACGGCTGCGGAAATTCTCGACCACCGATTCGTTACGGCGGAAGGCTTTGATCACCTTCTCACCACTAATCGACTCTTCCATGACTGCATTCAGCTCGCCCAGGTGTTTCTGGAGCTCCTGGTATCCTCTGCGGGTGTAACGTGCGACGAAATTGGTAAACCAAAACATGATCGGCACTACGATCAAAGAAGCCAGCGCCAGCCTCCAATCGAGCAGGAACATAGCCACCAGGATGCCAACCATAGATAGAACACTGGCGATGAGTGAAGTAACATTCTGCGACACGGCCTGGTTGATAGCGTCGATGTCGTTCGTCAGGCGGCTCATCAGCTCACCCGCCGGATTGCGGTCAAAGAAGCTGAGGGGCATGATTTGCAGGTGAGTGAACAAGTCCTTCCGCATGAGCTTTAGTGCTCGCTGCGAGACGTCTGCCATGGTCCAATTGGCGATTGCCGTGAACAAATTGCTCAGCAGGTAAGCCGCTAGCATGAGCATGGCGATGCGCAGCAGACCTGAGGCATCCTTGGGGATGATATAGTCGTCGATTGCTCGGTGAATCAGATAGGGTCCCGCCAGACCAAGCAGAGTGTAGATGATCACGAAACCCAATACCATGACAAGCTGTTGCTTAAAATGCAGCAGGTAAGCCGCAAGGCGAACGACGGCATTGCGAGGGTCCTTTGCCTTCTCGATCTTTCCAGGATCTGCCGGGCGGCGCTGCATCATCGTGACCCGCACGCTGCCAGCCCCATAACCCACAGGTTGGGTGCTCATCGTTGCACCTGCTCAAGGTCGGGATGTTTTTTCTCAGTCAGCAGGTTGCCATCGCCAAGCTGGGAGGCATAAATTTCCTGATAGATGCGGCTGGATTTCATTAATTCCTTATGCGTGCCTAGAGCCACCACCCTGCCTTCATCCATAACAATGATCTTATCGGCATTCAAGACTGTACTGATGCGCTGAGCGACCACAAAACTGGTGTGGTGATACTGCTGACTCTCCAATGCTTCCTGGATGCGAGTCTCAGTCTCCACATCCACCGAGCTGGTGCTGTCATCGAGAATCAGCACGCGTGGTTTCATGAGCAAGGCCCTCGCAATTGCCAGGCGCTGCTTTTGCCCCCCCGAGAAGTTCACCCCACGTTGCTCAACGTGAGTAGCGTAACCCTCCGGAAGATCCATAATGAAACCATGCGCCTGGGCAGCTATGGCAGCCGCGACCACATCTTCATCTGTAGCCTCCGGTCGACCGTAGCGGATGTTATCCTTCACAGAACCGCTGAAGAGGACCGATTCCTGGGGGACAACGCCAATATTTTCCAGTAGTGAATCCTGCTGAAGCTGGCGGATATCAATGCCATCGATAGTCACCCGCCCACTGGAAGTGTCATAAAAGCGCGGGATCAGGTTGATCAGGCTGGATTTGCCCGAGCCAGTCGCACCCAAGATGGCGACGGTCTCACGGGGTTCTGCCACCAAATCCACCTCATTCAGAACTGGCTCATCGCTGGAACCATTATAGTGAAACCCGACGCCTTCAAAAACCACCCTACCAGGTGAATTGGCAGGTAACTTAAACGCACCGGGTTGGTCCTGCACTTCAGGGGTCACATCCAGCACCTGATTGACACGCTTGGCAGACGCGATGCCGTTCGCCCAGGTTTGGGATAACTGGGTCATCATGATTAGCGGCATCATGGTGGTCATTAAATAGTTGGTGAACGCCACAATTTCACCAACAGACATGGTGCCTTTTATCGCTTGCATCCCGCCAAAATAAATCACGATCACCATGCCGATATTGACAAAGATGGTCAATGCAGGTTGCATGGTAGACATGAAGCGCATTACCTGCACCGAATGGTCTGTGAAGCCCTCATTGGCAGTCTCAAAGCGCTGGTTCTCGAAATCAGAGCGCACAAAAGCTTTGACGATACGCGCCCCTGAAATATTTTCCTGTAAAACGTTATTCAGCCGGTCCAACTTTTGCTGCACGCTGAGAAAAAGGGGTTCCATCCTGCCAATAAAGAATACGATTACCACTAACGTGACCGCCAATAACGGTACTATGGTAATGGCCAAAGTTGGGCTAGTCCGGAACATTAATATCAGGCTGCCGATCATCAGGAGTGGGGCGCGCGTGCCAATACGCAACGAAATCTGCACCACACGCTGGACTGCGCCAGAATCACTGGTCAACCTGACGATAAGCTGACCGGTTTTCATCCTGTCCAGATTACCATATGAGAATGACTGGATCTTGGTGAAGATCGCATCTCGCAGGTCGCGCCCGAAGTTTTCACTCACCTGAACCGAGGTGATGTTATTGCCAATGGCGATGAGGGTGCTAACCAGGGAAATACCCAGCATAACCAACGCGGTCTGGATGACCACAGCCTGGTTCTGCTGGTTAATTCCATCGTCTATGATTTTCTGTACCAGCCTGGGGATTAGCAGGTCCATAAATACCAGCGAGGTTAGCAGCACAAGCGCAACGACGGCGCGGCGCCAGTAAGGTTTTACAAATTGAAGTAATTTAAATATGTCTGTCATCGTTTTTACCAAACTACAGCGTTCCCATTCCCCTGGAACAAGCCTAAATCATAACCCAAGTTAGAAATATTGAATATGCAGCTTTCATTAAGTAATTGGTAAATGTGGATCGTGGATAATATAGGATCAGGATGGGTTGCTTGAATCCCGTGGATCCAATTCATATTAATGATCGTTCTCTTGTGGAGGATGCCCGATTACCGGAACACATCCAACCAGGAATGATCAGCTACATGGTTGACCAATCGTTGGGCAATAGACCGAACGATCTCATCCGGCACCCCTTCGGCAGCATTAGACTGAAGACGTAAATCGATCTGATCATTCACGTAGTCCACCACCACGAAACGGTCATCGGAGACGAAGGCAATCTCAGTCGAGAACAGGTCCAACCTACACAGCTCTGCGATGTCGGTAGTAATTTGTTCCAACGGGTTGAGACCGTGGCATTCTTTATCAGCATCCGAGACCGGGGTATAGATATGGGTGGAAGGATCCCACCAGCACGGGTAAATCTGCCCGGAGCAGTAAAGCACCCGGAACCATGCGGGGCGCGTATCCAGCTGAATTGGTGTGATGTGGGCTTGCAGAAGATATTGATCAGTGGCATGCTCCTGGCGGACGGAAAGTGCCTGGTCCCATGAAGTGGCATTAGTCATCACCCCCACTCCCCCGCTGCCGTGGGCGGGCTTGATCGTAAATTGCTCACCCAGTGGGCATAGATCAAGCGCCGGGAGCTCGGGTTGTTCGATATATGGAGGCAAAATAATGGTGGGTGGGACGCTGAACCCTTGAGACACAAGCGTGGTGTGCATTTCAGCTTTATCCCAAGTACGTGAGGCGCGCTCATAGGAATTGATCGAATGGATGGAATCCTCACTGACCCACTGGATAAGTGGCAGAAATTGAGGATCGACATCCGATGCCCGGTCAAAAAAAACCCGGCAGCTCAGCTCACCGCCAACGAGAGAGTTTAACATCTGTGGGAGGTTGTCAGGCTTGATTTGCAGGAGAGATAACCCCCTGGACTGGCAGCTCGAGTCTAACAAGCTAATAAAATCAGCATCATACGCCCAGTTCCAGGCAACACAAAGATCATAAATAATCATAAATATCACCAGTTCCACGTCTGCCCCGATACATCGCTGATCGTAAAAGCGTCGCTAACAGCAGCCGTTTAACTACCAATAAATGTTTTCCGCAGTATATCACAACTGAATTCAGATGAAAAATATAATTTTTCACCAAAATTCGCAAAATAAGGTGAAACGACTAATAACATAAAAACGCCTCAGAGGAATCTAGATTCATTAGCTTATAAATTGATTCCTCCTATATGATCGGGACATTGATACCCATTTATTAAATCCATGCTATGATTCATTATTCAGCGGTTATCCATTTCAGGTTGAAGGCTCCAGATGATAAACAAGCAATCCAAC
>JBGPBQ010000233.1:0-6550 GCA_041481345.1 Anaerolineae bacterium
GCCACCCCTCATTTCATTCGGGGCAGGCGCACAAGAAGAACGCTTGTGGCTTCTCCAAAAACAAGGGGATTCCGCAATGACAAAGATTTTTAATAATTGTTCATGTTTAGTCTGAAGTTCAGCCTCGCACTTGCTAATCCTGATAGGCTAGATTATAATCCCTCCCGTTCGGGGCGTGGCTCAGCCCGGCTAGAGCGCACGGTTCGGGTCCGTGAGGTCCCGAGTTCAAATCTCGGCGCCCCGACCTTGATTTGATTGTTTCAAAATCTCCTTTGGAAATGCTAAAGGAGATTTCGTTATTATATATATAGTTGCCAATCAATTGAAGGTTCCGAATATATCGAATACAATACATCGGGCATAAACATTCTGATCCAATCGGGATCTTAATCCTCATCGGAACATAATACGAACCTCCAGCAATATTGTAGGCTGGGGATGAACAATAGCAAGCAGGTCAATTTTCGATATAAACACGATGCAAATCCCTCCGATTAGCTCGAGCCAACGACAGATCATTGAGCTTCCAGTTGGTTCAAAGATATTCTTAGAAGGACCCGCCGGAACTGGTAAAACCACGGTTGGAATAGAGCGTATGCTCTACCTGATGAGTGCTGGTGTAATGGGGAACTCTATCCTGGTGCTCGTACCGCAGCGGACGTTAGGAGTGCTGTACCTGGATGCGATGAACGCGCCCGGTGTAGTCGCCGGTGGAATGGTAACTTTGGCTACCCTCAGTGGATTAGCCCAGAGAATGGTGGATTTATTTTGGCCGATCGTTGCTGAAACCGCAGGTTTTTCCAGGCCGGAGGTTCCCCCCACATTCCTTAATCTTGAGACGGCGCAGTACTACATGGCACATATCGTTCGCCCGTTGTTCAATGATGGGTTATTTGGATCGGTCACGATCGACCGCAACCGCATCTATAGCCAGATCATCGATAACCTCAATAAAGCGGCTGTCGTAGGGTTCCCGTATAACGAGATTGGTGACCGGTTGAAGTCAGCCTGGTCAGGTGAGCCAGGTCAATCGAGGGTGTATGAGGATGCGCAAACCTGTGCATCCTTGTTCCGTGAATATTGCCTGAAGCACAACCTGTTGGATTTTTCTTTGCAGATTGAGATATTCTGGCACCATCTTTGGAAATCGCAGCTGTGCAGGGAGTTTCTCACAAGCACCTACCAGCATTTGCTAATTGATAACATAGAAGAAGATGTTCCCGTGACGCACGATTTACTGGCGGGATGGATCCCCCAGGCAGAATCGTGCCTGGTGATCTATGACAGCGATGCGGGCTACCGGCGCTTCCTGGGTGCAGACCCAGTTAGTGCATATCAATTAAAAAAGTTCTGCGGCAAGTCATTTTCATTAATAGACTCTTTTGTCACGTCGCCAGAAATTCGCTCGCTGGCCGCTCGCCTCAAGAATTCACTCCTGCGAAAGCTGGTTCCTATTCCGCAGGTCGACCCTCGCCTGGCGCTGACTCACCAGACGCACACGTACTACCCACAGATGTTGGATTGGATCACTGACCAAATTGAGCTCCTGGTAAATAACGAAGGGATCCATCCCAAAGATATTGTCATTTTGGCGCCGTTCTTGTCCGACTCTTTACGCTATTCGATCGTCAATCGGTTGGAAAGCAAGAATATCGCGGTAAAAACACATCGCCCTTCACGCAGTCTTCGAGAGGAGCCTGCAACGCTGTGCTTATTCACCCTTGCCTCCCTGGCCAGTCCCGTCTGGGGAACCACCCCGACGAAATTCGACGTTGCCCAAAGCTTAATGCAGGCGATTGATGGCCTGGACCTGATCCGCGCAAAAATCCTGGCAGATATTGTTTATCGCATTCGTGATGAGACCCCCTCGCTCTCACCGTTCGAACAGATACTCCCCGCGGCCCAGGAACGCATCTCCTACTTGATCGGAGAGAAGTATGAAAGACTGCGTTTATGGCTGGAAGAATACAGGCAGTCGGGTCCGGGAGAGCTGGACCACTTTATCAGCCGGCTGTTTGGCGAGGTGCTCTCACAACCAGGGTTTGGTTTCCATTTCAGCTATGATTATGGTCAGGTGACCTCCAACCTGGTAGAGTCGATCCGGAATTTCCGCAGGGTCGTTGGCGACAGCCTCGATGAAGTTGGTGCTGATATGGGCAAAGAATATATCCAGATGGCTATCGACGGTGTGATCGCGGCTCAATATATTCCCAGCTGGCAAACCCAGGAGGAAGATGCGGTCTTCATCGCACCCGCCTACACCTACTTGATCAGCAATTATCCGGTGGATGTGCAGTTCTGGCTGGATGTTGGCAACCGCAGCTGGGCGGAACGCCTTTACCAGCCCCTCACCCATCCTTACGTCCTCAGTCGCAACTGGTTCCCCGGTAAAGTGTGGACAGACGTCGAAGAAGTGGAGACCGGTGATCAGGTGCTCTACGCCCTAGTCTTTGGATTGTTAAACCGCTGCCGAAAAAAGATATACCTGGGATTAAGCGAGTATAACGAACAGGGATATGAGCAGCGAGGGCCTCTTCTACAGGCATTCCACCGCATCCTGCAGTCTTTAGCTGCGGATCGTTAATTTAAAATTATGTTTAAACTCCGCCCCAAGCAAAAAGATATTTTGAGCTACCAACGCGGCAGAATGGGCATTTCTGCTGTGCCAGGGAGCGGTAAAACCTGGACTTTATCCTTCCTCGCGGCGGATTTGTTAAAGCGCGGGATCCTGCTCGATGACCAGGAGATATTGATCGTCACTCTGGTCAACTCTTCGGTGGATAACTTCTACAGCCGCATCAGCTCCTTCATCGAAGCCAGGGGATTGATCCCGAATATCGGTTACCGTGTGCGCACACTGCATGGGTTAGCCCATGATATCGTCAGGGAACGCCCTGAGCTGTTGGGCCTGGATACGAATTTTCAGATCATTGATGAAAGAGAATCAGAATCCATACGCGATGGGGTCGCCCAAGCCTGGCTAACAAGCCACCCCAATGAGCTGGAACCCTATCTTGACCCAAACATGGACGATTCAAAACGGGAGTGGGCCAAACGCGAGCAGCTACCACGGCTGGTTAAAGAAGTCGCCTTGAGCTTCATTCGCCTGGCGAAAGACCACCGCTATACTCCTGAACAGCTTCGCGTAAAAGTTAAACAACTGCCAATCTCACTTACGCTGGCGGAGATGGGGTTGGAAATGTATGAAAATTACCAAAATGCACTTATTTATCGTGGAGCCGTCGATTTTGATGACCTCATCCGGTTTGCATTGTACGCTTTAGAATGGGACTCCGCCTTGTTGGAGCGGCTGCGCCACCGCTGGCCTTATATCCTTGAGGATGAAGCCCAAGACAGCAGCCTGCTACAAGAGCAAATCCTCCAGCTGCTCACGGGGGAAGATGGTAATTGGGTGCGGGTAGGCGACCCCAACCAGGCAATATATGAAACCTTCACCACGGCCAACCCCGAATATTTGCGCAGGTTTATTAAACAGCCGGGTGTGGCTGAAAAGGAGCTGCCAAATTCTGGTCGTTCCACACTGGGATTAATTGGGCTAGCCAATTACCTGGTAAGCTGGACAAATAATGAACATCCGGTAGAGGCAGTCCGCAATGCGCTGCAATCCTCACCATTGATCAAGCCAACCTCAGCTGATGACCCACAACCCAACCCAAGCGATGACCTCACGTACATCAACATCGCTTCCCGAAAGTTCACCCCAGCGGATGAAATCCAGGCGGTTGCGGATAGCATCCAGCGCTGGCTCCCTGACCACGCAGGGTCCACCGTGGCGGTGCTGGCTCCACGCAACTTGCGCGCATTTGATCTGGTCGATGAGTTACGGAAGAGGAACATCCCCTACCATGATGACCTGCTCCGCAGCTCAAGCAGCACCCGTTTTTCAGCCGGCAGCCTGGGGAATATCCTGCGCTACCTGGCAGACCCGGGATCTTCGAGCAAGCTCGCTACTGTGTTCAGGGTTTGGAATCGGGACAGCCGGCAAAATGAAGTGGAACATGCGCAGGTGGAAAAACTTGCCGAGGTCTTGCACAAGATCGCCCACGTTGAGGACTATCTCTGGCCGGTGAATGGCAAAGATTGGCTGGAAGATTCCGGACTGGCTGAGCGCTCACCGGAGGCTTATGAGGTGCTCAATCAATTCCGCTTGCTAGTCCGACGTTGGCAGGGCCTGGTATTATTGCCCATCGACCAGGTTGCGCTCACCCTAGCTCAGGATCTGTTGACGGACCCGGGTGAGCTGGCAGTGGCGCATAAACTGGCAGTGCTCCTGGGCAGGGCACAGGATACCCATCCGGATTGGCGCCTGATCCAATTATCGGATGAATTGGCGGTTATCGCCAGGAATGAGCGCCGTTTCATTGGATTTAGCGACAGCGATTCAGGTTTCGAACCGGATAAGTACAAGGGGAAAGTCGTTGTTTCCACCATGCACAAAGCCAAGGGCTTGGAATGGGACCGGGTTTACCTTATGTCGGTGAACAATTACGATTTCCCTTCTGGGATAACGGGCGATCCTTATATTTCAGAAAAGTGGTATATCAGGGATTTCTTAAACATCGAAGCGGAAGCCCTGGCACAATTGAATACACTGGTTTTCACCGATGAATATCAATGGTACCAGGAAGGGGCTGCGACGATCGATGCGCGTAATGATTATGCCCGCGAGCGGCTGCGGCTGCTGTACGTCGGCATCACACGCGCCAAAAAGGAGCTTATCATCACCTGGAATAACGGCCGTCGTGGAGAATCATTGCCCGCTGTGCCGTTAATGGCGTTAAAGTCATACCTGGAAACCCGTGGAGAGATCCAAGATGAGCCGGCCTAAAGGATTCATATTCAGCCAAAGTAACCTGCAGGACTATGTGGATTGCCAGAGGCGCTTTCAGTTGCGGCACATCCTCCACCAGGCCTGGCCAGCAGTAGAAGCGGAGCCTTACCTGGAAAATGAGCGCTTGATCGAACTGGGGTCGAAATTTCATAAAACCGTTCATCAACACCTGATCGGCGTACCTGAGGTTCAAATCTCACAATCCATATCCGATGATGATGTCTTGCAGACCATGTGGGGTAATTACCTGAAATCCACAAGGGATGGTACGCTTGAATTAATTAATGATCCTGCCAGCCATCGATATGAAGAGATCACCCTTTCCGTTGCGGTGAACGAATTCCGCCTGATTGCCAAGTATGACCTGTTGGTGATTCGACCGGACGGCAAGTGGACTATCCTGGACTGGAAGACTTCGCAGAAGCATCCCAGGCGGAAGTGGCTGGCAGACCGCCTGCAAACTCATGTGTACCCGTTCGTATTAACTGGCGCAGGACCCAGGCTCGCTGGTGGAGAGCCGCTTGACCCAGGGCAAATTGAGATGGTCTACTGGTTCGCCAACCAGCCCGAACAACCTGAACGTTTCCAATATGACCAACCAAGCTATCAGGAGGACGGCAGATTCCTGGGGAACCTGGTCTCAACTATCGATAAAAAGACGGAAACCATCTACCCGTTAACTCCGGATGTGAAGCGATGCCTGTTCTGCACCTATCGTTCGCTATGTAATCGAGGGGTTAAACCCGGTGATTTAGAACACCTGGAAGAATGGCTCGAACCTGAGACGCCGGATGAAGTCACGATCGATTTTGACCAAATCGGAGAAATTGAGTTTTAACCCACTATGCTTCGAACCTGGCTTGAACCTCAAGATATTACTGTACCCGAGGACTTTTTGCACCTCATTGGTGGAAATCCATTAGTCAGCCAGGTATTGTATTCACGCGACCTGACCGATATTGAGGCTGCCCGGGGGTTTCTATCCCCTGAAGAATACCATCCTGCACCTCCATCTGACCTCCCGGACCTGGAAAAGGCGGTCATCATCATCCGGGAAGCCTTATCCACAAAAAAGAAAATCGGCATCTGGGGTGATTTTGACGTCGATGGACAGACCTCCACTACGATTTTGGTTTCAGCGCTGCAGGCTATGGGTGGAAATGTGGTCTTCCACATCCCCGTCCGGGGTGAAGAATCGCATGGCATAAGCCTGCCGGTGTTAAAAAAATTCCTGAACCAAGGCGTGGACTTAATCGTGACTTGTGATACCGGTGTCTCCTCGTATGAGGCGATCGATTTTGCCAAGAAAAACGGCGTTCCGGTCATAATTACCGACCATCATGACCTCCCTGATGAGCTGCCGGACGCTGAGGCCATCGTGAACCCTAAGAAACTGCCACAGGCACATCCGTTGAGCACCCTTCCAGGAGTGGGCGTCGCCTATAAACTGGTTGAAGAATTGTGGCATCTCGAAGGAGATGATGAAAAACCCCGGCGGTACCTCGACCTGGCGGCATTGGGTATTGTGGCGGATATTGCCTTACTGAAAGGGGATACACGCTACCTGCTTCAGCTTGGATTGGATGCACTGCGGCACACAGAGCGGGCGGGTCTGCTGGCGATCATGGAGTTGACCGAGCTTAACCAATCCAACCTTACAGAAGAACACATCGGTTTCGTCCTGGCGCCACGCATGAA
>JBGPBQ010000234.1:0-6534 GCA_041481345.1 Anaerolineae bacterium
CGCGCCCCAGCTGAGAACAGCTGGACTGCGCTGAACTGCATGGCGGTTTCCAGCTGGTCGGGAGGCGGATAATTCATCCCCTTCAGGGGGTAGATTTGTTCCCCTTCGATATTGAGTTTAACCCGCGAGGTCGCCAGGATTTTTAGCTTAGGAGCCTCCTGAAGCAGCTCAGCTACGATCTCATTCCCCTCCAGCACTTGCTCAAAACTGTCCATCACCAATATCAGGCACTTCTGGCGTAAATAATCCCGCACCTGCTGGCGCAGGCTTTTGCTCTTGCCCGGGGAAAGCCGCAAGGCCTCTGAGATCGCAGGGACAAGCGCTTCAGGTCCATGCAGGGCGGAGAGCGGCACCAGGTATGCCCCGTGGGGGAAGTCATAGCGTAGTGCCTGGGCTGCTTCTACTGCCAGCCGGGTCTTTCCCACCCCGCCTGGTCCCAGGATGGTCAGCAACCGGCAGTCAGGGTCTTCCATGCGGTTTTGTATCTCTGCCAGCTCAGCCTGGCGACCGATCAATGGGGTCAGAGGGGCGGGTAGGTTGCCAATTCTCTGCTCTCCTTTGGTTTCTGAGAGGATCTGGTGATAGAGCGCCTGGCTTTCATCTGCTGGTTCGACACCCAGCTCACTTACCAGTAACTGCTGTAGATGTTTGTACTGCGCCAGGGCTTCATTGGGTTGACTATTCAGAGCCAGCAAGCGCATTATCTGCCGATAAGATTCCTCATCCAGGGGTTCCAGTTCCACCAGTCGGTAGGCATAGGGTAAAGCCTGGCTGAGCTCGTTGCGCCTGGAGTGAGCTGTGACCAGCACGTGCAGGGCTTCGAGCGCCCTGCGTTGTAAATGCTCACGCAATACGGTGCACCACTCCTCAAACGATTGGCTATCCGGCAGATAAAAATCCGCCAGGAAGCTACCCCGGTAGAGGGCAACCGCCTGCTCCAGTCGTTCCAGGCATTCCGGGCAGGCTTCCAAACTGGTATGAGGATGGCGCGCCGATTCATCCAGCAGGTTCGTAAAGGCGGTCATATCCAGCCAGGCATTACTGTGCAGGTTGAATTGAATCTCTTCCCGGTTGATGATCAAATAGGGTGGTTGTGCTTCTTGGTCGCCGATGGCATGGCGCAGCTTGGACAAGGCGTTGCGCAGGCTGTCATGCGCCGCTTTTTCGGATTGGTCCGGCCAGAATAAACCAGCCAGAGCCTCTCTGCGATGAGGGCGCTGCCATTCAACTGCCAGGTACGTCAGCAGTGCCCGGACTTTATCATACTCAAAGCTGGTGACGGTCTGCCCGTCCAGGGCGACATGCAATTGACCCAATAGGTGGATCGATAAACCCGCCATATCCTATCCTTGAGGGAAACCTGTGGGTCTGGGTCTTAACGATGTGAACGGTGATCAAAAGCCGTCTACCAAGGGATTCTTAATCTATTTTAACCTATTTTCAGATATTTTGTCCTCAGTTTGCAATTGCTTTGCGACTTCTTGCTAAAGTATAGATAATCGGTCATCAGAAATAAGGTGATTCTCGTTCAAAGATAGCACGATAAATTAAAGGGGCTGAAAAAATGAAGAATAGCATGATAATACTCATCTCGATCGTTTTGATCGCTTCACCGCTGGTCTCTTTCAGAACAATGATTAAACCTCCCCCTCCATTCCAAATATTGCATGGTAACCTGCGGTGGGCAGAATCTTACGTTTGTGGTTCGCATGATTATATTAATCATAAGATCATGGGAAAAGTATATCTTACCGGAAAAGGTTTCCCTAGTGAGGGCCAGTTCCTGGGTTGCATAATTGATGCTCATGGTTGGTATTACACAAACAACGGGTGCAATTTATTTGAAATTACTGATTACAAGTTAGTATGCGGCGACCATTAGTGTCGAATCGAACCGAAATCCTTTGGATACTGGATGGTAGCATAAAGGTGGTTTTGTTGCAGTATTACCTGTTGGATCTCACCACTTTGATATAAGCTACATCTTAAAGTTTACATGTCATTGAACGCAGCGTGATATTGGATAATCCCCTTTGCACCCTGGAGATATCCTGGGACTAATTCGACCAGCATAAACACCTCCGGCGGCACATCATACTCACACCCGATGCTATAACCCACCGACGGGGTGAACCCAAAGCGGGGATAATAACCCTTGTGCCCCAGGACGACCACTGCGCCATAATCAAGCTGTTTACATCTCTCCAACCTGGCGTTCACTAAAGCTGACCCGATGCCTTTCCCTTGTTTCTCGGGTACCACCGCTACGGGTCCCAGCCCCATGATCTTCAGATCGGTGTGTCCTGCCAGAGTAACCGGCGAGAACATAATATGCCCCACGATCTCTCCATCCTCGTCAGCTACGATGGATAGATATGAATGCGCCTCTTTCCGCAGCACCTCCACCAGGTTGGCCTCCGCTGGAGTTTCAAAGGCCGTTGCATTGACTATATGTACCGCGGCGTAATCCTTGGGTTCTTCTGGTCTAATGACCAAGTTCATCGAGGTTTGTCTTACCACAGGGCATGCACCTTAGGACGTATAAATCGATCGTAGACAGCTTGAATGCTTTCCATCGTCTCTTCAGATAGCGCAGGCAGGTCGGCTGCACGGATGTTATCCTCCGCCTGCGATGGGCGCTTGGCTCCCGGGACGGCACAGGTTACAGCATCGAACATCAGGATCCAGCGTAACGCCATCTACGCCATGCTCGCATTTTGCGGCACCAGATGGCGCAGCTCTTCCACGACCTTAAGCCCGGTCTCGAAGTCTACCCCCGAGAACGTCTCACCCTTGTCAAACGCCTGACCCTGCCGGTTGTATGTGCGGTGGTCATTATATGCAAAGGTGGACGCTCGCGTCATCTTCCCAGTGAGCATCCCTGACGCCAGGGGAACACGCACGATAATTCCCACCCCACGGCGTTTGGCTTCACCGAAAAATACCTCCGCCGGTCGCTGGCGGAAAATGTTGAAGATAATCATTACCGATTGGACCCCTGGGAACTCGATCGCTTTCTCAGCCTCCACAATGCGCTCTACGCTCACACCATAATGCCTGATCTTGCCCTGCTTCACCAGGTCATCCAGGACGCCAAATACCTCGGCGTTGTAGACCCCAATGGGTGGACAGTGCAGCTGCATCAGGTCGATCGTCTCCGTCCTTAGGTTCCGCAGGCTGTTTTCGACAAAGATGGTCATATTATTGCGGTTATAACCGCGCACATTGGGGTTCACCGCCATCCCCATTTTGGTGGCAATGAAAAATGGCTCGCTGCGCTGCCTTCTCAGCTGACCCAGCAACGGCTCGCTGCTATACGCGTCGGCGGTATCGAAGAAGTTGACTCCCAGGTCCAAGGCTCGGTTAAGCGTCGCCAGCGATTCGCGCGTATCTACCGCTCCCCACGCGCTGCCCATTGCCCAGGTTCACAGGCTGATACTGGATACCTTCCATCCTGTTCGCCCGAGTTCACGATATTCCATTTTTTAATCTCCGTTAGCTCTTGTGGAGCTCCCTTTTTACCCTGATCACCCATAATGGGTTTACTTTTCCCCCTACTATATTGGCACCGATTATACATCCCAGGGTGTTACGCCTTTTGACTGATCGAGTAAACTAATTTTCTTTCCGAAAGTACACTGCCAGCAATACAGCCAATGCCGTCAGAATAGGTCCCCAGGCGATAAAAGCCGCTGCAGTAATAGGAAGTTCCGTTGCGTAACCAATGACAGCCATGAACGAAAAAAGAGCATAAGCCACAAAAAGCCATCGAATGGTATTTTTGACACCTGAGCCATGAAAGAGCGGCGCGACTAAAAGCGCTGCCAGGGATGAGAAAAATCCCCATCCCAGCATTTCAAGCGCAAACATGACCGAGCCGGTTGCATAGGGGAGAAATCGTGCCAAATCTGGGCTGGAGCCACCCTGTTGAATGACCGTCAGCTGAACAAACCGATTGATGCTGACAGTGGCGGCAAATAGCGTTATAAAGATGATCCCGAGCGATCCCAGTATTTTATTCTCCCCGTCATTGGTATAACGAATTGCGGTATATTGAACGATCAATCCGGGAATTGTGAGGAAAGTGATTATCCCTCCAGATAACTGAACGAATTGACTGGGTGGGAAGGTGAAACCCTGTGTTGAAAAATTGATGATCAGGAGTAATAAATAGATTACACCTAGGACTGCGATGTTTACGGATGACCAGAATCCCAACTGCTGTGCGATATTATTTTTCATGCTTCGATTGACTCCTAAGTATGTTTTATCGATACTATACTAGTGCAATTAGCGTAGCCATAGCGTGAATTGGGAAATAATGCAGTACTCGAAAAATTATACCCCCAGGAGTTGTCCCAATTCCATCCCGCGAGATGTTGGGGCGAAGCATCCGCCTGTAAATCTTTTGGGTTGTAATAACCCGTCTGGGCAGATGCTTCGCCCGTACTGGTATATCTATTGTCTGTTGACCTTATTATCAACGAATTAGCAGGTCGCGTTCTACGCACTTAAGTAGTTCGGGATTTAAGACCTCCTGTTCAATGATGTGCACTGCTTCACCAACAGCGTTTTAAACGGAAACCAGGCTCCCTATCTCGTTGGCACGCACGCGCAAAACAGGGCCGTTCACCAGTCACGCTAAGGAGTGAGAATTACATATTATTTCACCCATTGCATCGCATCTGAATGGATAATGATCCCACCAGACCTCAATAATCTCCGTTCTTGCCGGACAATCTCCTGGCCAACTTTCAAGCGTTCTGCTTGAGATGGAAACTCGGCTGTGAATTCGGGGGAGCCGAATAGACGGCTGTCTTGAATCCCGTCGAATGAATGGTCGGGCAAGAAATCCAACGCACCAGAGACCCCTAAGTCGACTTTATAATGAATAAACACCTCACCTTCTAAGTCACCAAAATCGACACCCACTGGCGCAGCACCCAGCTCGAACAGCATGCGGCATAACCACGGCTCGAACAGGGCTGTAAATCCCCGATGAGCACGGGCTGACCTGCCACCAAACAGGCTACCAAGGAAGAACGAGGCGGGTAGTTTACTAGTGTTCGAACCGCAGGCGATATCCAGGATGCTCTTGTTATGAACAACTGTCAAGTTCGGGTAGGAATTCACCAGCCTGCTGGCCATTTGCTTGATAATATCTTCGACCTCGGGCTCCTTGACGATTTTTCCCTCCAGGTCATAACGCCTCCCGAGCGCCTGGACGACTTCAGCAATACGCTCCTGGTCCTGCTGGTTTCTCCACAAGCTGCTCAGCTCAGCTATTAGCTGGTCCAGCCTGCTATTCCGTATTGATTCACTCTTCATTTTTTATGCACCTAAATCCCTACCGGTTCCCTGACCAGGATTACGGTCGTCCGCTCGCTGACCCACTCGCGCTCGATGATCAGGATTTTGCCAACGTAAGTACCCATATTGATCGCTTTGCGAACCTGGGCGTCTTCCCAAGGTAAGACATACTCACGGATGCGCATTAATGCCGTTTCGAGGTCCGGTACGATCTTTTGGCTGCCCACCACCAGGATCACCTTACCGGCTGTGCTGGCGTAAGGAGCGAGCTGGCTTCCGGTTGCTGATGCATCCACCAGGATGCCATCTTCGGTGATGCCATGGACGCTACCTAACATGAAATCAGGAGCCGCGGTCAGCTTTCGAATCTCACGCATCTGGGTTTTGCGATCCATTTTCATGGATTGGTGTCGTAACGCGTTATATTGATTCGGGTCCATCAACGTATCGAAAATCCCTGCGTCTTGTAGCGTTTTCGACTTGGCGGAGTGGACTTCTGAACCTTGGGGTATTAGCTCGAGCACCGTCTGACGCGCTTCCTCTCCATTATTTACGATCAATACTTTGATGTTGCGGTCTCGTATCCGCTCGGCAACTTGTTGCAGCAACGCTTCAGATGAAGGGCTAGCAAATTCCTGCTGTGTATGGGTCATTAAATGTTTTTCTCCGCTGTTTGTTGGTTGCTTGAAATGTGAATATAAAAGAAATTGAAAGCAGTTCTCTACGACTGAACGGCTTGCAATAGTTCCTTGCTTTCGTGCAGCCAGAGGTTAGGGTTCGTGGAGCGCTTGATGTACTGAATCATTCCGTTTTGGTCCACTATGACAGAAGCAGTGCGTTGAATCCCGATGAAATTCTTGGTTAATTCAAAGCGATGATAGATCGCGCGTTCAGGGTCGGCTAGGACAGGGAACGGTGTTTTGAGCGATTCTGCATACTTGCAGGCACGATCCGGTGTGTCGCCAAGAATAATCAGAATCTGCACTCCGGCTTTGACAAACTCATCATTCATTCGCCCCAACTGGGCGACATGCGAGCGGCACTGCATTCAGATGTACTCGCGCACGAAAAATAAGACGATTTTCTTACCGCGATAATCAGAAAGCGCAATCTCGCCCCCGGTATTTGCCGGGAGTTTGAAATCGGGTACAGAAGAACCGACTTCCAATTCAGTGCTAGACATAATATTCCTTTCTCGACTCGGTAATATTTCATGGTCCAACA
>JBGPBQ010000235.1:0-6480 GCA_041481345.1 Anaerolineae bacterium
TAAGTATATAATTATTAACCATGATCCATTTACTAATCAAGATATGAAGGATGAATCTTAAGCACCCTCTGCTGGCAGAGGGTGTTTCTGTTAGTAATTCAGAGTATATTTCGGACCCACCACATTTTCTGGAGTTTGTAATAAACAATCGTTGGAGAAATATAAAATGGGCGCTAAAGAGGTCATTCAATCAATTATCACTTTATTCTCTGAAGCTTATGCCGGACCAGCCGATCCATCTTCTACCTGGTTCATCGATAACGAGCCAGACTCGGGGATCCTCGGCCTCATTGCCGGGGTCTCGACCGTCGAAGCTTCATGGTCAAGTAATCGCAATCAACCTGGAACAACCATCGCCGGACACGTTGAGCACCTGCGCTGGAGCCTGGCGAATGCCAATGGGGCGCTGCAGGGTAAACCGTATCAGGGAAATTGGAGCGAAAGCTGGAACACACTCGATGCAGATGAGGTAAAATGGCGGCAGCTGCGCAGCGATCTGAGGAAGGAGTTCGAGCTGCTGCTAGAGAACCTTCAAAAACAAAACGAGCTAACCGGAGATTATTTGAAGGGTGTGATGGCATTGATCCCGCATGCTGCGTATCACCTGGGTACAATCCGCCAACTAATTGAGCGAGTGGATATAGCTGCAAAAAAGACCCCAAAAATGGATAGGTAGAATTAACATTATGGAATCAAACTCTCCAATCATTGAAATGCGCGTTGCCCTCACCACCAAAGATTATGATCGCTTATTGAAATTCTATTGTGCCGGGCTTGGTCTTGAGCCAGACAAAATCTGGAATAATGAGCAGGGTAAAGGGTTGATCCTCAATCTGGGCATTGCTACCATGGAACTGTTCGACGAAGCGCAGGCACAAACGGTTGATCAAATCGAAGCGGGACGACGGGTAAGTGGCCAGGTCCGTATTGCGCTTCAAGTGCCAGACCTGGAAGCGGCAACGGAGCGATTGCTAGCTCATGGGGCAACCCTGGTCCATGAGCCGGTCATCACTCCGTGGGGCGATACCAATGTCCGCTTCCAAGACCCTGATGGTCTGCAGATTACGCTGTTCCAGAAATCTGGAGGCTGAGCTGATTGCCAAAAGCTGATAGAGATAGCCGAGGCGCTGAACCTGTTTTTCGGAGATTTCTGACCTAATCGTAAGCTCTAGCAAGTCAAACTAGGGTTCATAACAAACCCAAACAATTCTCACCCATGGCCTTCCCTCCATTAGTTATGGGCTACGATATCGATCGGCTCTTCGAGCTCATTGATCAAGAAGCGAAAAGGTCGGAATCCTTTTTCCCCAAAACCGTACAGCATGGCCGCGCCGACATCGAATACATGGTCTTCGCGTTTAAAGGATGTACATGCGCCACCCGGTTTGTTCTGCTGGTCAATCAATAACACAGATAATCCGCGCTTGGCGAGCAGGCCGGCAGCCGTCATGCCTCCCAAACCTGCCCCAACTACAATTACATCATATTTATCGCGTAAAACTGCATCACGACAAAGCTTCATCTCCTCACCTTTCTATTTCAACCAAGTAATATAACAGCCCTGCAGTCATGATTATATTGATCGTTTAAGCACCAGGCAAATCGATCCAGACGCTCCCCGCATGGTAGTCGGTACTATCGAAAAATCATGTAATGCTCTTGCAGGAATGCAGTGTACGAATTATCAAAAGACCTGAGATAATGTGAACTGGGTGATTAAATTGGCTAATTATACCCAACAAATAATCAGCATATTAGCCATACCGATCGGATCAATCAGGAAGCCTAAAGGTCTGTGTTCATCCTTTTCCAGGACACTGGATCCAGAAAAGTTGCCTTATGGATTGAGGGATTAATAATTGTCATGTGGCATAATTGCCTCAATATAAATGATCACAATGGACGAACAATCACTCATCACTATCGTCAACGTCGGATACCTGTCCACTAATTACTGGGTGATCAGTGCTGGTAGGTCGCGGCTGCTGGTGGATCTGGGTTACCCGAGCACACTGGGCACTATGCGCAGGCGTCTTCACCAGATGGATATACCGCTCGAGGAGATCCTTTATGCCCTGGCGACACACTATCATATCGACCACGCAGGGTTGGCCCAGGAGCTCAAGCTGGTGGGGGTATCCTTGCTGGTAATCGATGTCCAGGTGGCGTCAATCCCCTTGATGAAACAGTTCACCAAGCCCCGGGACCATTATATTGATATAGCACTAGATGGTAATGTGATTATCTCTTCGACTGAGAGCCGTGCATTGCTTGCCCGGGTTGGCATTCCAGGCGAGATCCTGCCCACACCAGGTCACTCCGAGGATAGTGTTTCTCTGCTGCTGGATGACGGGTCGGTTTTTACAGGCGACCTGACACCATATGAGCTCGCCTGGGGGGAGGCAGGAGAAGTAGTTAAAGCAAGCTGGCGACTTTTGAAGGATAGAGGTGCCAGACGAGTCTATCCTGGGCACGGACCGGAAAGGCCAATGGCAATATGATCAACTTGTGTAATATAAAACGTGCGGTCAGCAATGGTGAATTCCTTTGTTCGGTTACAATGTAATTGACAAATGGACAATATGTAGTTACAATGTAATTACATTGGAGATATCAATATGAGCACAACCATTCGATCAAAAATAGTGAAAATTGGTAATTCGCGTGGCATCCGCATCCCACGGGCGCTTCTCGAGCAGGCAGGGTTATCTACAGATGTGGAAATGACGGTTGAAGGCAATAATCTCATCATTCATACGATCTACAATCCACGTGGAGGATGGGAGATGCAGTTCAAGTCCATGGCAGAGCATGAGGATGATCGTTTGTTCGATGTTCCATCCTCCAATCAATGGGATCAGGATGAGTGGGAATGGTAGTCCATCGCTTCGATGTCTACCTGGTTAATCTGGATCTAACTCTTGGAAAAGAGATAAAAAAGACCCGCCCATGCTTGATCATATCCCCAGATGAGATGAATAACTATATCGCGACTGTAATCGTCGCTCCAATGACTACGAAAGGACAAGATTATCCAACACGAGTTATCTGTAGATTTGAGGGGAAAGATGGACAAATCGTGTTGGATCAAATTCGGACTGTAGACAAGGCAAGGCTGGTCAAACGGCTTGGAAAAATTAGTGCCAGCACTCAGAAAGAAGTATTAGTAGTTTTGTCAGAAATGTTCGCTGAATAATTTAGCACCGGCTTCTCATAAAATCATATTTGGTTGTATGTCTGGCGAGCGGGGTCTATCTCCCTAGATAATTAATATTAACCAAATCCTCATTAACATTATTACGTAATACTGTTATAATAGTTTTATTCCCAGATAATTGAGAATAAAAATGGAGCTGGCATTCCTACTATGACAACTGAAGAATTGTTAATCCATGAGCTGGCTGCACGCGCCGGAATTTCCGTCCGGACCATTCGATACTACATCGAGGAAGGGCTTTTACCTCAGCCCAGCTACCAGGGCAAGTATTCATACTACGACCTGAATTTCCTCGACCGGCTGGAGCTCATCCGCAGGCTAAAGGATTCCTATTTACCACTGCGCGAAATTCGTGAGATCATGAGCAGCCTGACCGATGACGAAGTCCGGGTAAAGCTCAAGGAGCAGCCGGTCACCAGCCGCAATTCGATAAATGAACAAATGCCTGCCCAACAAGCTGGGAAGCCCGGAGAAAATGCTTTACGCTACATCAACCGTCTGATGGAAGATCAAACGAGATATAAGACGAAAGGAACTGGTGACAAAGCCGAAACTAATTTATTCAGGCAAAATAAAATTTTATTACAATCAAAGGTCAGCTCGCCTGAGGCATCATCTACAGTTCCAGACCAGGAGACCTGGCAGCGCATCACCCTTGCCCCGGGGGTTGAGCTCAATCTGCGCCACCCCTTGGACCCTGATACCCAAAGCCAGGTTCAACAGCTGATCAACTTCGCAAAGATTTTATTACCATCAAACCCTAAGGAGGGAACAAATGAAACAGGCTAATCTCAATATACACCTAAACTCAGATAAGCAACTCATTTCGAAGGAATCAGCCACCCAACGCATTCTCGAAATTCGCTTGCAGGCGCCGGTGTCCACAAATGAAAACAACAGACCCAAGATCAACCTGGCTTTGGTATTGGACCGTAGTGGTTCGATGGCTGGTGAAAAACTGGAGTATGTGAAAGAAGCCGCCCGGCATGTGCTTGACCAGCTTCAGGGGCAAGACCAGGTGGCTCTGGTCGTTTATGACGATAAGATCCTGGTTTTATCCCGCAGTATCAATGTTACCAACGGGAACCGCTTTGAATTAAAGCAATTAATATCAGGGATCCAGGCAGGTAACATGACCAATCTCCGTGATGGCTGGTTGACCGGTTGTAAGGAGATTGCTGCTGCAGCTCAGGAAGGAATGATCAACCGGACCATGCTGCTCACCGATGGGCTTGCCAACGTCGGCGAAACTGATTTGGAAATCCTCGCCCAGCATGCCTTTGAGTTATATAAAGATAGCGTCTCCACTTCAACGTTTGGAGTCGGATATGGCTTTAACGAGCACCTGCTGGAGGCGATGGCCAACAAGGGTGGAGGAAATTTTTATTTCATCGAGCGACCGGATCGGATCCCTCAAATTTTCCTGAAGGAGTTCGATGAGCTCGTTGGGATCACCGCCCGTAAGGTTGAGATCAAGCTCGAACTTCCAAAATCCATTGAATGGCGGGTGTTGGGTGGTTGGTCAACGGAATATAAAAATGGGTGCCTGCAGATCTATGTCGGTGATATGTTGTCTGCTAAAACGCTGGACATTTATTTAAGGTTGCATATCCCTGTGGATATTAATCCAGATGATTTAGTTATGACCGCCAAAATATTCGGTCAGGGTGAGCCTGGGCAGGTGTATGAAGATCAAACAAAAGTAGAATTCCAGTATGCTGATCAAAAAGATGTCGAGTCAACGCCCGAGAATAAAGAGTTAATGGAACGGTTTAGCGAGGTTGAGCTGGCAGAAACTGCAGCCGAAGCATTAAAGCTGGAACGGAAGGGACAGAGGGATGATGCCAACCGGATGCTCAATCAAACTATCAACCGGAACCGCCTTTATATCTCAGTAAAGGAGGCCGAAAATTATCAAGGGATGTCCGACCGGATGAAACAGGGCATGACCGAAGCCGACCGTAAAAGGTCACATTCAGAAAGCTATCGATTGAGACGAAATAAAGAAAAAGAAGAAAAATAGTGATCTGCGCCGCATTTGAGCAGCTATGGTGTTAGAATTGGGAGTCAATAATCATGTAAATTAAACTGCGACCTTGCGGACCGGTTGTTTCAAAACTGGGGGGTCCGTTGTGAAGCGCTCTGTGCGCAATAGCGTGGAGAGCGCTTCTGATTTAATCAACGGTGAGGTCAGCTATAATATCAATCGATAGCATTATGATGCAAGACAGAATAGAAGCCAACACACCAGACACCCGTGTCTTTTTTATTGGCACCTCCGGATGGACCTATGACCACTGGAAGGGTCGCTTTTATCCCCAGGATTTGCCAAAGAAGTCCTGGTTCGACTATTATGCCGGTAATTTTTCAGCCGTCGAGGTGAATGCTACCTTCTATCGCACATTCAAGGACCAGACCTACCATAATTGGCGCCAGCGCGCACCCCAGGGTTTCGGCTACGTGCTCAAGGCACCCCAGTTGATCACTCACCGTAAATATTTATTGGGTGTGGAAGAGGATATCCGAGCTTTCTACAATTCGTGTTTATTATTGGAAGATAAATTCGAAATGATCCTTCTGCAGGTGGCTCCCAATATGCCTTATGACCCTAAGCGCCTGCGCAAAGCTATAACCACATTTCCCGACCCGAGCAGAGTGGCGGTAGAATTCCGTCGAGCTGAGTGGCTCAACCGGGAGACGTTGAACTTGTTGCAAGATCTTGGTGCGGCAATCTGCAATGTCGATTCATCCCAGCAGAAACTTACCAATAGTCTGACTTCCAGCCGGGCATATTTACGCCTGCACGGGCGGAACAACTGGTACGCCTACAATTATTCGCATGATGAGCTTGGTGAAATTGCCGAGCTTGCCCGCAGCCTGGTGGGTAAAGGGGCGAGCCGGGTATATATTTTCTTTAACAATGACTTTGAAGGCTTCGCACCAGCCAACGCCCTTACCTTACGGGAAATGCTCAAGGGTTGAGCAACTCATCAAATTAGCACTCTGCCAAACGAATAACGAGTGGTCAGGAGCATATGGGAGACCTGTTGAATTCAGGATTGCACTATATCAAGGCAAAACTATACGGTTGCATCACCTTCAAGTTTTTCGTTCAGGCATTTATAAGTGTATATAGGATGGCAAAGCACCAGATTGCACCTAATGTATAACACTTCGGGGATTTATTACCCTGATGTGCAGTTATCATCCCAAGAGCTAAGCTACATCGCAATAGGATAATTTGCCAAAAATGCACCATTTAA
>JBGPBQ010000236.1:0-6448 GCA_041481345.1 Anaerolineae bacterium
CAAATATGCTGCTTTATTGGGTATTCCGGAGTTCGAATGGACATTTCCGTAATCATTCCAACAATTTGGCCAAATCACGTCCTTATAATTGCTCATGTGGTCCGGATCTCCAAAACGTGGTGGATTGGAAAGATCTCGAAAAGGACCAGTCAACTCTTTAGTTTTTATTAACTCACCAATTTCCCAGTCTGAAATTATCCAATTTCCACTACGCCAATTGTTATTATCAGCTCCATTATCCAGTGAAACTGCATATACATCTGCATAAGATTCAGATAATGCCCCACTTTGTCCTTCATAGCAAAGACCATCACACCCGGAACCAGTAACTGCTTGTGAAATCATTGCATGCGTCCATTCGTGATAAACCACATCCAGCGACTGGCTAAAAGTATCATAAAAGAAGGTCGATTTCTTATCCGTTATCCAAGATGCATTTGGACCACCCCCTGGGCAAAGGAAATTTTCCTGTGGAAAAACCACATGAGTGTAGGATCGAAAAATTGAACCTTTACCGTCATAGCTATCACGTGTAAACATTGTGCTTAGAAAATCTCCATACTCCGTTGAATATCGCTGAGCATCTATAGCATCCTGATCGCAAGTTTGACCCTGAATGCAACCATCTCTATCCATAACTTTAGTTGCAGAACCTGTGTCCTTATATGATTTCCCATGATTATTCCATACCTCTATGGAAAAATCATTTATATTTGAATACTGGCGCAAGATTTCTCCTGTGAGAGCATCAATTATGGTAGTAACCTTTTCTGTACCAGTTGCATCTGTGATTGTCACGATCCAGCTCAAGCGTGGTTGAGATACTCCCTCACTAAATACAGCCTCATCAAGGTAAATTAGCTCAGTTGGTAGATAACTGGCATCTGCCGGGATTGTCAAACCTTGACTGGCTAGTGCTTCTGCTTGCTGGCTGGAGATGGCAGGGGACTGGGTTGGGACTGTTCCAGGTATATAGCCGCCATTAAATAGAGTTACTTCATTGTTAGCGTTGATCTGGACACGTATCATCGAGCCGTATACAGGAATATCATTGACCGTTTGGGAATAGGAAACCTGCTCGTAACCAAGATCATCCACTGAAGCAGAGATTATAGAAAGATTCTGGTTTGGTGAGTTAATATCAAAAAGGTCGCTATAATCTTGTAGAAAGGCCAAGGCTTTTTCAGTGGATGTCGATCCACGGTTATCAGAAACCAACACAGTCATGGTTGAAAAACGTATCACCCCATTCTCTACACGTACTGAGGGAGGTGTACTGGAATTTTGAATAAGTCGGTTAAAGGCTGCTTGTTGAGTGGGGGAAAGGTTACCCTCGACACCCGCAGGAATTACAGCTTGGTTGGGTTGTGTGGTTGTAAGAGTAACGCTCGGAGGGGTTATTCCTGGCACTCTTGTCCCACCACCTCCGGCAATCGCAATGATCAATACGATAAATACAACACAAGCCAGGATGACATAAACGATCACTTGATTTTGCTTTCTGCGGTTCACACTCCCTCCTATTCCTATAGTAGGTTAGTCTATACGATACTCATCTGACTCTATAACTCATCCAAACCATCAAATTGCAACTTCATGGCTTTTATTTATCTGGTCGACAGGGTCGCTATTAAAATCCTTAGTACATAAAATAGTTCTCTCCTACTTTTTCAACATGATTGAAATATCGATCTTGAAAATTTTTATTCCAAGGCGCGTCTCCAGAGCTTTGTTTCCATTGACCAATTTGAATCACTATCTGCTGTACTTATTTTCTTACAATATAAAAAGAAGAACCAATTGTAAGATTCAAGATTAAATATACATTGACCATTGCTTCTTATAAAAAGGTAATTTTAATAATCTGCATAATCATCCATCGTCGTAAATTACGATAAGGATGGCAATTATGGAGATAGTCGATCATCACTCGGAATATTTAAATTACTGGTTTTATTCATTTCGAGCTGATCAACATTGAGACTCTGAGAGTTTAAATTACCTCCATTCGTATTTAGGATAGCCCAATCTACCCAGAGATAATCGCCACTGCTCTCAGCAGTGCGATACATAGCAATTCCGACTTTCCCATTCGTATAAGTCGAGTCAGTACCGTACCAAACGAGGTTCCCATTGATATAGAAATAAAAATCAGATCCAACTGTAGCCACCCTCAATATATTCCAATTGTCATTCGGTGCAATAGCATCGCTATAGGTCCAATCCTGGATTACCAATGCATTCCCGTCTGTATATTTGAAGACGCTAAATAACCCATTTCGATTGATATAAAATCCATAACCTTCTTTCCAACGGTTTTCACTACCAAACGGCATCGGAACGCCCCGGATAATCACTCCTGACGAACATTGTTGGCATCCAGTCCTAATCAAACTTGTTTGGTAATCAAAATTAGTGTAACTATCAATATAGCTCGTGGTAGACCACGTACCGGGTTTTCCTGATGTTGAATAAAAATAATCATCCACAGTCCAAACCCCGGAGTTCATCTCCCAACCCTCTGAAGAATTATTAAATTGGGAATTAAATCCTTCTAAAACTTTATGTTGAATTACCGGTAAGAACACGCTTTTAAAAGGGAGACCAACAACAACTACATAGGGATAATTGTCGTAGGGAACATTAATCCCTGTAATCTGATATTTCCAATTTCCTGTCTGGGCTTCAGGAATGACTATGGCTACTGGCGGTGAGTCGCTTAGTAATTGGTCGTAAAGGGAACCATCAGGTGAATATATGGATAGCCCAATAGTTCCTCCCGACCAATTCGCCCCGAAAACCAATGTATCAGATTTACCCAGATTGTATGTAAATTGAGGCGATATTGCACCAATGTCGATCGTATTAATATTAGTCTCTTTTGCATAAACGCCGAAGGACTTTATATACTCTTTCGCTTCTTTGGTTAATTCACTAGTTGTTGGTATCAATACCAGGTATTCAAGTAATTTTTTCTCTATATCGTTTTGTTGTGCTTCATTATGGAAGGTTGTGTAGATTACTTTTCCAGGACTCTCGGGATAAGGAGTAAAGGAAACTGTTAGAGGTTTATCATACAATTGACCAATGCTAGTCTGGATATCTCCGCGTAAGTGCACTGTAGTATTTGCGGATACACCATCAATTACCACCCATATATTTAGATTATAGTTTAATTCAATGGTATTAGGTGGATAATCTGGATTGATATATTTGGCAAGTCCACTATCTACTATATCAGCAACAACTGATCCAGGCGAACCAATTTTTGGATTTTCTCCATAGAAAGTAATGAAACCAGGGAATGCATCTCGGATATATTCATACGCCCAATCTGAAGCGTAGATCGAACCACCTCCCCTCACATAATCCTGGATAGCAGTTGCAACATCTGGCGAGTTCTGAACATTTTGAGAGCAGTTGATAAAAACAGTATCATATTGTTCCAGGTATGGGAGATATTTCAAATTCTCCAACGGCATTTCTGCCCATGGGTAATTTATTTCGGAACGTGACAAAACCGAACCGATATTGTCATATCCTGTTGGTGTCACACCAAGATTTGGTTTAGTACAGAGATTGTGTGGAGAATTAAGGTTATATTGAATGTTGATTCCACCACCGCACAACGGTACATTTGTCGACAGCAATTTATTCCATTCTCGTTCATATTTATCAGCACGGCGAGTACCATCTAAACCATTAATAACAGTAGCACTTGTTCCACATAACATTTCGCTCTGTTGTGCTTCATATCCAAATGTTGCGGTTCCTTCATAATTCAACTTAATATTCGGATTTTCCGAATCTGTTATTTGACGTATTCTCCAACCATCCACAAGAACTCCATCCCATGACATTGGTTGCATTCCGTAGAGCAATTCAACATGTAAATGACCTCCCATAGCTGGATCACACCCAGAATTGCCAACAAGCCCGATGACAGTACCTTGAGAAATATGAGATCCAACTACAACACCAGGATTTATCGTAGGATTAGCCCCTAAGTGGGCATACATGGTTTGATAACCACAACCAGGGCAACTTATGCTATGGTCAATGGTCACTGAGAATCCGAAACAGCTATCGTTTGGATTCCAACCTGCTTGCACTATGATTCCATCTGCCATGGCTAAAACTTCAGATCCATCTGATTTATCTAAATCTATACCAGACGAAATAGTATTATTTCCCAATTGACAAGGTTTGTATCCCCTTGCATGAGGTCCACCTTTGTAATACCAAGGGTTGTCATACCAGGGGAATTTATAAGCAGGAGGATCTTCCATAATTAATACTTGATTGATTCCGAATTTACTTGTGATGCCAGTCAATGGCGGGAAAAGATCATTAATATACAACGAGTGAAATCGTTCATCGAGGTTGATAAAAAATTGGCTGGGAAGACCATTCAATATCCCACCTCGAGAGTCGCTGCCAATCAAATAATTAGAATCATCATTTGATGCTTGACCATCCGCAATGGATCTAGTAACCGGTTGACTGGCAGTGATAAAACCTGTGATGACCAATGAAATGAAAGTGAGAATAATGATTTTCCAAATTTTAGAAATCTTTGAATTATTCTCCATAAGATGATCTCCTCCTCCCATAACAATGGCTTGAACAAATAGTTAAATTATCTATGGCTGCGGGCTTGCTGTCGGTCCAAACGCATCTGAAGGTGTGCTGGTCAGCGTGGGTGGGCTTATTGTTGGCGGTTGAGTGGGTTGGGTAGCTTTGACCGATCCCATTGTTGGTGTAGCAGTTTTCCCACTGGCAATATTTTTAATACCCAAGATCGCATTTACACTTGAAATGGGGAAATTACCATTATTGGCTAATAATTGGACTTGGACAGTGGTTAATGGACAACCTATGAGAGTGTCCACACAAATCATTTGTAACAGAATATTTTTTCCCATTCCCGGCTCAAAATCACCCAATGATATTTTCCCTTTTCTGTCTGTAAAAGTGGGTCGTCCTTCTCCTTCATGGATTACCGAAAGGTTGAAGCTATTCGTATTTTCCAAACGATGAGGTGAAAATAATAACCATAAGGTATCTCGAACCGTTCCGAGGTTGGTTATACTGCAGGCGTGGATATCCTTGTATTGATCTAAATCAGTACAGGCGATACTTGCATTGAAATTCGGTGTCGGGCTGCTTGTCAGATCTGGCTGTATGACGATAGAAGAGGGGGAAGCCTTTGGTAAGCTAGTAATCATTAAAGGAGAGTTCGCCGGCGGAGTGGGAGAAATTGTGGCAGTGGGTAAAAAGATCAATCCTGGTTTTACCAAACCGCTATTACCAATCATCAGGATGAATAAAAAAAGCGTGGCTGTTGCTATGCCCACAATGACAATGCCTTTCCGAGAACGGTTCCCCGAAGATTGTGTTATTGGGTTCTTTTTCAATAGGAATGTTGCCGAACCAATTTTCAGCTCATCTCCCGCAACGATTTCTTGCTGCCCAGCAATGGGTTGTCCATTGACATAAGTACCCGACTTCGTATTGTTGTCTCTGACCCACAACCGCCCATCAGCCAGTAAAATCTGTGCATGCGAGGCAAATACATTGCTATCATGGATTACCACATCATTGGATGAATGACTACCCAGCGTTAAACCAGATGACTTGATGGGATATTTTCGCTTATCGCTTCCATCAAGTTCGAACAAGATATCAGTCATTTCACCTCCCTGTCTGGTTACTGATTGCATCATAATTTGCAAGATATTCTTACAATAATTTTCTTTACAAATTCGTCGTTATTTGGTTAAGCCTCTCGGAACTCAAACACCTGAAAATAACCGATTTGGATGACATCTCCATGGTGAAGTTTTAACGGAGCATCGGATTGAATACGTTGTCCATTGATCATGGTCCCGACAGTACTGTTTTCATCGCGGATATAGACTCCTCGTTTTGTGCGGATGATCGTAGCATGCCACCTCGATACGCTTGATTCCTTTAACTGGAGACCATTGGCACTGCTACGACCAATGGTTAATTCATTCATTAGGATTGGGACGACCTGTCTTGCCCAATCCCCAGACCGCCCTAACATGTACGGCCCTTTATATTGTCCATGTGTTTCCAATTTGTCACGCGAGATATTTCTCGTAACGGGTTTGGGCAGGGGTGAGACCTGCTGGACCGTTTGCTTGGTTGTGAAGAAAGTGTGACCAATGGAAATCGTTTTATTAGCTTCGCCACCCGCGGTGTTATAGGCACGTTCAAATGCATCTCGCAGATCTAATGTCGATGGATAGCGCTCTGATGAATCTTTATTCAACGCCTTGGTAATCACATCTGCGACGGCCACCGGAACATCATGATTAAGCTCGTTGAGATACGCTGGCTGCAGGTTCAGATGCTCCCAGGCAATCCGCTCACGGACTGTGCTCCCCTGACTCTTTGGAGATTCCCCGCGAAATGGCACCGA